>RBWT01000137.1 GCA_004010275.1 Streptomyces huasconensis
ACCGGCCACGCCCCGCCGCGGCGCCGCGGCGACGGCGAGCGCGTCGACCGTGTCGCAGCCGTCCCGCCCGCCAGGCACTCGCGCACGCGGTCACCGCGACGAGCCCGAGCACCCCGGCGATCACCGTCAGGTCGACCCAGGGGGCGACGGCCAGGGACGAGGTGCCGTAGACCTCCCCGGTCTCGGCCAGCACGGGGACGGCGAGCAGGTGGCCGGCGAGAACGCCGAGGACCGTACCCGCGGCGGCCGGGATCAGCGCCTGGCCCACGTACGCCCGCATGACCTGGGGCGGTGTGAAGCCGACGGCCTTGAGGATGCCGATGCGGCGTGTCGCGGTGCCGACGGCGGACGCGACGACGTTGCCGACGATGAGCACCGACATCACCAGGCCCAGCGCGCCGAACGCGATGAGGAACGGCACGTACAGCGCGGTGTCCTGCTCGGCGGCCTTCTTGACAGTGAGCCATGACTGGTCGCCGACGGCCGCTCCCGTCGGCAGGGACCGCGTCACGGCCTTGACGCCCGCGCTGATCTGCGCGGCGGTGCCCGCGTCGGTGAAGCGGTAGAGCATCTGGTGCCCGCCGCTGCCGGGCTCGGTGAGCGCCGTCATCTGGGACGGGACCACCCAGGCGTCGGCGGTGCGGGTGACCGAGCGGGCCACACCGACCACCGTCAGCGTCGGCCCGCCGGACAGTTCGGGAAAGGCGATCTTCATGCCCAGGGCCGGAAGGAGCGGGGCGTCCGCGGACAGCGCGATCTCCCCGGAGCGCGTGGGCCACCGCCCGTCGAGCAGGGCCACCTCGTCCACGTCCCCGCCGGGCTTCCCGCGACCGACCACGGTCAGCGGCCCCCCGGGTCCCGCCCCGGCCGACTCGGGGTGAACGTCGTCGTACGGAACGGCCCGGCCGTACCGCTCACCCCTTCGGCTTCCTTGGTCTTCGACAGCAGCCCGGCACTGACCTTGCCCGCGTCGAACCGCACGGACAGATGGGCGCCGCGCTGCTTGGTGAAGGCGGCGTCGAAAGGCGCGCCCGAGACCACGAGCAGCGATCCGCCGAGGACGGAGGCGGCCACCGCCATCATCGTGGCGAGCCCGATCACCAGCGTCTGCACCCGGCGCCGTTCCACGCCCGAGCGCACCACCTTGCCGAGCGCGCTCATCGGACGTCCTCCGAAGTGACATTCGCCGAAGTGACGTTCGCCGGCGCTACGTTCACCGGCGTGACGGCTTGCCAGGCGGCGGCCTCCGGGGCGACCGCCGCCTGCGAGCGGGCGTCCTCGACGCTCCTGCCGTCGGCGACGATCCTGCCGTCGGCGATCCGGACCGTGCGGTGCGTGCACGACCGGGCCAGCGCCAGGTCATGGGTGACGACGACGATGGTCTGGCCCTCGGCGTTGAGGCCGCGGAGCAGCCTGCTGACGTCCTGTCCCGCCGCCGTGTCCAGCGCCCCGGTCGGCTCGTCGGCCAGAAGCAGCGCCGGCCGGTTCATCAACGCCCGTGCCACGGCGACCCGTTGCCGCTCGCCACCGGAGAGCGCCCCGGGTGGGCGCGGGCGTGCCGGTCGATGGCGAGGAGTTCGAGATGTTCCGCCGCCCTGCGGTCCGCCTCACGACGCGCCATGCCGGCGAGGCGCGCGGGCAGGACGACGTTGTCGGTGACGGTCAGGTCGTCGAGGAGGTTGAAGAACTGGAAGACCATGCCGATCTTCGACCGCCGGTAGACCGCCGAACCGGCTTCGCCCAGCTTGTCCACCCGTACGCCGTCCACGGTGACGGTCCCCGCGTCGGGCCGGTCCAGGCCCGCGACCAGATTGAGCAGCGTGGACTTGCCGCTGCCGGAAGGGCCGAGGAGGGCGACGGCCTCGCCGGGCCGCACGGTCAGCGACACCTCGTGCAGAGCGGGCGGCCCGTCGTCGTACCGGCGGCTCACCCCGCACAGTTCGATCACTGGCATGGTCATGAATGGCTCCTCGGCTCCGTGCGGTTGGCTGCGTGAACGCTAGGAGAGGGCCCGGCCCGCCCGCGTCGCCCGCCCGAACCCATTGCGGTACCGCACCGGGACGATCTCCGCGCGCGTCCTCCCCGGACGTCATCCCCGCGAAGCGGCGGCGGTGTATCCGGTGCGCGGGAATGCCCACCGGGAGGGACTCCGCGGATCGGCGCGGCGGCGACAATGATCCGGTGATGGACGTACGTACGACGTTGGAGCGGTTGCGGGAAGGTTCTCGCCGGGCGGTCCGCGGCGCCGACGCGGGGCTCGCGAGCGGTGCGCCGCTGCGACTCGCCCGGCGTGAATGGCAGTTCGACACGGTGGTGGCGCTGGTGCTCGGGGTCGTCACCGTCTATTACGGCGTCGACAACGCCGACAACGTCGTGATCCGGGAGGTCGCACCCGGCGTGGAACGAGTCGTGCCACGCCCGTCCGGCCCCGGCGGCATGGCCTTCATGGTGACCCTCGCGGCCCTCGCCTCGGGCGCCCTGGCGCTGCGGCGCCGCTTTCCGCTCGCCGTGCTGTGCGTCGTGACGGCCGCGACGCTGGCGACTCCGCAGAGCGTCATGCGGCTGACGTTCTACGCGTTCGTCATCGCCGTCTACAGCGCCGCCGTGTACAGCCCGTACCGGATGGCGACCCTGGTGGCGCTGCCCCTGTCGGTCGTCCTGATCGGCACCTCGGGGAACTCGGTGACGCCGATCGTCCCCAACGAATACATCGCGCTGCTGATCCTGGTCCCGATGGCCGTGGCCGCCGTCGGCCTGCGGACCTGGAAACTCCGGACCGACGAGGGCCGCGCCCGGCTCGATACCCTGCGCCGCGAACAGTCCGAGGCGCTGCGCCGGGCCGTCGAGCACGAGCGGGCCAGGATCGCCCGCGAACTGCACGACGTCGTCACGCACAACGTCAGCGTGATGATCATCCAGGCGGGCGCCGCCCGCAAGATCATGCATACGTCTCCCGAGCAGGCCGGTGAGGCGCTGCTCGCCGTCGCGGCGGGCGGCCGGGCGGCCATGACCGAACTGCGGCACGTCATGGGGCTGCTCACCATGGCCGACGAGGACGCGGGGGCGGAGGCGGGCGCGGACACCACCGGGCACGGCGGTGGAACTGGCCCCGCAGCCCGGCCTGGACCGGCTGGACGCGCTGGTCTGGCGGGTCCGGGACGCCGGGCTGCCCGTCGGCCTGACCGTGACCGGCCCGCCCCGCCCCCTGCCGCCCGGCCTCGAACTCGCCGCCTACCGCGTGGTGCAGGAAGCCCTGACGAACACCGTGAAGCACGCGTCCGGCGCCACCGCCGCCGTGACCGTCGAGTACGGCCCGCGGCGGCTGCGGGTGGAAGTCACCGACACCGGTGGCAGTCGGGCGCGGGTTCCGGAAGCGGGCGGGGCCTCATCGGCCTGCGTGAGCGTCTCGCCGTGCACGGCGGGACCTTGACCACCGGCCGGCGCCTCACCGGAGGCTTCCGCGTGGAGGCCCTGATCCCCTTGGAGACACCATGACCGAGCCGCTGCGGGTGCTCCTCGCCGACGACCAGACGCTGGTGCGCACCGGATTCCGGTTGATCCTCGGTGCGGACGGCATCGATGTCGTCGCCGAGGCGACCAACGGGGCCGAGGCGGTCGAAGCGGCACGCCGGACGCTTCCCGACGTGGTCCTGATGGACGTCCGGATGCCGGAGATGGACGGCTTGGAGGCCACCCGCCGCATCCTCGCCGGCGCCCCGGACGCACCGCGCGTCATCATCCTCACCACCTTCGACCTCGACCGCTACGTCTACGCGGCGCTGTCCGCGGGGGCCAGTGGCTTCCTCCTCAAGGACGTCACCCCCGAGCAGCTGACCGCGGCCGTCCGCACGGTCCGTACCGGCGACGCCCTCCTCGCGCCCGCCATCACGCGCCGTCTCGTGCAGAGGTTCACCCGGCAAGGGGGCGACACCACCGCCCTCCACCGCGACCTCGCCTCGCTCACCCCGCGCGAACTGGAGGTTCTCGGCCTGCTGGCCCGGGGGCTGAGCAACGCCGAACTCGCCGCCCGCCTGCACCTGGCCGAGACGACCGTCAAGACGCACGTCGCCCGCATCCTCGCCAAGCTCGGCCTCCGCGACCGCGTCCAGGCCGTCATCGTCGCGTACGAGACAGGGCTGGTCAGCGCCGGTGAACGCGAGGGCGCCGAGCCAACCGCCGACTAGCCGACCGAGCGGACGCGGACCCCTAAACCGTATTGCACCGCACGTTCCAAAACCGGTACGGTTGCCTCATGGCCCGACCGAGGACTTTCGACGAGGAGCGGGCCCTGGACGCGGCGATGCACGCCTTCTGGGAGAACGGCTACGAGGCCACCTCCACCCAGGACCTGTGCGCAGCCACCGGCCTGGGCCGCAGCAGCATCTACAACACGTTCAGCAGCAAGCACGACCTGTTCCGGCGCGCCCTGGCCCGCTACATGGAGACCATGAACGCCCGGCAGCTCGACATCCTGGAGGACGTGGAGCGTTCCGGCCTGGAGCGCGTCCGCGCCCTCCTCGCCCTGATCGTCGAGGGCGAGTTCGAGCACCGCAAGGACGGGCACAGCATCGGCTGCCTCACCGTCAACACGACCGTCGAGCTGGCCGCCCGCGACCCCGAGGCGGCGCCATGCTGGAGCGGGACCTCGCGGTGCGGCTCACCATGCTGCACACCGCGATCCGCTCCGGCCAGCGCGCCGGCGACATCACGGCCGAGCGGGGCGCGGACACGCTGGCCCGTTACGTCAACGCCGCCATCGGCGGCATGCGCGTGGCCGCACAGGGCGGCGCCGACCGGGCCACCCTGGAGGGCATCGCGGAGACCGCGCTCGACGCCCTGCTCCCCCGCTAGCGACACCCGGGGCCGCCACGCTGCCGCCCCACCTTCACGCACACCTCCCCGCACACCCTCGTCATGCCTCCTCGCACACCGCCTTCACGTTTCACGCCTTCGTTTTGTACCGACCCATCTAAAACAATTCTTCCGACAGGAGCACACCACCATGCCCCGTGCCGTATACGTACTGGCCCTAGGCATTTTCGCCATGGTGACCAGTGAGTTCGTGGTCGCAGGACTGATGCCCCAGATGGCCGCGGGGCTGGACGCCACGATCCCCGAGATCGGTTACCTCATCACCGCCTTCGCCGCCGCGATGGCCTTCGGAGGCCCCTTCCTGACGATCGCCCTGCTGAAGGTGCGTCAGAAGTCCGCCCTGCTCCTGCTGTTCGGCATCTTCCTCGCCGGGAACGTGCTCGCCGCGCTCGCGCCCGACTACCGCACGATGCTCGTGGCCCGCATCCTCACCGGTATCGCCTCCCAGGCCTTCTTCGGCGTCTCCATCTCCCTGGCCTCCCGGCTGACCCGGCCCGAAGTACGCGGGCGCGCCGTCGCCGTGGCCCTTAACGGGCTGATGCTGGGCACCCTGCTCGGCCTGCCGCTCTCCACCGTCATCGGTGAACACCTCGGCTGGCGTGCCGCGTTCTGGGCCATCACCGTCCTGACCGTGCTCGCCGCCCTGGCCACGCTCGCCGGAGTGCCGAGTGCCGACGGGGACGCGGAGGAGAGCGGCGGGCTGCGCCAGGAGCTGAGCACCTTCCGCAACCCGCGGCTGTGGCTCACCCTCACCACCAGCACCTTCGTGATCGGCGCCACCTTCTCCGCCTTCAGTTACCTCAACCCGATCCTCACGGAGATCACGGGCTTCTCCACCGGCATCGTTCCGGTGCTGCTCATCGCGTACGGCGCTGCCACCGTCGTCGGCAACACGGTCGTCGGGCGGCTCGCGGACCGCCGCACCATCCCCGTACTCGTCGTCGGTCTCGCGCTGAACCTCGCCTTCCTCACCGGGTTCGCGCTCCTCGCCCGACTGGCCGTGCCCGCCGTCGTGATGATGCTGGGCATCGGCCTCGTCGGCGTCACCATGAACCCGGCCCTGGTCACCCGCGTCCAGCGCGCCGGCAACGCCCGGCCGCTGGTGAACACCGTCCACTCGTCGTTCATCACCCTCGGCATCATCATCGCCACGTCCGTGGGCGGTCCCGCCATCGACGCCTTCGGGCTGCGGGCACCGCTGTGGATCGGCGCGTGCGCGCCGCGCTCGGCCTCGTCACGCTCCTGCCGGACGCGCTGCGCCGCCGGGCCGGGGCGCGAACGGTAGAAGCGGTGCCGGACGCGGCGGTGTCGGCAGAGGCAGTGTCGCCAGCGGCTGTGTCGGCCGAAGCCGGGCGGCAGGCCTCGCGTGAGGTGCCCGAGGCGGTCTAGCCGAGCGCCCCGAGGGGGTCGTCGAGCACGGGCTGCCAGGCCAGCTCGGCGGCTCCCACCAGGCTGTTGTGGTCCAGCGTGCAGGCGAGGATCGGCACGCTGCCGCTGCGTCCCCAGAGGCTGCCGTCCGCGACGACGGCACGCAACCGCTCGGGGTCTGCCTCCAGGAGGGCGCGGTGCAGGCCGCCCAGGATGATCCGGTCCGGGTTGAGGATGTTGACGAGCCCCGCGAGGCCCAGACCGAGCCGGTCGATCAACGCCTCGGCCGCGGAACGCACAGCCGGATGATCCGCGGACCGTACGGCCGAATCCGCCGGCCCCGCCCCCGCGGCCGGGCCCGCGTACGCGTCCCGGAGCAGCGCCGAGCGCCTGCACGAAGCAGCCCCTCGGGGCCCGGCTCGCGGCCCGCCTCGGTGAGGAAGGCGAGCGGGTCCGTCTCGACGTCCAGGCAGCCGCGGCCGCCGCAGTGGCAGGGGCGCCCCTCGGGGTTCACCGTGAGGTGGCCGACCTCCAGGGCGAGGCCCGAACTCCCGGTGTGCAGGCGGCCGTCGAGGACCAGGGCGCCGCCGACGCCGCGGTGGCCGGTCGCCACGCACAGCAGGTCGCGCGCACCGCGGCCCGCGCCGTGCCGGTGCTCGGCGAGGGCGGCGAGGTTCACGTCGTTGCCCGCGAAGGCCGGTCCCTCGATGCCCGCGGCGCGCACGCGCTCGGTGAAGATCTCCCGGACCTGCGCGCCCGCGGGCCACGCCAGGTGCAGTGGATTGAGGGCGGTGCCCTCCGGCTCCGCCACCGCGGACGGCACCGCGAGACCCGCCCCCCACGCAGCGCCTGCCGGTCTCCCGCAGCAGTTGCGCGCCCGCGTCGACCACGGAGCCGATGACCTGGGCGGGGTCGGCGTCGACGGTCTCGCAGCCGGGGGCGGTCGCGACGGTGCGCCCGCCGAGCCCGACGAGCGCGGCCCGGAATCCGTCGGCGTGCACCTGCGCCGCCAGCGCGACGGGCCCCTCCTCCGCGACGGAGAGCCGGTGCGAGGGCCTGCCCTGCGATCCCGCGGCGGCGCTCGGCCTGGCGTCGATGCGGATCAGGCCGAGCGCCTCCAGCTCGGCGGCGACGGCACCCGCCGTGGCACGCGTGACGCCAAGCTCGGCGGTGAGCACGGCACGGGTCGGGGCGCGCCCGGTGTGGACCAGTTCGAGCGCGGGACCCAGCGCGCCGCGCCCTCGCTCCAGGCGGGTACGCGTGGTCACTTCCCCCGCGGCACGGGGGTCAGCCTTGCCGTTCATGAGGGCGAGTCTCCCATGATCCGTACACGGCATCGCCGCTCCCGCTTCATCCGCTCGTTCCGCTTCGGGGCCGTCGGACCACCTGAGCCGTCGAACCGCCCGGGCCGTCGAACCGCCCGGGCCGTCGAACCGTCTTAACCGTCGGACCGCCTGGGCCGTCAAACCTCCTGGGCAGTCAAACCGTCTTGTACGCCGCCGGCGCACACCTCTACCCTGACTTTGTGCCGCCACTAAACAAACTCGGGACCGCAGCGTCGCGGCCCACCGCACCCGGCCTCCGCCGCCTGCGCGCGGCGCTCACCGTCTTCTTCGCCCTCGACGGCTTCGTCTTCGCCGGCTGGGTCGTCCGCATCCCCGCCATCAAGGAACAGACCGGCGCCTCGGCGAGTCAGCTCGGGCTGGCGCTGCTCGCCGTCTCGGCCGGCGCGGTGGTGACCATGACGCTGACCGGGCGGCTCTGCGAGCGCTACGGCAACATCCCGGTCACCGTGGCCTGCGGTGTGCTGCTTCCGCTGAGCGTCGCGCTGCCGCCGCTGACGGACTCCGTGCCGGCACTCGGGCTCGTCCTGCTCTTCTTCGGGGCCGCGTACGGCGGTATCAGCGTGGCGATGAACAGCGCCGCCGTCGACCTGGTGAGCGCGCTGCGGCGGCCCGTGATGCCCAGCTTCCACGCGGCGTTCAGCCTGGGCGGCATGCTCGGCTCGGGTCTCGGCGGCCTCGTCGCGGGGCATCTCTCCCCCACCCCCCACCTCCTCGGCATCACCGTCATCGGCCTGGCGATCACCGCGGTGACGGCTCCCACGCTGCTGCGGTACGGGGCGGCGGACCGGACACGGGCACACGCCGCCGCACAGCCGAAGCCGAAGCCGCGGTCAGAGCCGAAGCCGAAGCCGCGGACCGCCACAACCGCCGCGCGAGGCCGCAGCACGCCCCGCATGGACCCCCGTACCCGCGCCCTCGTCCTCGTGTTCGGCCTCATCGCGCTGTGCACCGCGTACGGCGAGGGCGCCATCGCGGACTGGGGCCCGCTGCACCTGGAGCAGGACCTGCACGCGCACCCAGGGGTCGCCGGCGCGCGGCGTACGCGTGCTTCGCCCTCGCCATGACCGTCGGCCGCCTGATGGGCACCACGCTCCTCGAACGGCTCGGCCGCACCCGCACCGTGGTCGGCGGCGGCGCGACGGCGTGCGCCGGGATGCTGCTGGGTGCCCTGGCACCCTCGACGGGTCTCGCCCTGGCGGGCTTCGCCGTCACCGGGCTCGGGCTCGCCAACATCTTCCCCGTGGCGGTCGAGCGCGCGGGCGCGCTGGCCGGTCCCGGCGGGGTCGCCGCCGCGTCCACGCTCGGCTACGGCGGCATGCTCGTGGGGCCGCCGCTCATCGGCTTCATGGCGGACTGGTACTCCCTGCCGACGGCACTGACGAGCGTCGCCGTGCTGGCAGGGGTCGCCGCCTGCATCGGCTTCGCGACGCGGCGCACGGAACACGCGACCCTCACGGCTCATACGCCACACACGGAGGACGTGGGCCATACGGAAACGGTCTGACATCTTCCGGAGGCCCGGGTTCGACCGCACTCCATCCGACAGACTCTCCGCATGAACATTTCCCGCTACATCCAAGTGATCAGCGCCGAAGGACAGTTGCTCGCCCGGGCCGCCGAACAGGCGGAGCCCGACGCCAAGGTGCCCACCTGCCCGGACTGGGAGGTGCGGGAGCTGCTGCGGCACACCGGGATGGTGCACCGCTGGGCGGCGGCGTTCATCACCGAGCGGCGGACCGAGTTCCGGCTCGGCGGGGAGCTGCCCGAACTGGACGGCACGGCGCTCCTCGACTGGTTCCGCGAAGGCCACGCCGCGCTGGTCGACACGCTCACCACCGCGCCGCCCGACGTCACCTGCTGGACCTTCCTGCCCGCTCCCTCACCGCTGGCCTTCTGGGCCCGGCGGCAGGCGAACGAGACCACCGTCCACCGGGTCGACGCCGAGTCCGCGCGCGGCGGCGCGCCGTCGCCGGTCGCCGTCGAGTTCGCCGTGGACGGGATCGAGGAGTTGCTGCTCGGCTTCCACGCGCGGGAGAAGAGCCAGGTGCGCAGCGCCGTCCCGCGGGTGCTGCGGGTGCGGGCGACGGACACGGCCGATGAGCGGGTCTGGACCGTACGGCTCTCCGAGGGGCCGCCCGTCACGGAGCGCGGCGCCACGGCCCCGGCCGACTGCGAGATCTCCGGCCCGGCCGGGCGGCTCTATCTGGCCTTGTGGAACCGGCTGCCGTTCCCCCAGGTGACCGGCGACCACTCACTCGCCGCGCTGTGGCGGGAGAGGTCCGCCATCGTCATGCGCTGACCCGCGGCCGGCAGCGGCGGGTTCAGGCGGAGTCGGGCTTGGGGCCAGGCTTGGGGCCGGCGCCGCACTCGGAGCCGGCGAGCATCCGCCTGAGCACCGCCCGCTGCAACGGCCGCACCTCGCGGTGGAGTTCGCGCCCCTTGTCGGTCAGGGAGACCCGCACCCCTCGCCGGTCCTCGCTGCACATGCCGCGCTCGACGAGGCCGTCCTTCTCCAGGCGCCCGATGAGACGCGAGAGCGCGCTCTGGCTCAGGTGGACCTGCGCGGAGATCTCCTGGACGCGGAACGTACAGCCGCCGTCGTCCGAGGTCCCCTCGGCCAGGACGTCGAGGACCTCGAAGTCGCTCGCCCCCAGGCCGTGCGGATGCAGCTCACGGTCGAGTTCGCACAGTGTGCGCGCATGCACCGCGAGGATGTCCCGCCATTGATCCACGAGCCCCTGCTCGGCCGTTTTCGCCGCCATGACATGTGACGGTAGCAGAAAGCACCCTTTTTGTTGCATCGTAATTAAATGCACTTGCAGTCAATGCATGTGCATGTATCTTGCTGCGCATGACTTCTCCGCTCACGGCTGTCTCCGCGTCCCCGGAGCGCTGGACCCCCCGCCTGTGGGGCACCCTGCTGGTGCTCTGCGCCGCGATGTTCCTCGACGCGCTCGACGTATCGATGGTGGGCGTCGCCCTGCCCTCCATCGGCTCCGAACTGAACCTGACCACCTCGACCCTCCAGTGGGTCGTCAGCGGCTACATCCTCGGCTATGGCGGGCTGCTGCTCCTCGGCGGACGCGCCGCCGACCTGCTCGGCCGCCGCCGCGTCTTCCTCATCGCGCTCGCCGTCTTCGCGCTCGCCTCACTGCTCGGCGGCTTCGTCGACTCCGGGCCGCTGCTGATCGCCAGCCGGTTCATCAAGGGGCTGAGCGCCGCCTTCACCGCCCCCGCCGGCCTGTCGATCATCACCACCACGTTCGCCGAGGGCCCGGTCCGCAACCGCGCGCTCACCATCTACACCACCTGCGCCGCCACCGGCTTCTCCATGGGCCTCGTCCTGTCCGGCCTGCTCACCGAGGCCAGCTGGCGCCTGACCATGCTGCTGCCCGCGCCCATCGCGCTCCTCGCCCTGATCGCCGGCCTCAAGCTGATCCCGCGCAGCGCCCGCGAGCAGAACAAGGGCGGGTACGACATACCGGGCGCCGTCACCGGCACAGCCGCCATGCTGCTGCTCGTCTTCACCGTCGTGGAGGCCCCCGAGGCCGGCTGGGCGTCGGCCCGCACGCTCCTCTCCTTCCTCACCACCGCCGTGCTGCTCGCCGTCTTCGTCCGCATCGAACTGCGCTCCGCGAGCCCGCTGATCCGCCTCGGCGTCCTGCGCTCCGGGCCCCAGCTGCGGGCGCAGCTCGGCGCGATGACGTTCTTCGGCGGCTATGTGTCCTTCCAGTTCCTCGCCACGCAGTACTTCCAGTCGCTGCTCGGCTGGTCCGCCCTGGAGACCGCGCTCGCCTTCCTGCCCGCGGGAGCCCTGGTCGCCCTCTCCTCGACGAAGGTCGGCTCGGTGATCGACCGGTTCGGCACGCCACGCGTGATCGTGGCCGGGTTCGTCCTGCTCGTCGCCTCGTACGTACTGTTCCTGCGCATCAGCCTCACTCCCGCGTACGCGGCCGTGGTGCTGCCGTCCATGATCCTGCTCGGCTTCGCCTGCGCCCTGGTCTTCCCCTCGCTCAACATCCAGGCCACCAACGGCGTGGACGACGACGAACAGGGCATGGTCTCCGGGCTGCTCAACACCTCGATCCAGGTGGGCGGCGCGATCTTCCTCGCGATCGTCACGGCCGTGGTCACCGCGTCCTCCCGCTCCGGGGACTCCTCGCCGCAAGCCGTGCTGGACAGCTTCCGGCCGGGGCTGATCGTGGTGACCGTCATCGCCTTCGCCGGACTGCTCATCACCCTCACCGGGCTGCGGACACGGCGTACGAAGGAGACGATCGTCGTCACGAAGTCGGTGCCGTCCCCCGAGGCCGCCCGGGAGCACGCGGCCGTAGGTGACTGACGCGGTGTGAGCCGGGGGCCCGGCGGCCATCCCTTGCCCGCCGGGGTCCCGGCTGTGACACTTCCTCGCATGGCACAAACGGGGTATGGGGGGCGGCGGTCGGCAGCCGAGCGGGACGCGATCACGATCGAGATCGGCTACGCGCTCGTCAGCGGGGTGGTCGTGGCCCTGGCGGTGTTCGGCGCGGTGACGGCCGGTCCGCTGCTGGCGTTCGACCCGCCGCGCGCCGTCGCGAGCGCGCTGATGACGGCGGGTCCCGTGCTCGCCGCGCTCGTGTTCGTGGTGCGGGTGGCCACCGTGCTGTGGCGGTTCCACGGGCAGGCGCGGGCGGCGGCTCAGCCCAGCCAGCCGGGGCGGACCAGGCCCGACTCGTAGGCGAGGACGACGAGTTGGGCGCGGTCGCGGGCGCCCAGTTTCACCATCGTCCGGCTCACGTGCGTCTTGGCGGTGAGCGGGCTGACGACCAGGCGGCGGGCGATCTCCTCGTTCGAGAGGCCGATGCCGACCAGCGCCATCACCTCCCGCTCGCGCTCGGTGAGTCCGCTCAGGGCGTCGGCGGCGGCCGGTTCCTTCGAACGCGCCGCGAACTCGGCGATGAGCCGGCGGGTCACGCCCGGCGAGAGCAACGCGTCACCGTCGACCACCGCCCGCACCGCGCGCAGCAGTTCGTCCGGCTCGGTGTCCTTGACGAGGAAACCGGAGGCTCCGGAGCGGATCGCCTCGAAGACGTACTCGTCCAGTTCGAAGGTGGTGAGCATCACCACCTTCACGCCGGCCAGGCCCGGCTCCTCGGTGATCCGGCGCGTCGCGGCGAGCCCGTCGAGCAGCGGCATGCGGATGTCCATCAGGACGACGTCCGGGCGCAGTTCGCGCACCGCCCGCACCGCTTCCTCGCCGTCCGCGGCCTCCCCCGCGACCGTGATGTCCGGCTGGGCGTCGAGGAGCGCCTTGAAGCCCGCCCGGACCAGGGACTGGTCGTCGGCGAGCAGTACGCGGATCACTGGTCCTCCCGGGGTGCCGTGTCGTCCCGGCCCGCCATCAGGGGCAGTACGGCGGTCACCCGGAAGCCGCCGTCCGGGCGCGGGCCCGCCTCGATCGTGCCACCCAGGGCCGCGGCGCGCTCCCGCATCCCGACGAGTCCGTTGCCGCTGCCGCCCGCCTCGGCCCCCGGTGGCGGGCCGGTCGTCGTCGACGCGCAGCGTGACGAGCCGCCTTCTCGTGGCGTACCCGCACGCGCGCGTGGCGCGAGCCGGAGTGCCGTACGACGTTCGTCAGCGCCTCCTGGATGATGCGGAACGCGGCGAGGTCCGCGCCCGGCGGCAGCTTGGCGCGGGTGCCCTCGGTGGTGACGTCCACGGTGAGGCCCGCGCTCCCGGCCTGCTCGACGAGTTCCGGCAGGCGGTCGAGGCCCGGCGCGGGGGCGCGGGGCGCCTCGCCGGGGCCGCGCAGGGTGTCCAGGACCTGCCGCACCTCACCCAGCGCCTCCTTGCTGGCGGTCTTGATGGTGGTCAGCGCGGTGCGGGCCTGTTCGGGATCGGAGTCGAGCAGGGCGAGGCCCATGCCGGCCTGGACGTTGATGACGGAGATGCTGTGCGCGAGGACGTCGTGGAGTTCCCGGGCCATCCGCAGCCGCTCCTCGTCGGCGCGCCGCCGGGCGGCCCTGCGCGCGCTCGGCACGCTCCTTGGCCCACTGCTCCCGGCGTACGCGCCCGAGTGTCGGAGACCGCGACGATCGCCGTGACCCAGACGGCGACCACCGCCTCCCCGCCCCACGGCCGGGCCCCGTCGCCGTCGGGCGGCAGCCACCGGAACAGCCAGTGCGGACAGGGCAGATGCCCGGCCCAGAGCGCACCGACGGCGCCCCACGCCGCGCGCCGGTGCCCCGCGACGACCGCGGCGAAGCAGGCCACGGCGACGGCGAGCAGGACCGGGCCATACGGGTACCCGGCGCCGAGGTAGACCAGCGTGAGCCCGGCGACGGCGTACGCGACGAGCCGGGGTGGCGGTGCCGGAACACCAGGACCGCCGTGGCCAGGAGCAGCAGCACGCGGGCGGCGGGGGTGAGGCTCTCGCGGTCGCTCTGGCCGTGCCCGGCGAAACCGGAGCCGATCTGCACGAACAAGGTGAGCGCGACCGTCGTGAGCCAGGGCAGCCGCCGCACCCCGTCCCGCGCACCGGGGTACCACCAGGGCGCCCGGTACCGCCACATCGGCGCTCCGTCCCACGCCGGGAGCGCGCCCGGACCGCGCTCGTGCTGCTCGTCCATGACGGCCACGCTAGACGGCGGGCAGCGGGGCGGGCGTCCGCCGGGCGTGGTGATCAGGCGTACTCCCGGGGGAGTACGGGCGGGCGGTGCAATCCGGAGGGAGAGCGGGCGGCCGGTCGCTCCGGAGGCAGTGCGGGCGACCGGTCACACCGGGGGGAGAGCGGGCGACCGGTCGCCCCGGAGGCAGTGCGGGCGACCGGTCGCGCCGCAGGAGAGCGCGCGGCCGGTCGATCCGAAGGCAGTGCGGGGCGACCGGTCAGCCCGCAGGGAGAGCGGGCAGCCGGTCGGCCCGGAGGCAGTGCGGGCAGCCGGTCAGCCCAGGGGACGTACGCGCGGCCGGTCAGCCCAAGGTGAGCAGGACGACCGCCGCGGCCGCGCCCGCCGGGCCGGTGGCCTGCGCCCGGGTGGCCTTCTCGCCGAGGACTGTCTCCGGGTGCCCCGCCAGGCGGCTCTCGACCCACGCGCCGCTCCTGTGGCACGGCGGCGCGATACGTCGGCCCGCGGTATCAGCCCTAACGGTCCATCGCGCTCAGCGCACGGCCCGCCAGCGGATGTGTCCGTACCAGTTCCCCGAGCGTCGTGGAGCCGCGCGTGATCTTCGCGAAGGCGTTCCACGCGGGGCGGAAGCCCGTGATCGCCGCGTGGAACATGCCGGGGCGGCGCTCGAACATCTGGAGCATGCGGCGCCCCACGCTCATCTCCACGCCGAGGCCCGCCTTGATCGCGAAGGCGTAGTTCAGGGCCTGGCGGCGGGCGTCCACCGCGTCGTGGGCCTCCGCGATCCGCACCGCCCACTCGCCCGCGAGCCGTCCGGAGCGCAGCGCGAACGCGATGCCCTCGGCGGGTCCACGGCTCCAGGAGCCCCGCCGCGTCGCCGCAGACCAGGACCCGGCCGCGGGAGAGCGCCGAGTCGTCGCTGCGGCAGCGCGTGAGGTGGCCGGAGGAGATGCTCGGCTCGAAGCCGGCGAGGCCGAGCCGGGCGATGAAGTCCTCCAAGTACCGCTTGGTGGCGGCGCCTTCGCCGCGCGCGGAGATCACGCCGACGGTGAGGGTGTCGCCCTTGGGGAAGACCCAGCCGTAACTGCCCGGCATGGGGCCCCAGTCGATGAGGACCCGTCCCGCCCAGTCCTCCGCGACGGTCGCGGGCACCGGGATCTCGGCCTCCAGGCCAGGTCGACCTGGTCGAGGCTTGACCCCGACGTGCGCTCCTATGCGGCTGGCGCTGCCGTCGCGCCGACCACGGCGCGGGTGAGGAGGGTCTCGCCGCCCTGGAGCACGACGGCGACGGTCCGCCGGTCGGGCACCTCGGGGCCGTGCTGCTCCACGCGCGCGACGGTGACGCCGGTACGCAGCTCGGCGCCCGCCTTCTGCGCGTGCTCGACGAGCTGCTGGTCGAACTCCGGGCGGTTGATGAGCCCGAAGAGCATCTGCCGGGAGCGGCGGGTGCGGGTGAACTTGCCGTCCAGGGAGAACGTCACCGCCTGGACCCGGTCGCGCAGGGGCAGCTCGAAGCCGGGCGGCAGGGCGTCGCGGGAGGGGCCGATGATGCCGCCGCCACACGTCTTGTAACGGGGCAGTTCGGCTTTCTCCAGCAGCAGCACGCTGCGTCCCGCGACGGCTGCCGCGTAGGCCGCCGAGGCCCCCGCGGGGCCGGCTCCGACCACGACGACGTCCCACACGTAACCGGCGTCGTCCGCTGAGTTCTCGCTGCTCACGTTGGTCTACCGCTCCTGATCCCGCTGTTGGCCGCGCTTTCCCCAGGCATCCTACGGCGGAGGTCCCGGGGGCCCTCCTGTGGGAGGATCACATGCACCCACATCTACAACGTCGCACCCACGAGGAGCGTGCCCATGTCGCCGCATCCGATCGCCGAGACCGTCGCCTCACTGATGCCGAGGGCGAAGGCGGAACTCACCGAACTGGTGGCGTTCAAGTCGGTGGCGGACTTCACGCAGTTCCCGCGGAGCGAGAGCGAGGCCGCCGCGAACTGGGTGGCGGACGCGCTGCGCGCCGAGGGCTTCCAGGACGTCGCGCTGCTCGACACCCCGGACGGGACGCAGTCGGTGTACGGCTTCCTGCCGGGCCCCGAGGGCGCGCCGACCGTCCTGCTGTACGCGCACTACGACGTGCAGCCGCCGCTCGACGAGGCCGCGTGGGCGACCCCGCCGTTCGAGCTGACCGAGCGCGACGGCCGCTGGTACGGGCGGGGCAGCGCCGACTGCAAGGGCGGCGTCATCATGCACCTGCTCGCGCTGCTCGACCCTGAAGGCGAACGGCGGCGTCCCGGTGAGCGTCAAGGTGATCGCGGAGGGCTCGGAGGAGCAGGGCACGGGCGGCCTCGAGCGGTACGCGGAGGCACACCCCGAGCTGCTCACGGCCGACACGATCGTCATCGGTGACGCGGGCAACTTCCGGGTCGGCCTGCCGACGGTGACGTCGACGCTGCGCGGCATGACCCTCGTACGCGTCAGTGTCGACACTCTTGAGGGGAACCTCCACTCGGGGCAGTTCGGTGGCGCCGCCCCGGACGCGCTCGCGGCGCTGGTGCGCGTCCTCGACTCGCTGCGCGCCGAGGACGGCTCGACGACGGTCGACGGGCTCACGGGCGACGCCGTGTGGGACGGGCTTCAGTACGAAGAGGACGCCTTCCGCAAGGACGCCAAGGTGCTCGACGGTGTGCGGCTGATCGGCGAGGGCACGGTCGCCGACCGGATCTGGGCGCGCCCCGCCGTCACCGTGCTCGGCATCGACTGCCCGCCCGTGGTCGGCGCGACGCCGTCCGTGCAGGCGGCCGCGCGGGCGCTGATCAGCCTGCGGGTGCCGCCGGGCGTGGACGCCGTCGAGGCGACGAGGCTGCTCCGGGCCCACCTGGAGGCGCACACGCCGTGGGGCGCGCGGGTGAGCACGGAGCAGATCGGGCAGGGCCAGCCGTTCCGCGCGGACACCGCCAGCCCGGCGTACGCGGCGATGGCCGAGGCGATGGGCGAGCCTTCCCCGGCCAGGAGATGCAGTACGCGGGCCACGGCGGCTCGATCCCGCTGTGCAACACCCTCGCCTCGCTCTACCCGAAGGCGGAGATCCTGCTGATCGGCCTGAGCGAGCCCGAGGCGCAGATCCACGCGGTGAACGAGAGCGTGTCGCCCGAGGAGCTGGAGCGCCTCTCGGTCGCCGAGGCGCTCTTCCTCCAGAAGTACGCCGCGAGCTGACGGCACGGGCGGGCGTCCGCTCGGGACGACGGTCAGCCGTCGAGCGGGACGCCCGCCTCCAGGTAGAGGGCGGCGCCACGCTCGCGTGCGCGCAGGGCCCAGCGCAGCCGTTCGTAGAGCACCGAGGGCAGCAGGTCGGCGGCTTCCTGTTCGGTGACGAAGCGCCAGTCGCGCAGTTCGGGGCCGGGCAGCAGCACGCGGCGGGCCTCGGCGCTGTCGAGCCTGCCGCCGTCGAAGAGGAACCGCATCCCTCCGTAGCCCGGCGGTTTCGGCGGCTCCCAGTCGGCGACCAGCAGGCGCAGTTCGTCGGCGAGCTGGATGCCGGTCTCCTCGGCGACCTCGCGTACGCCCGCGCGGGCGGGGGCCTCGCCGGGTTCGACGACGCCGCCGGGGAACTCCCAGCCGGCCTTGTAGGTCGGGTCGACGAGCAGCACCCGGTCCTGTTCGTCGAAGAGCAGCACCCCCGCGGCGAGGGTCTCCGCGGTGGGCTCCGGCGTCTGCACGATGTCGCAGGCCGAGGCGGAGCCGGTGCGCACGGCGTCGGCGTGCAGCTCGGCGGTCCGCCGGGGGGTCAGCGCGGTGGTGTCGACGCGGTGGGCGTCGGCGCCGAGCCAGCCGGCGAGAGCCGCGCGGTACGGCTCGATGTGGTCGCACGACCACTGGCGAACGCGCAGGTCGGCGTCGGGCAGGTCCGGCGGTGCCTCGCGGCCGGCTATTCGCTCACGCAGGATCGTTTCGTCAGGGGTGAGCACGATGTGCCGCACGGGGATTCTGCGCGAGGCGAGGCCTCCGAAGATCTCGTCGCGGTACTCCTGGCGCAGCAGCGTCATCGGCACCACGAGGACACCGCCCACCTCGGCGAGGAGCGCGGCCGCCGTGTCGACGACGAGACGGCGCCAGACCGGCAGGTCCTGGTAGTCGCTCACCTCGGCGAGACGCTTGGGCGGCAGCAGGTGGGGCAGTGCGCCGCCGATGACTTCGGGGTCGAAAAGCGTGCTGTTCGGGATCAGCTCGATCAGTTCCCGTGCGGCACTGGTCTTGCCCGCACCGAACGCGCCGTTGATCCAGACGATCACGGTTCCCCCTCTTCCGTCGGCCCCCTGTGGCTTGCCCGCAACACCCTGCCATGGAAACCAGGCGCTGATGGGTGAGCCGTTCGCGCCACATACCCCCTCTCCCCGCGCGCCCGTGGAAGCGGCCATGCGCACGCCGTGGTCACGCAGCGCGACGCTTGGGCGAGCGCGTCCCGCCTCCTCGTCTTACGTTGACCGGGTAGGCCCACCGAATCGAGGAGCAGTCATGGGTGACAAAGGCGGCATGGACAAGCTGAAGGGCAAGGCCAAGGAGATGGCCGGCAAGGCCACGGGCGACAAGCGCCGCCAGGCCGAGGGCCGCACGGACCGGACCAAGGGCAAGGCCAAGGACGCGATGGAGTCCGCCCGTGACAAGGCCCAGGGCATGAAGGACTCGCTGAAGCGGGACGACTCCTGAGGACGTCGTCCCGTCCTATTTCACTCCGGCCTTTGGGGACGCCGTGCCCTCGCCGCCCCCTCGCGCCCCTCGCCCTGAGCGGGGGGCTCTGCCGTGGTCGGTGGCGCGGGCCCGGCTTCCAGGTACGGAAAAGCCCTCCCGGCGGCGCCGCTTCGCGCATACGATCACCGCTGGCCTCCAGGGGGGAGGCCGTCGCCATGAAGGAGGGGACCATGTCCGGAGTTTCCAGACGCGCTCTGCTGGGTTACTCGGGTTCGGCAGCGGCCGGTGCCGTCATCGCGTCGTCCGGTTCGGCGCAGGCCGCCGAGGGCCAGACCGCCGTACACCAGACTGCCGGGGCCGGGGCGGCGGGTGCGGAGCAGGCTGCCGGGGTCGAGTGGCCGATGGGGGGCGAGTTCTCGGGACACAGCAGCCTCG
Organism: Streptomyces huasconensis; assembly: GCA_004010275.1. Taxonomy (GTDB): domain Bacteria; phylum Actinomycetota; class Actinomycetes; order Streptomycetales; family Streptomycetaceae; genus Streptomyces; species Streptomyces huasconensis. The sequence goes on from RBWT01000137.1 coordinate 19,309, forward strand.
CCGCGGCCGACGCCTCGATGACGGTGAGGTTCAGCCTGGAGATCGAGCACGCGCCGTCCGGCCAGAACATCACGCCGCTGGACATCGCCGACGCGATCAACGAAATGGCCGAGGCGCGCGGCTGGCCTCGGATTCAGTTCCACGGCATGGTGCGGACCCCGCTCAACTGAAGCGCCCCGCCCGGATGATCTGATGCCCTGATGCCTGACCTGCCCGCGATGCCCCCGCCCCGTACCGTGGGCGGGGGCATCGTGCTGCTCGCTTGCACCGAGCCGTTCCAGCCGCTCGTACGCGGGGGTCCTCCACGGCCATCAGCCCTTCACGACACGCGACGCTTCGTGACACGCGAGGCCTCATGGCACGCGGGGCTTAACCTTCCGCGAGTACGGAGGAAGGTAACGATGCGTCATATGCCACCCCCCACCATCCGCCGCAGAGTGGTCGGACCGCTCGCCGCTGTCCTGTTGTGCGCCGCGGGACCCCCCGCTCCGGCCGCCGCACGCGACGCCGGGGAGCGGCCCGCCCCCGGGCGTTCCGCCGCCGGGCCCGCCGTGCGGCTTCCCGACGGCTTGGCGCTCACCCCGCCCATGGGGTTCAACAACTGGAACGCCACGCACTGCCGGGCCGAGTTCAACGAGGCGATGGTCAAGGGGATCGCCGACATCTTCATCGAGAAGGGCCTCAAGGAAGCCGGTTACCAGTACGTCAACCTCGACGACTGCTGGGCGCTTCCGCGGCGCGACGCCAAGGGCAAGCTGGTGCCCGACCCCAAGCGCTTCCCCCACGGGATCAAGGCGGTCGCGGACTACGTCCATGCCAAGGGCCTCAAGTTCGGCATCTACACCAGTGCCGGGACGAAGACCTGCAACGTCGCCGGGTTCCCCGGTGCGCTCGGCCATGAGCGCAGCGACGCGCGGCAGTTCGCGCAGTGGGGCGTCGACTACCTCAAGTACGACAACTGCAACAACCAGGGCGTGGACGCCAAGAAGCGGTACACCGCGATGCGTGACGCGCTGAAGGCCGCCTCCCGGACCACCGGCAGGCCCATCGTCCACAGCATCTGTGAGTGGGGCGAGAACAAGCCGTGGAAGTGGGCCGCGGACGTCGGCCACCTGTGGCGCACCACCGGGGACATCAGCGACAACTGGTCCTCCATGCTCTCGATCATGAAACGGAACCTGCCGCTCCACGCGTACGCCGGCCCGGGGCACTGGAACGACCCGGACATGCTGGAGGTCGGCAACGGCGGCATGACCGCCACCGAGTACCGCACGCACTTCTCGATGTGGTCGATCATGGCCGCGCCGCTGCTCATCGGGTCCGACCTGCGCAAGGCCACCCCGGAGACCTTCGAGATCCTCGGCAACAAGGAGGTCATCGCGGTCGACCAGGACCCGCTGGGCAGGCAGGGCAAGGTCCTCTCGTCCGAGAGCGGCCGCTGGGTCGTCGCCAAGGAGATGAAGGACGGCAGCCGCGCCGTCGCCCTCTTCAACGAGACCGGGAGCGCGCGGACCATCTCCACGACGGCGAAGGCGGTCGGCCTGCCCGGCGCCACCGGGTACACGCTGCGCGACCTGCTGGCGGCACAAGAGCCGCCCCACGGCGGGCAGGATCGCGGCGACCGTCCCCGCGCACGGCACCGTGCTGCTGCGGGTATCGGCCGACGGCAAGCGGGCCGAGCACCCGCCCGCCGTGCGGAACTCGGCCTGCGCGGCGGCGACGACCTCCACGAGGCCGGTAAGCCCACGCCGCTCACGACCTCGGTCACCACCCTGGGCCGCGTACCGGCAGCGTACGTGACGGCGACGTCCGAGGCACCCGGAGGTCGGCGGGGGCGGACCAGGGCGACCTCATCGCCCACCGCGCGGTCGCCTGACCCCCGG
>RBWT01000138.1 GCA_004010275.1 Streptomyces huasconensis
AATAGGCCGAGGGCTTGTCCTCAGTTGCTCGCGTCCACTGTGTTGGTTCTGAAACCACGAACAACCCCATGCAAGGTCACGCATGGTGCGGTTGACAGTTTCATAGTGTTTCGGTGGTCATAGCGTGAGGGAAACGCCCGGTTACATTCCGAACCCGGAAGCTAAGCCTCACAGCGCCGATGGTACTGCAGGGGGGACCCTGTGGGAGAGTAGGACGCCGCCGAACTAATTTTGATAAAAAGCCTCAGTCCCCGGACATTGTCCGGGGACTGAGGCTTTTTTGCGTTTGTCGTTCGTGACGTGACGCCTTTGCTCAGAGACGCCGGCCGCTTTGAGGGAGAGATAGGCGTCGGCCAGGGCGGGGGCCAGATCGTTGGGGGGGGCGTCCACGACGGTGACCCCGCGGCGGATGAGTTGCTCAGCCGTGTGGCGGCGTTCCAACTGGGACTGCGAGGCCGCCGCCGCGTCGTACACCGCTTCCACTGTTCCGCGGCTCGTCGCCATTTCCTCGATGTGCGGGTCGGCCACCGATGCGACCAGGACCTTATGACGCTGGGTGAGCCGGGAAAGTACGGGAAGCAGACCTTCCTCGACCGGAGCCTTGTCGAGGCTGGTGAGCAGGACGATCAGGGAGCTGCGCGGCGCTGTCCGCAGGGCTGTGGATGTCAGGCCCCGGGCGTCCGTCTCGATGAGTTCGGGCTCCAGGTTCGCCAGGGCGTTGGCCAAGGAGGGCAGGACGTCGCCTGCTGATCGGCCTTGGACCAAAGCCCGTACTCGGCGGTCGTACGCAAGGAGGTCCACGCGGTCTCCGGCACGGGCGGCCAGGGCGGCGAGGAGCAGGGCGGCGTCCATGGCGGCGTCGAGGCGGGGAGCGTCACCGACGCGGCCGGCCGAGGTGCGGCCGGTGTCGAGTACCAGGAGGATGCGTCGGTCGCGTTCCGGGCGCCAGGTGCGGATTGCGACGGTGGACCGGCGGGCGGTGGCCCGCCAGTCGATGGAGCGGGTGTCGTCCCCGGGAACGTAATCCCGGAGGCTGTCGAACTCGGTGCCCTGGCCGCGCGTCAAAACGCTGGTGCGGCCGTCGAGCTCGCGCAGGCGGGCCAATTTGGCGGGCAGATGCTTTCGGCTGGCGAAGGGTGGCAGGACTCGTACGGTCCAGGGGACCTTGTGGGCGCCCTGGCGGGCGAAGAGGTGCAGCGGGCCGTACGAGCGAATGGTCACGCGGTCAGCGTGGTGGTCGCCGCGACGGGTGGGGCGCAGGCGGGTCGTGAGGCGGCGGCGTTCGCCGGGCGGGACCGTCAGGTGGTGGCGGGAGGCGGCTGTCTCGGTGCCCGGCTGCCGGCTGCTGGGCGGCCAGGCGTCGCGGAGGTCGGCGCGCAGCGGGCGGCCGGAGGGGTTCGCGACGGTTATGGCGACATCGGCGGCTTCACCGAGGCGTACGGAGGTCTCGCCTGAGCGGGTCAGGGTGAGGCGGCGTACGGGTGCGGCCAGGGCGAAGTCGCAGGCGCAGGCGAGGGCCAGGGCGGTGTTGACGGTGAGGATGCCGGTCCAGCTGGGGTCCCAGAGGCCTACGGGGAGGGTGCCGAGGGCTGCCAGGAGGGCGGCGCGTCCGGTGAGAGCCATCAGCGGGGGACCGGGACGTGGGCGAGGATCGCGTTGATCACGGCGTCCGCGGTCACGCCTTCCATCTCGGCCTCCGGGCGCAGTTGGACGCGGTGGCGGAGGGTGGGCAGGGCCAGGGCCTTGACGTCGTCGGGGATGACGTAGTCGCGGCCGGTGAGCCAGGCCCAGGCGCGTGCGGTGGAGAGCAGCGCGGTGGCGCCCCGGGGGGAGACGCCCAAAGTGAGGGAGGGCGAATCGCGGGTCGCGCGGCACACGTCGACGACGTAGGCGGTGATCTCGGGGGAGATGGAGGTCTCAGCGACGGCGGCGCGGGCCGCTTCGAGATCGGCGGGGCCCGCTACGGGGCGTACGCCGGCGGCGCGCAGGTCGCGTGGGTTGAAGCCCTCGGCGTGGCGGGTGAGGACGTCGATCTCGTCCTGGCGGGAGGGGAGAGGGACCGTCAGTTTGAGGAGGAAACGGTCCAGTTGGGCTTCGGGGAGGGGGTACGTGCCCTCGTACTCGACGGGGTTCTGGGTGGCCGCCACGAGGAAGGGCTCGGGGAGTGGGCGCGGGGTGCCGTCGACCGTGACCTGGCGTTCTTCCATTGCTTCGAGGAGGGAGGACTGGGTCTTGGGCGGGGTGCGGTTGATCTCGTCGGCGAGGAGGAGGTTCGTGAAGACAGGACCGGGCTGGAAGGAGAACTCCGTGGTGCGGGCGTCGTAGACGAGGGAGCCCGTGACGTCGCTCGGCATGAGGTCGGGGGTGAACTGGACGCGTTTGGTGTCGAGTTCGAGGCTTGCGGCGAGGGCTCGGACGAGCAGCGTTTTCGCCACGCCGGGGACGCCTTCCAGCAGGACGTGGCCGCGGCAGAGGAGGGCGACGACGAGGCCGGTGACGGCGGGGTCCTGGCCGACCACGGCCTTGGAGATCTCGGCGCGCAGGGCTTCGAGGGAAGCGCGTGCGTCGCGGGGAGCCTGGTCGGACCCCTTGTCTCCGTTGGGCCCGGTGTCTCCGGTGGGCCCGTTGTCAGTGGTCGGGTCCATCATGGGTGGCGTACCTCACTTTCGAGGGCGTCGAGTTGGTCGGCCAGGGCGATGAGCGCTGCGTCGTTGCCCGGGGGCGGGCCGTAGAGGAGGGGGTGGAGGTCTTGGGCGGGGGTGTTGAGGCGCGTGGAGAGTGCGGGGAGCAGGGTCTCGGGAGCGTGGGCCTGGGCCGGGGGCACACCGAGGAGGGTGGCGAGGCGGGTGCGGGTGGCGGTGCGCAGGGCGGACGCGGCGCGGTCGCGGGCGTTGGCCCTGCGATAGAGGCGGGCGCGGCCTTCGACCGTCTCTGAGGCGCGGATGACCACGGGGAGGCGTTCGGTGACGAGGGGGCCGAGACGGCGGGCGCGCCAGAGCGCCGCGAGCACGGCGGCGACGGCGAGTTGGAGTGTGCCCCAGCGCCAGCCGGAAGGGATCAGGTCGAAAAAGCCGCGGCGTTCGGAGTCGGTCGCCGCCCGGTCGTCGGAGAGCGAGGGGAGGTACCAGACCAAGTGGGGCCGTGAGCCGAGGAGTTGAAGGGCGAGTGAGGCGTTGCCCTGCTCGTCGAGGCGGTCGCTGTACAGGATGTCGGGGGCGCCGAGGACGATGGTGTCGCCTTTTCCACGGGGGGCGGAGAGATGCAGAAGGCTGGGCAGGCCGTCGCTGAGGTAACAGGCCTCGGCGTGCGGAGCGAGGGTGTCGTAGCGGATGCCGCCCACGTCGGCGGTGCCGGCTCGGCGGGCGGCCGGGAGGGAGCAGGACGGGGAGAGCGCCGAGTTCGCGCTGGGGGTGGCGTCCGCGGTCACCCCTGGGGCGAGGTCGCCGACCGATGGGGTGCCGGGGGCGACGAGGACGGCGCGGCCTCCGGCGTCCTTGGTGGCGGCGCGGAGGCGGGAGCGCTGGCTGTCGGTCAGCAGGTCGGGGTTGGCCACCAGGAGCGTGGTGTGGGCACCGGCCGCGGAGGCGGCCTGTTCGGTGGTGGTGACCACGCGGGTGGACACCCCTCGGTCGGCGAGGAGTTCGGCCACGGCCCGGCTGCCCTGGGGGTCGGCCGAGCGGGGGTCCAGGCGGCCGTGCTGGGCGCCGGTGCGGAGCGCGGCAACGGCGTCGGCCGCCGCGAGCAGGACGACCACGGCGAGGGCGATGCCCCGGGACCGGGTCCAGAGCCGGCGGGGTGTCGGCGCGAGGGAGGTCGGAGCGGGCGGGGTGCCGGGCCGGTGGGTGGCGGAGGGCGAAGTGGGCTGAGGCGACTGGCCCGTGCGGGGGAAGCCGGTCACTTGGCGGCTCCCTGGTGGTTGCTGCTGGGGGTGGTCTGGGCGGTGTTGGTCAGCAGCGGCTTGGTGCGGTCCAGGTCGCGGTCGAGTTCGGCCAGGCGAAGGTATGCGGACTCGTCGGCGGTGCGGCCGCGTATGTGACGTCGTCGAACTCGTGGGCGGCGGCGCGGAGTCGACCGGTGTGGGCGGGGAGGGTCCGGCCCGCCTCTGCCGCGGCTTCGTCGGCGGTGCGGCCGGGGTGGGGGGCGAGGAGTGCGCGTTCTCCAGGGCGCGGCCGATGCACGCATGCGTTCCTGGACGGCTTGGTTCCAGTGGGCCCGGGCGGCGTGTGCCTCGGAGGCGGCGCGGTGTTCGGCGGCGCTGCGGGGGCGGTCGTCGAAGAGGGCCGGGGCGGACCTGGGGATGCGCTGCGGGGTGCCCAGACGCCACCAGAGGGCGACGCCCAGGAGCACCACGGCCAGGATGATGACGAGGAGCCCGAATCCGCCGCCGGGGGTGGCTCCCGCGGCGGCGGAGAACAGGTCGTCGACCCAGTCCCAGAAGGCGTTCAGGGCGCGTTGGAGGAGGCTCGGGTCATGCTCGTGGTACATCGGCTTGGACACTTCGCGCTCGGCCGCCTCGCGCGCGGGGTCGCGCGAGATCGTCACCGGTGGGTCGTCGCCGGTGCGCGGCAGGAGCGGCGCCGCCGCGAACCTCATGAGCACTGCCCCCGCCGCGGTCACCGCATCAACTCCCCGGGGTGCCGGACGGGTCGGGCCCCTGCCCGGGGGTGCCGGCGGCGCGGGTGAGTTCGAGGTCGAGGGCCTCGCGCCGAATCCGCTGGTCGATGTAGAGGAGCACGGTGACCCCGGCCGTGATGGGGAACGTCAGCATGGAGCCGATCACGGAGCCGACGCCGCTGATGATCAGGAACGTCCAGCCGAGGTCGCCGGTGCCGTTGAGGAAGCCGTTGACCCCTTCGCCGCTGAGCGCGCCGGCGAGGAAGGTGAACGGGATGACGATGATCGACGCCACGACGTTCGCGATGATCGCGGCGAGCAGCTGGATGCCGAAGACGCGCCACCAGGAGCCGTTGACCAGCTTCGCGGAGCGGGCCAGGGACTTCTTGACGCCCTGCTTCTCCAGCATGAGCGCGGGAGAGGCGAGCGAGAAGCGGATCATGATCCAGATGGCGGCGACGCCCGCGGCGAGGCCGCCGAGCACGGCGAGGCTCGCGCCGGCCTCGGACGCCCCCGCCACCGCGACCAGCACGCCCGGCAGGATGCCGACGCCGATGACCGCGGCGCCGATGAGCGGGATGAGCAGGGTCAGGCCGAACAGCTTCGCCAGGCGGGGGCGGGAGTCCCGCCAGGCCTCGGTGATGGTCACCGGCTTGCCGAGCACGGCGCGGCTGGTGACCATCGTGAGCAGGGCGGTGGCGACGATCGTGCCGAGCAGGGTGATCGCGAGGACCACTCCGGAGTTCAGCAGGGTGTCGCCCATGGCGCGGGTCAGCTCACCGACGGTCGCGCTCGGGTCGTTGAGGGCATCGGTGTCCACGGACTCGTTCAGGACGAGTCCTTGCAGGAGGACGATGACGATCTCGGTCAGCACGGCCACGGTCAGGGAGATGCCGAGGACCGTGCGCCAGTGGGCGCGCATCGTCGACACGGCGCCGTCGAGGATCTCGCCGACGCCGAGCGGACGCAGCGGGATGACGCCGGGCTTGGCGGCGGGAGGCGGGCCCTGCCACGCGCCCCAGCCGCGGTAGCCGCCGGGGCCGCCCGGGCCGGGGGCTCCGGGACCGCCGGGGCCGGCAGGCGGGCCGCCCCAGCCCCAGCCGCCGCCCTGACCGGGCGGAGGCGGTGGGGGCGGCGGGGTCTGACCGGGGTCCGGGGTGCCGGGCGGGGACCACTGGGCGGGCGGCGGCTGCTCCTTGGACCACTTGGACGAGCCGCCCTGTTGGCCGGCGTCCGCGGGCTCGGAGGCGTCCGGCTTGCCGGAGTCCTGTCCGTCGGAGGGGGCAGATCCGGGCGAAGCCCAGCCCGGAGTGTCGTTCATCGTCGCTCCTTCACGGTGCCCGTCCGCGGGTGCGGCGGCAGGTTGCCAGCCATCGTGCCACGGGGCACCGGCCAGGTGACCGGGTGCTGTAGCGGCAGGACACCTTCAATTGTCCGCCGGGTACGGGGCAGACTGGGCGGATGGCTGATCAGTACGCGCAATCCAGCGAGGACATACGGCCGACCGGGGTCCCGGCGATCCCCGCCATCCGTTGGGACGAGCCACCCGAAGGCCCCGTTCTGGTCGTCCTCGACCAGACCAGGCTGCCGGGCGAGGAGATCGAGCTGGTGTGCACCGACGCACAGGCTCTGGTGGAGGCCATCCGCACGCTCGCGGTGCGCGGGGCGCCGCTGCTGGGCATCGCGGGGGCGTACGGGGTCGCGCTGGCCGCGGCCCGGGGGTTCGACGTGGACGAGGCGGCGGACGCGTTGGCGGGGGCGCGGCCCACCGCGGTCAACCTCGCGTACGGCGCGCGTCGGGCCCAGGCGGCGTACCGCACCGCGGTGGCGGGCGGCGCGGGCGACGAGCGGGCGGCCGGGGCCGCGCTCGAGGCGGCGCGGGCGCTGCACGCCGAGGACGCCAGGGCCAGCGCCACGATGGCGGCGCACGGTCTGGCGCTGCTCGACGAGCTGCTGCGGCGGTGGGCACCGGATTCTGACGCACTGCAACACCGGGGCGCTGGTCTCGGGAGGGGAGGGCACGGCGTTCGCGGTGGCGCTCAAGGCGCACCGGGCGGGCCGGCTGCGCAGGCTGTGGGTGGACGAGACGCGGCCCCTGCTTCAGGGCGCGAGGCTCACCGCGTACGAGGCGGCGCGGAACGGCATGGCGTACACGCTGCTCACGGACAACGCGGCGGGATCGCTGTTCGAGGCCGGGGAGGTCGATGCCGTGCTGATCGGCGCCGACCGGATCGCGGCCGACGGATCGGTGGCGAACAAGGTGGGGAGCTATCCGCTCGCGGTGCTCGCGCGGTATCACCACGTGCCGTTCATCGTGGTGGCGCCGGTGACGACCGTCGACCCGGACACCCCGGACGGGGCGTCCATCGAGGTGGAGCAGCGGTCCAGTCATGAGGTGACGGAGCTCACCGCGCTGCCGCAGGGGCCGGCGTTCGGGATCGAGGCGGGGGGCGGCATCCCGGTGGCGCCCCTGGGGACGCAGGCGTACAACCCGGCGTTCGATGTGACGCCGCCGGAGTTGGTGACGGCGATCGTCACGGAGGAGGGGGTGCTGTCGCCGGTGACGGCTGAGGGGATAGCCGGGCTGTGGGGTGGGTCCCGGGATGGCCGGGTGCGCGTGGAGTGAGGGCGGTGGGGCGGTGCTGAGGCTGGTGGGGTGGTGCTGAGCCGTCCGCCGGGTTGCCGCCGCGGCTCGGGGCCGGGGCGCGGGAGGGCGTATGCGCGGCCTCTGGGTTCCGGCTCCGAGCGCCGGTTCCGGCTCCGCCCTGCAAGTGCCGGTTCAAGTTCCGCGTTCCGGTCCCGGCTGCGGCTCTGGTGTGGGGCCCGTGTGGGCGGCCTGTACGGTGCAGCCGACGGATGGGGGCCTGCTGGGGGACTGGGTCTGGGGCTGGGACTGGGACCCGCGACGGGGCTGGGGCTGGGCTGGGACGCCGCGTTCCTGCCGGTCGTCCCGGGCTGACATCCGGGCTGCCGTCCCGGGGCTGACGTGTCACGGGTGGTACCGCCCGGCGTCCGTTACCGCTGTGGTCGGCAGGGGCCGACAGGGGATCGCCGCAGACAGTAGTGGCTTGATACGACTATCGTCACAGGTCAGTGAACTGCCTCACCAGCAGCCCGGTCACTGTTACGAGAATGGGATGATGTCAGGCATGAAGGGACGAGTCCTTGTCGTCGACGACGACACCGCACTGGCCGAGATGCTCGGGATTGTGCTGCGTGGTGAAGGTTTTGAGCCGTCGTTCGTAGCTGATGGCGACAAGGCGCTGGCCGCTTTCCGGGAGGCCAAGCCGGATCTTGTGCTGCTCGACTTGATGCTGCCGGGTCGCGACGGCATCGAGGTGTGCCGCCTGATCCGGGCGGAGTCCGGGGTGCCGATCGTCATGCTCACCGCCAAGAGCGACACCGTGGATGTGGTGGTCGGTCTGGAGTCGGGAGCCGATGACTACATCGTCAAGCCGTTCAAGCCGAAGGAGTTGGTGGCCCGCATCCGGGCACGACTGCGGAGGTCGGAGGAGCCCGCCCCGGAGCAGCTGGCCATAGGTGACCTGGTCATCGATGTGGCGGGGCACTCCGTGAAGCGGGACGGGCAGTCGATCGCGCTGACGCCGCTGGAGTTCGATCTGCTGGTGGCGCTGGCGCGCAAGCCGTGGCAGGTGTTCACGCGTGAGGTGCTCCTCGAGCAGGTCTGGGGCTACCGGCACGCGGCGGACACCCGTCTGGTGAACGTGCACGTCCAGCGGCTGCGGTCCAAGGTCGAGCGCGACCCGGAGCGGCCGGAGATCGTGGTGACCGTCCGGGGTGTCGGTTACAAGGCCGGACCGAGCTGACGTGTCCCGGGACAGTTCCTCCACGGCGTCCGGGAATTCGGGGGCTCGCTCGGGGCGGACTGGACCGGCGCGGCGCGCGTCCCGGTTCGGGCGGCTCGTCGATGGCGGGCTGCTGTTGCAGGGCGGGGTACAGGGCAGCCCTGTGCTGCGTCTCTTCGTACGCTGGGTGCGCCGGCCGTTGCTGCCCGCCGTGCGGCTGTGGCGGCGCAACATCCAGCTGAAGGTTGTCGTCACGACCTTGCTGATGTCGCTCGGCGTGGTGCTCATGCTGGGGTTCGCCGTCTTGAGTTCGGTGAACAACGGCCTGCTCAAGGCCAAGGTCAAGGCGTCGCAGAGCCAGGCCGACGGAGGTTTCCGGGCCGCCCAGGACAGTGTCAACGCCGCCCGGCAGAGCACGGAGCAGGGGCAGGGCCAGGGGCAGGACGGCGGCGCGCTCGACGGGCGGAACGCCGCCGTGTGGATGTCGGACCTCGTCGAACAGCTGTCCAGCGGCGGTCAGAACGCGTTCGCCGTGGTGACGCTGACGTCCACGAGCGACGCGGGGAGTGTGCGCGGATCGCGGGCCTCGGGCGGCGTGGAGCCCATCCTGAGCGTGCCCGAGGAGCTGCGCGGCCGGGTCGACAAGGGCACCGAGGTCCTCCAGGCCAACACGCGCATCGTCTACGACGACGGGCGTGAGCCGCAGCCGGGCCTGGTGATCGGCAAGCGGCTCAACGACCTCAACGGCGATCCGTACCAGCTCTACTACCTCTTCCCGCTGACGCAGGAGGAGGAGTCGCTCAATCTCGTCAGGACCACCCTCGCGACCGCCGGGCTCTTCGTGGTGGTGCTCCTCGGCGCCATCGCCTGGCTGGTGGTGCGCCAGGTGGTCACGCCCGTACGCATGGCGGCGGGCATCGCGGAGCGGCTGTCCGCCGGGCGCCTTCAGGAACGTATGAAGGTGACCGGGGAGGACGACATCGCGCGCCTCGGTGAGGCCTTCAACAAGATGGCGCAGAACCTTCAGCTGAAGATCCAGCAGCTGGAGGAGCTGTCGCGGATGCAGCGGCGGTTCGTCTCCGACGTATCGCATGAGTTGCGTACGCCGCTCACAACGGTGCGGATGGCGGCCGATGTCATTCATGAGGCGCGGGTGGACTTCGATCCGGTGACCGCGCGGTCGGCGGAGTTGCTCGCCGATCAGCTGGACCGGTTCGAGTCGCTGCTCGCGGATCTGCTGGAGATCAGCCGGTTCGACGCGGGGGCGGCGGCGCTGGAGGCGGAGGCGATAGACCTGCGCGAGGTCGTTCGCAGGGTCGTCGGCGGCGCGGAGATGCTCGCCGAGCGCAAGGGAACGCACATACGGGTCGTCGGGGACCAGCAGCCCGTGGTCGCCGAGGCCGACGCCCGCCGGGTGGAGCGGGTGCTGCGCAACCTCGTGGTCAACGCCGTGGAGCACGGCGAGGGCAAGGACGTGGTGGTGCGGCTCGCCGCCGCGGGTGGCGCGGTGGCCGTCGCGGTGCGGGACTACGGAGTGGGGCTCAAGCCTGGCGAGGCGACCCGCGTGTTCAGCCGCTTCTGGCGGGCGGACCCGGCACGCGCGCGTACCACCGGTGGTACGGGGCTCGGCCTGTCCATCGCCCTGGAGGACGCGCGGCTGCACGGCGGCTGGCTCCAGGCGTGGGGTGAGCCGGGGGGCGGCTCGCAGTTCAGGCTTACGTTGCCGAGGACGGCGGACGAGCCGCTTCGGGGATCGCCGATCCCGCTGGAGCCCGAGGACTCCCGGCGCCACCGCGGGCTGAACGACGCAGGGCTGCCGGTCGACGGCGGGAACAAGCTTGCGACGGTGCCCGCGCAGGGCTCTGCGGCGACCGAGAGGGTGTCGTCGCCGCCCGTGCCGGCGAAGGGGCCCATAGCGCCGCGGCTGGCGCAGGCCGGGGCCGTGGACCCGACGGCGTTGCCGGGCAGCGGGGCGCGGGTCGTGTCGCGTCGGCCGGTGGACGACGAGCCGGAGAGCGATCTGGCGGGCGGAGAGCCCCAGGGTGACGTGGCGGGCGTCGAGCCGAAGAGTGACGGGGCGGGCGGCGATGAGCCGCGTGGGGATCACGGGGCCGGGGCCGGGCAGCCGGGTCCGGGGTCGGAGGCGCACCCGAGGTCCGGGCCGCCGCAGCCGCGGTCACAGCCACAGTCACAGCCGGGGGCACATCCGGGGTCCCAGCCGTCGGAAGACAGCCGCGCGCAGGCGCGAACGCAGGCGGAGTCGGTGACGGGAACGGTGGCTGAGTCGGAGGCCGGTTCGGCGAGGGAAGGGGAGAGCACTCGTGGGCGCTGACCTGGAAGGGCGCGGCCGTGCGGCGCGACGCGCGGCGCCCGCTGCGTACCGGACTGCTGCTGGGCGGGTGCGGGGCGCTCCTGGCGGGCTGTGCCTCGATGCCCGACAGCGGGAACCTGGAGTCCGTCGACGCCTCACAGCGGCCGGACTCGCAGTCGCAGGTCCGGGTCTACGCGCTGCCGCCGCGCGAGGGAGCGCGGCCCGTGGAGATCGTGCAGGGCTTTCTTGAGGCGCTGACCAGTGACGATCCGCAGTTCACGATGGCCCGCAAGTATCTGACCAAGAGCGCGTCGAAGGTTTGGGACCCGGAAGGCTCCACGACCGTCCTGGCGGACGCCCGAACACGGACGCGGGCAACGCGGGCAACGAGGCCGACGGCAGCCGCCGCTTCTCCCTGACGGGCCAGCAGGTCGCCAGGGTGGACGAGCAGCACGCGTACCGGCCCGAAGAGGCGACCTACAGCCAATCCGTCCATCTGAGCCTGGTGGGCGCCCGGGCCGCAAGGAGTGGCGCATCGACAGGCCGCCGCCGGGAGTGGTGCTCGGCGAGTCGGACTTCCAGCGCATCTACCGGTCCGTCAACAAGTACTACTACGCCGGTCCTTCGGGGGCGGGCGCGGGTGGAGCGGCGGGGCTCGTCGCCGACCCCATCTACATCCGCCAGCGGATAGACCCGCTGACGCAGACGGTGAAGGCGCTGCTTGACGGGCCCACCAACTGGCTCGACCAGGTGGTCGATTCGCGGTTCGACAGCGGTACGCGGCTCAAGGACCCCGGCAAGTCGCTGACGCCGGACGACCAGAACCGGCTGACCGTGCAGCTCAACAGCCGGGCCGACGGCGCCAGTCAGACGCGGTGCCGGGAGATGGCCGCGCAACTGCTCTTCACGTTGCAGGATCTGACGCCTTCGGGGGTCGAACAGGTGACGTTGCAGCGTTCCAACGGCTCGATGCTGTGTGTGCTGAGTCAGAGCCACGCCGAGAGCGTCGCGGTGCATCGCAACGCGGAGCGGCCCGGCTACCAGTACTTCATCGACGACAAGCACCGGTTGGTGCGGATGCCGGCCAACGCCGGGAGCACGGCCGCCCCGGAGCCGGTGAACGGCAGCCTCGGCGCCGGGGACCAGCCGCTGCGCTCGGCGGCGGTCTCGCGCGACGAGAAGCGTGCGGCCGGGGTCTCGCTCGACGGGAAGGCGCTGTACACGGGGTCGTTGTTCGGGGAGGACACGCTCGGCAAGGCGCAGGTGCGCAGCAAGGCGAAGGCGGAGGACGACCGCCTGTCCACGCCCAGTTGGGACGGGCGGGGCGACCTGTGGGTGGCCGACCGGGACCCCAAGCGGCCGCGGTTGCTCTGGCTCGACCGGGGTGAGGGCGAACCGGTCGAGGTCGAGGTGCCCGGCCTCGACGGGCGCATCGAGGCGGTGCGGGTGTCGGCCGACGGCGTCCGTATCGCGCTGCTGGTGAAGAAGAACGACAAGACGTCCCTTTGGATCGGCCGCGTCGAGCGGGATGAGCGGGGTGAGCAGGGCGAGCGTGACGAGCAGGGCGACGCGGCACAGCCCCGGGTCTCGGTGCTCGACCCGATCCAGGCGGCTCCCCGGATGGAGGAGGTCACCGCCATGTCGTGGGCGGGCGGCAGCCGCCTCGTGGTGGTCGGACGCGAGTCCGGCGGAGTGCAGCAGATGCGGTACGTGCGGTGCGACGGTTCTGTCCTCTCGGGTACCACGCTGCCGGGGCTGACGGGGGTCAAGGAGATCGCGGCGTCCGAGAGCGAGCAGCAGCCGCTGGTGGCGCACTCCGACGACGGGATCGTGCGGCTGCCGACGGGCTCGCAGTGGCAGACGGTGGTGAAGGAAGGGTCGTCCCCGGTCTACCCGGGATGAGGCAGCGCCTCGGCCTGGGTGACCAGGGCAGATGGGCCTGATCGGAGGTCCGGGCCGGCCAGCTACAGGGTTTTCCACAGGGGGTTTTCCACAGGGGTGGCCGGGCTGACCGCGCCTTGGGACAGTTGAGGCATGCGGGGATGGTGGCAGGACCTCACCGACCTGGTGCTGCCGGCCGAGTGCGAGGGCTGCGGGCGGCCCCGGGCACTGCTCTGCGCCGCGTGCCGAGCCGCCCTGTGCGGGAGCGCGCCGTGCCGGGTGCGGCCGGTGCCCGAGCCGCCGGGGGCTGCCGGTGGTGCACGCGGCGGCGCCGTACGCGGACTCCGTACGGGCGTGCTGCTCGCGCACAAGGAGCGGGGCGCCCTGGGGCTCGCCGGGCCTCTGGGGACAGCGTTGGCCGGAGCTGTGCGGGCCGGGGCGCGGGGCGGAGCGCCCGGACCCTCCGGACTACGTGAACCACCAGGACTGCAAGAACCACTAGAACCACCAGGCCCACGGGAACCACCAGATCCACCGCATCGGAGTGATACGGCCGCTCGATCGTGGGTAGACGGCACACACGGCGGAGCACAGGGCCGCACGGCGCCATTGGCGCTCGTCCCCGTTCCGTCGTCGCGTGCCTCGGTGCGGGCGCGTGGTCAGGACCCGGCGCGGCGGATCGCGCTCGCCGCTGCGGGTGAGCTGCGGCGAGCGGGGATACCGGCGCCGGTGCTCGCGGTGCTGCGTCAGCGTCGCGCGGTGGCCGATCAGGCGGGGCTCGACTCCCGGCAGCGGCAGGCCAACCTGGCAGGCGCCCTGGAGGTGACCGCCGGGGGCGGCCGGCTGCTCCTGGCAGCGGGCGCGGGCCGGATCGTGGTCGTGGACGACCTCATGACCACCGGCGCCTCACTGGCGGAGGCCGTGCGCGCGGTACATGACGCATACAGGGACGCGATACATGATCTGCACAAGGAAAAGAACACCCGAGTGGAGGCCGTACAGGGCCGGGGTACGGATACCGTGCGAAGGCCGTCCATGGGCCGCCAGAACGCGATCACCGCAGCCGTAGTCGCCGCCCCACCGGATTCCTTCGGAATAAACCGGAACTGAGGGAGAAGGTGCTTCGTTGCAGGTGATGAGAGGGCGGATACACCTGAATGGAGGTACGCCGCAGTAAAGGGTGACGACATCCGCCCGGGCGAGATATGTTCGGTTGTGAGGAATGGCGAACGCCGCACCTCGCATATCGGAACGCCGGTCGCCGGCTGCTTTGGGGTTGCCTGAGTTTTCGCAATCACCGGGCCGGTGGGGTGGAGATCTCGCCCACGGGGGAGGAGGAGGTGGAAGTCACCGAGTCCGAGGCTCCGGGGTCACCGGGGCCTGGTGCAAAAGGGAGATGCTCCGCCACCGAAGCGGAGTGATCCGGGAACGGAGTTCTGCGTGGACATCGTCGTCAAGGGCCGCAAGACCGAGGTGCCCGAGCGGTTCCGCAAGCACGTGGCCGAGAAGCTGAAGCTGGACAAGATCCAGAAGCTCGACGGCAAGGTGATCAGCCTCGACGTCGAGGTGTCCAAGGAAACCAACCCGCGTCAGGCCGACCGTTCCGACCGCGTGGAGATCACGCTCCGCGGCCGTGGGCCCGTGATCCGCGCGGAAGCCGCGGCAGCCGATCCGTACGCGGCGCTGGACCTGGCCACGGCCAAGCTCGACGCCAGCCTGCGCAAGCAGCACGAGAAGCGCCACAACCGGCGCGGCAACGGCCGGATTTCGGCCGCTGAAGTCGCCGAGCGCGTCCCGGACGCGGCGACGCTCAACGGAGACGGCACCCTCGCACGCGAAGAAGAGCCCGACGGCGTACCGGTCAAGAAGATCGGCTCGCTGGAGATCCAGGGCGATGGCCCCCTCGTGGTCCGCGAGAAGACGCACGTCGCGGCGCCCATGTCGCTCGACCAGGCCCTCTACGAGATGGAACTGGTCGGACACGACTTCTACTTGTTCGTCGACTCCGAGTCCAAGGAACCGAGCGTGGTCTACCGGCGGCACGCCTACGACTACGGCGTCATTCGCCTCAACACCGACCCCATGGTGGCCAACGCCGAGACGGGTGGCGGAGGCGGGGCTCTCGGCGGCTGACCCGCCGACCCCCTGACCGCCGTGAGTGGTGCCCCTGGAGCGCGTGTGCGCCCCCCAGGGGCACCTTCGTGCGACCAGTGTGCGCACCGGAGCGGCGTCGGGCATGAAATCATGGGCGGGCCGGCCAACCGGCGTGCTGCCGCCACGGGTTGGCGCAGCGTAGGCACACCCAGGCCACGGCCTTCATGGGGGAGGAACGATGGCGGACAGCTTCGGACCGATGCGACACCAGGATGCCGGCCAGGGCATCGGCATCGGCACGGACGAGGGCGCCCCACGCAAGGAGCCCATCCGGGTGCTCGTGGTGGACGACCACGCCCTTTTCCGCCGCGGCCTGGAGATCGTCCTCGCCGCCGAAGAGGACATCCAGGTCGTGGGCGAGGCGGGCGACGGCGCCGAGGCGGTGGACAAGGCCGCCGACCTGCTGCCCGACATCGTGCTCATGGACGTGCGCATGCCCAAGCGCGGCGGCATCGAGGCGTGCACCTCCATCAAGGAGGTGGCGCCCAGCGCGAAGATCATCATGCTGACGATCAGCGACGAGGAGGCCGACCTCTACGACGCGATCAAGGCGGGCGCCACCGGATATCTCCTCAAGGAGATCTCCACGGACGAGGTGGCCACCGCGATCCGCGCGGTGGCCGACGGGCAGTCGCAGATCAGCCCCTCGATGGCTTCCAAACTGCTCACCGAGTTCAAGTCGATGATCCAGCGCACCGACGAGCGCAGGCTGCTGCCCGCGCCCCGACTGACGGACCGTGAGCTGGAAGTCCTGAAGCTGGTCGCCACCGGAATGAACAATCGCGATATCGCCAAGGAGTTGTTCATCTCCGAGAACACCGTGAAGAACCACGTGCGCAACATCCTGGAGAAGTTGCAGCTCCATTCCCGGATGGAAGCCGTGGTCTACGCGATGCGGGAGAAGATCCTCGAGATCCGCTGAGGCGGCCGGGGTCAGTTCAGGGCGCGCACCAGGTCGGCCGTCAGCTCCGGACGGTTCACCCGCTCCACCCGTACGGAGTCGCAGCCGACCCAGGATGCCGCCTCCAGCAGCGCCTGGGCCATCGGTGCGACCGCCTTCGGGGTGTCGAGCGCGACCTGCTTGGCCACCAGTGTGGTGCCCTCGCGCGCGGGGTCGACCCGGCCGAGGAGCCTGCCGCCGGCGAGCAGCGGCATCGCGAAGTAGCCGTGTATCCGCTTGGGCTTGGGCACGTACGCCTCGAGGCGGTGGGTGAAGCCGAAGATCCGCTCCGTGCGCGCCCGCTCCCAGATCAGGGAGTCGAACGGCGACAGCAGCGTCGTACGGTGCCGGCCGCGAGGTGTCGTCTCCAGGGCCTTCGGGTCCGCCCAGGCGGGCTTCTCCCAGCCCTGGACCGTCACCGGCACGAGGCCCGATTCCGCGACCACCGCGTCGAACTGCTCGCCCTTGAGGCGGTGGTAGTCGGCGATGTCCGCGCGCGTGCCGACGCCCAGCGCCTCGCCGGCCAGGCGCACCAGGCGGCGCAGGCACTCGGCGTCGCTCAGGTCGTCGTGGAGCAGCGCGTCCGGGATCGCGCGCTCCGCGAGGTCGTACACCCGCTTCCAGGAGCGGCGCTCGGTGCACACCACCTCGCCGTACATCAGCGCGCGCTCGACGGCGATTTTCGACTCGGACCAGTCCCACCACTCGCCCTTGTTCTTCGCGCCGCCCAACTCGGTCGCCGTCAGCGGGCCTTCGGCGCGCAGTTGCTTGATGACCTGGTCGTACGCCCCGTCGGGCAGGTCGTGGTGCCAGTGCGGGCGGGAGCGGTAGGCGCGGCGGCGGAAGGCGAAGTGCGGCCACTCCTCGACGGGCAGGATGCACGCGGCGTGCGACCAGTACTCAAAGGCGTGGGTCTCGGTCCAGTACGCGGCCTCGACGGTGTCGCGGCCCACCGCGCCCAGGCGTGCGTACGGGATGAGTTCGTGCGAGCGGGCGAGGACGGAGATGGTGTCGAGCTGGACCGCGCCGAGGTGACGCAGGACGCCCCGCACGCCGGACCTGCGGTCCGGGGCGCCCAGGAAACCCTGGGCCCGCAGCGCGATGCGGCGGGCCTCGTCGGCGGAGATTTCGATGGCGGGGCGCGGCAGGCTCGTCATGGTCGAAACGATAGGCGGCGGCACTGACAACGCGGACGGAATTTCCGTCGCCTCACAGGCGTGCGGGCAGGTATGGGAGCGGGGACTCCATGCCGAGGTCGGAGGGGAGCAGAGCGCCCACCCAGCAGTCACGGAGGGTGCCCTTGTTCAGCAGGCCCGCGCGGTGCACGCCCTCCACCGTGAAGCCGGCCTTCTCCGCGACCGCCCGGGAGCCCGTGTTGCCGACCTCCGCGCGCCACTCCAGGCGGGTGCAGCGCAGGTCCGTGAAGGCCCAGCGGGCGAGGCCGAGCACGATCTCCGTCGTGTGGCCGCGGCCCCGTTGCTCCTTGGCCGTCCAGTAACCGACCTCCCAGGTGCCCGAGCGCGGGTGGTGCAGGCTGGCCGCGGCGATCAAGGGGCCGCCGTCGCGGGGGCGTACGGCGAAGGCGTACTCGGAGTCGGCCTGCCACTGACTCGGCACGACGCGCAGGATGAAGTTCTCGGCGTCCACGCGCGCGTAGGGCGAGGGGATCGAGGTCCAGCGCTGGATGTCGGGGTCCTGGCAGGCCTCGTGGACCTCGTCGATGTCCTCGGGAGTGAAGACGCGCAGGCTCAGGCGTTCGGTGGTGAGTGTGACGGGCTCCATCAAGCGATGATGCGGGGGCGCTGTTCCGGGAGCCAGTGTTTTTACCGGCCCGCCGGCACCACCTCGCGGGGACGACCCGGCACCTTCGGCGCCCCTCGCCCGTTGACCTCATGGCAGCCCTCCCGGCGCAGCCGGGTCCTCGCATACGATGGCCGTTGCCCGACGAGTAAAACCGACCATGCCAGGCCCGACCGGCAAGGAGACCAACCCCCGTGTCCGTCCTCTCGAAGATCATGCGTGCAGGCGAAGGCAAGATCCTGCGCAAGCTGCACCGCATCGCGGACCAGGTCAACTCCATCGAAGAGGACTTCGTCAGCCTCTCCGACGCCGAGCTGCGCGCGCTGACCCAGGAATACAAGGAGCGTTACGCCGACGGCGAGACGCTCGACGACCTCCTTCCCGAGGCCTTCGCGACGGTCCGTGAGGCCGCCAAGCGCGTCCTGGGCCAGCGTCACTACGACGTCCAGATGATGGGCGGCGCCGCGCTGCACATGGGCTATGTCGCCGAGATGAAGACCGGTGAGGGCAAGACCCTCGTCGGCACCCTGCCCGCGTATCTGAACGCGCTCTCCGGCAAGGGCGTCCACCTGATCACGGTCAACGACTACCTGGCCGAGCGCGACTCCGAGATGATGGGCCGGGTCCACAAGTTCCTGGGCCTGAGCGTCGGCTGCATCCTCGCCAACATGACGCCGGCCCAGCGCCGCGAGCAGTACAGCTGCGACATCACGTACGGCACGAACAACGAGTTCGGCTTCGACTACCTCCGCGACAACATGGCGTGGTCGCAGGACGAGCTGGTGCAGCGCGGCCACAACTTCGCGATCGTCGACGAGGTCGACTCGATCCTCGTCGACGAGGCCCGTACGCCGCTGATCATCTCCGGCCCCGCCGACCAGGCCACCAAGTGGTACGGCGACTTCGCCAAGCTGGTCACCCGCCTCACCAAGGGTGAGCCCGGCAACCCCCTCAAGGGCATCGAGGAGACCGGCGACTACGAGGTCGACGAGAAGAAGCGCACCGTCGCCATCCACGAGTCCGGCGTGAGCAAGGTCGAGGACTGGCTCGGCATCGACAACCTTTACGAGTCGGTGAACACGCCCCTGGTGGGCTACCTCAACAACGCCATCAAGGCCAAGGAACTCTTCAAGAAGGACAAGGACTACGTCGTCATCGACGGCGAAGTCATGATCGTCGACGAGCACACCGGCCGTATCCTCGCCGGCCGCCGCTACAACGAGGGCATGCACCAGGCGATCGAGGCGAAGGAAGGGGTGGACATCAAGGACGAGAACCAGACCCTCGCCACCATCACCCTCCAGAACTTCTTCCGCCTCTACAAGCGCGACGGTTACGACAGCGGCCTCTCCGGCATGACCGGTACGGCGATGACCGAGGCCGCCGAGTTCCACCAGATCTACAAGCTGGGCGTCGTGCCGATCCCGACGAACCGGCCGATGGTCCGCGTCGACCAGTCCGACCTCATCTACCGCACCGAGGTCGCGAAGTTCGCCGCCGTCGTCGACGACATCGCGGAGAAGCACGAGAAGGGCCAGCCGATCCTGGTCGGCACGACCTCCGTGGAGAAGTCGGAGTACCTCTCGCAGCAGCTCTCCAAGCGGGGCATCCAGCACGAGGTGCTCAACGCCAAGCAGCACGACCGTGAGGCGACCATCGTCGCCCAGGCCGGCCGCAAGGGCGCCGTGACGGTGGCCACGAACATGGCCGGTCGTGGTACGGACATCAAGCTCGGCGGCAACCCCGACGACCTCGCCGAGGCGGAGCTGCGCCAGCGCGGCCTCGACCCCGTGGAGCACGCCGAGGAGTGGGCCGCCGCGCTGCCGGCCGCCCTGGAGAAGGCCGAGCGGGCCGTCAAGGCGGAGTTCGAGGAGGTCAAGGCCCTGGGCGGGCTGTACGTCCTCGGCACCGAGCGGCACGAGTCGCGCCGTATCGACAACCAGCTGCGCGGTCGTTCCGGCCGTCAGGGCGACCCCGGCGAGTCCCGCTTCTACCTGTCGCTCGGCGACGACCTGATGCGGCTCTTCAAGGCGCAGATGGTCGAGCGCGTCATGTCGATGGCCAACGTCCCCGACGACGTGCCGATCGAGAACAAGATGGTGACGCGCGCCATCGCCTCCGCGCAGTCGCAGGTCGAGCAGCAGAACTTCGAGACCCGTAAGAACGTCCTGAAGTACGACGAGGTCCTCAACCGGCAGCGCGAGGTCATCTACGGAGAGCGGCGCCGCGTCCTGGAGGGCGAGGACCTGCACGAGCAGATCGCGCACTTCATGGACGACACCATCGACGCGTACATCGCCGCCGAGACCGCCGAGGGCTTCGCCGAGGAGTGGGACCTCGACCGGCTGTGGGGCGCCTTCAAGCAGCTCTACCCCGTCAAGGTCACCGTCGAGGAGCTGGAGGAGGCGGCGGGCGACCGCGCCGGTCTGACCGCCGAGTTCATCTCCGAGTCCATCAAGGACGACATCCACGAGCAGTACGCCGCGCGTGAGGAGCAGCTCGGCTCCGAGATCATGCGTGAGCTGGAGCGGCGGGTCGTCCTGTCGGTCCTGGACCGCAAGTGGCGTGAGCACCTCTACGAGATGGACTACCTCCAGGAGGGCATCGGCCTCCGTGCCATGGCGCAGAAGGACCCGCTGGTCGAGTACCAGCGCGAGGGCTTCGACATGTTCAACGCCATGATGGACGGCATCAAGGAGGAGTCCGTCGGCTACCTGTTCAACCTGGAGGTCCAGGTCGAGCAGCAGGTCGAGGAGGTCCCGGTCGAGGACGCGGCGGCGGCCACCTCGCTCACCAAGGGCGGCGTGCAGGACGCGGTTCCGGCGGGTGCGGGCGCGGGGTCGCGGCCCGAGATCCGTGCCAAGGGTCTGGAAGCCCCGCAGCGGCCCGACCGGCTGCACTTCCAGGCGCCGAACGCCGAGGGCGGCGTCGACGAGGGTGACTTCACCACGGATGGTTCGGGTGTGCGGTCCGAGGCGGACGGGATGACCCGGGCGGAGCGGCGCAAGGCTCAGAAGGGCGGGCGGCGTCGCAAGAAGTAGCCGCGGGGGTGTAGTGCCCGCGGGTGAGTGACGTGGTGTGAGGGGCCGGGAGATGCTTCCGGCCCCTTTGGCCTGTCTTGGCTGCCGTGCCCCCCGGGGGTTTTTCTGGTGGCCGGGGTTGGGGCTGGGCCGGGGCGGCGTGCGGTTGGCGGTGGTCAGGGCCTTGTTGGTTCCAGTTCCACCGCCGTGCAGCGCCACCTCCTGTCCGCCCCCAGGACCAGCCGGAACGCCAGTGCGCGCAGCCTCGGGCCCGTCGTCACGCGGGCGAAGACCTCGTAGGCCTCCGGGTTCGGCTGGTAGTGGCCGACGCGCTGGATCGTGGGGCGGTGGCCGTCCGTGGAGAGCGGGGTGATCTCCGCGAGGCGGGCCAGGTCGTCGTAGGCCGTGTTGGCGATGTGGCGGGCCGCCCAGTGCAGGGGGCGCTGGCCGCTGAGGACGAGGAGGAGGCGTTCCGCGAAGACCTCCGTGGGGTGCGGGGGTGGCTGGGCCGGGACTGTCCTCGGCCGGCGGTCCGCGGGGCGGCGGGAGTCGCCGCGGGTCGGCGGACGGCCCGTGGGCGGGCGGGACGCGGATGGGCGGCGTGG
>RBWT01000139.1 GCA_004010275.1 Streptomyces huasconensis
GTGCGAGGACCGCGCCGCTGCACGCGGTGAGCGTGCTTCCGGGCAACTGCGGGTCGCGCTTGTGGGCGCCGCGACGTGCGTCTCCGGCCGTGCGGTGACCGTGCGTCTGGGCGTGCGACCAGCCGTGCTTCCGGCCGTGCGAGGATCGCGCTCCTGGGCGCGCGGTGCGCCCGCTTCCGGGCGTGCGGCCAGCTCGCTCTTGGGCGCGCGACGAGCATTTTGCGGCTGTGCGAAGACCCGCGCTTCTCGGCGCGCGTCAGCCCGCTTCCGGACGTGCGGCGACCGCACTTCCGTGTGGCGAGCGTGCTTTTCGGCCGTGCGGCGAACGTGCTCCTGGGCGCACGACGAGCATGCTTGTGGCTTTGCGGCGACCGAGCTTCTGGGCGTGCGACCAGTAGTGCTTCCGGCCGTGTGGCGACCGCGCCTCTGGGCATGCGGCTAGCCCTCTTCCGGCCGTGCGAGGACCGAGCTTCCGGGCGCGCGACGAGCGGGCTTACGGTTGGGCGAAGACCACGCTTCTAGCCCTGCGGTGGATGTTCCTCTGCGCGCCCGGCGCGCGTCTTCTGGGCATGCGAGGGCCGCGCTTCTGGGCCATGCGGCGAGCCGTGCTTCCGGCCGTGCGAGGGCCGCGCTTCTGGGCGAGCGTTCTTCCAGGCGTGCGAGGGCCGGGCTTGTGGGCGTGCGGCAAGCGTGTTTCCGGTCGGGCGGTGACCGGGCTCTGGTTCTGCGGTGGTCGCGATTGCCACCCATTGGCGACCTGCGCTCACTTCGTCCTCGGGCTGCCGCGCTTCTGGCTCGTGTGGCGGCCTGGCTTTTCGTCCTGGGCGGCCGTGCCTTAGATCCTGCGGCGACGCTCGCTCTTGGCTCTCGGCGCCCCACGCTTTTGGTCCTGCGGCGACCGCGGCTCAGGGCTCTGCGGCGGTCCACGCGCCTGGCGCTGCCGGGCGCCGCGCTTTTGATCCTGCGGCGGCGTGTTGCACGATGCGTTGAGGTCGCGTTTCGCGGGGTGCCTCGAGGTCGTCGTAGTACTGGGTGGCTTGGGAGCGGGAGCGGGTGCGCGGTCTTGTTCGGTAAAGGCGTTAGGAGATCCACGTGACCAGTCCGGCCGACCCTCCCACGGGCGGGGGCACCAGCGGGCAGCGGCGGCTGAAGCTGCTCGCGGTGACCGCTTGTCCGACCGGTATCGCCCACACGTACATGGCGGCCGAGAAGCTCTCGCAGGCGGCGGAGAGCCTCGGGGTCGACATGAAGGTGGAGACGCAAGGTTCCATCG
Source organism: Streptomyces huasconensis (assembly GCA_004010275.1). Taxonomy (GTDB): domain Bacteria; phylum Actinomycetota; class Actinomycetes; order Streptomycetales; family Streptomycetaceae; genus Streptomyces; species Streptomyces huasconensis. The sequence continues at coordinate 1,274 of RBWT01000139.1, forward strand.
GAGCTGAAAATGTGCTGTCTGACAACGATGTCAAAGACGCCGACGGCGTCATCGTCGCGGCGGACAAGGACGTCGACCTCGGTCGCTTCGCGGGCAAGCGGGTGCTCTCCGTCGGGGTGGCCGAGGGCATCAGTCATCCGGAGCGGCTGATCGAGCAGGTGCGGAGCGCAGCCCGTGTACAGAGGGGGCGGAGGGGCGGAGGCGGTGGTTCCGCCGCGGCCGAGGGGGGAGGCGGCCGGGAGCGGAGCGTCGCGTACAAGGCGCTGATGAACGGCGTCTCGTACATGATTCCGTTCGTGGTGGTCGGCGGACTGCTGATCGCGGTCTCGCTGGCGCTGGGCGGCGACGCCACGGCCAAGGGCTATGTGATCCCGGAGGGGACCTTCTGGGCGCACGTCAATGCCATCGGGGTCATCGGCTTCACGCTGATGGTGCCGATCCTGTCCGGGTACATCGCGTACGCCATCGGGGACCGGCCGGCGCTGGTGCCGGGCATGATCGGCGGGTGGATCGCCAACACCGGTGAGCTGTACGACTCCAAGGCGGGGGCCGGTTTCATCGGCGCCATCGTGACCGGGTTCCTCGCCGGTTATCTGGTGGTGTGGATCAAGAAGGTCCAGGTCCCGAAGTTCGTCCGGCCGATCATGCCGATCATCGTGATCCCGATCGTCGCCACGACAGCGCTCGGGCTGTTCTTCATCTACGTCATCGGCAAGCCGATCTCGTGGGTCTTCGAGCACCTGACCGACTGGCTCAGCGGCATGACCGGGACCAGTGCGATCCTGCTCGGCGCGATTCTCGGACTCATGATCGCGTTCGACATGGGCGGGCCGGTCAACAAGACCGCGTTCCTCTTCGGTACGGGGCTCATCGCGACCGGCAACCAGACCGTGATGGGCATGTGCGCCGCCGCCATCCCCGTGATGCCGCTCGGGCAGGGCCTCGCCACGTTGATCCGGCGCCGGCTCTACTCGGAGCAGGAGCGCGAGACCGGGATGGCCTCGCTGTTCATGGGGATGTTCGGTATTTCGGAGGGTGCGATTCCGTTCGCCGCGGCGCGGCCCGCGCAGGTCATCCCGGCCAACATGCTCGGCGGTGCGGTCGCCGGGGCCGTCGCGGGGATGGCGGGCGTGCAGGACGCGGTGCCGCACGGCGGGCCGATCGTGGCGGTGCTGGGGGCCATCGGTGGCGTACCGATGTTCTTCGTGGCCGTGGCCGTCGGGACGGTCGTCACGGCTCTCGCCACGGTGACGCTCATCAACCTCGGTGAGCGCAGGCGGCGCGGGGAGGACGTGGTGGTCCGCGGGTCGGTGGGGCCGGGTGGGGCCGAGCCGGTGTTCGCGGGGGCCGGGGTGGGCGCCGGGGTGGCTTCCGGGGATGCGGCGGTCGCCGCGGGGGCATCGCGGAAGGAGCGGTCGGTGACGGCTGCGGCTTCCTCCGCGGAGGCACCGACTGCGGAGGCACCCGCTGCAGTAGCACCGGCTGCGGAGGCGCCCACTGCGGAACCGGCCGCTGCTCTCGCGGAGCCCCCGGCCCACAAGGTCCTCTCCGGTTACCTCACCGAACAGACCGTGAAGGTCCGCCTGGCGGCTCGCGACAAGGAGGACGCGATCCGCGAGATGGCCGCGCTGCTCGCCACCACGGGCAAGGTCGACGACGTGGAGGAGCTGGTGCGCACCGCCCTGCGGCGCGAGGAGCAGGGCACCACCGGGCTCGGCGAGGAGATCGCCATCCCGCACGCGAAGACCGACGCGGTGAGCGCCCCGGTCGTCGGGTTCGCGCGCTCGGCGGAGGGCATCGAGTGGGGCTCCCTGGACGGGACCAAGGCCAAGCTGATCTTTATGATCTCCGTACCGGAGGCGGCCGCCGGGGACGAGCATCTGCGGATTCTGGCGCTGCTCTCGCGGAAGCTGATGGACACGGGCTTCCGGGAGCGGCTGGAGGCGGCGCCGGACGACGCCGCGGTCCTCGATGTGCTGCGTGAGGTGCGGTAAGCGGCTTAGCGGCTTCGCCTGGCCGGGGGGGACCAAGGCGGAGGTAAGGGCCCACGCTTCACCTGCGCGTGGGCCCAGCGGGTCCGAGGAGAGCCACACCCCCGGATACGCCGATGGGGCCGCACCATGACCGGTACGGGGCCCCATCGGCGTACGTACGCCTGTCCGGACAGCCAGACAGCCGCACGGCCAGACAGCCAGACAGCCGCACGGCCAGACAGCCGGACAGCCGCACGGCCAGACGGCCGGACAGACGAGTCGAGCGTCAGCCGCCGTCAGTCGTCGTCGGCTTCGCCGGATTCGTGCCGCCCGCCGCTGCCGACTCGCTGTAGATGTCCGGCTCCAGGTAGATCACGCGGGCGATCGGGACCGCCGCGCGGATGCGGTCCTCGGCGGAGTTGATCGCGGCGGCCACCTCGGCGGCCGTGTCGTCGTGCTGGACGGCGATCTTGGCGGCGACGAGCAGCTCCTCGGGGCCGAGGTGGAGCGTGCGCATGTGGATGACCTTGGTGACCGTGTCGCCGTCGACCAGGGCCTTCTCGATCTTGGCGACTTCCTCGGTGCCCGCGGCCTCGCCGAGCAGCAGCGACTTGGTCTCCGCCGCGAGGATGATCGCGATGGCGATGAGCAGGATGCCGATGCAGAGGGTGCCGATACCGTCCCAGACGCCGTCGCCGGTGGCGAGGGCCAGGCCGACGCCGCAGAGGGCGAGGATCAGGCCGATCAGCGCGCCGAGGTCCTCCAGGAGGACGACCGGCAGCTCGGGGGCCTTCGCGCGGCGGACGAACTGCGTCCAGGAGAGGTTGCCGCGCAGCTGGTTGGACTCCTTGATGGCCGTCCGGAAGGAGAAGCTCTCCGCGATGATCGCGAAGACCAGGACGCCGACCGGCCAGTACCAGTGGTCGATCTCGTGCGGGTGCTTGATCTTCTCGTAGCCCTCGTAGATCGCGAACATGCCGCCGACCGAGAAGAGGACGATCGAGACGAGGAAGGCGTAGATGTAGCGCTCGCGGCCGTAGCCGAAGGGGTGCTGCGGGGTCGCCTCGCGCTGGGCCTTCTTGCCGCCGACGAGCAGCAGCCCCTGGTTGCCGGAGTCGGCGAGCGAGTGGACGCTCTCGGCGAGCATCGAGGACGAGCCGCTGAAGATGAACGCGACGAATTTCGCCACCGCGATCGCGAGGTTCGCGGCGAGTGCCGCGACGATCGCCTTTGTTCCGCCTGACGCGCTCATAAGTGCCGGGGGTCCCTTCGCCTTCGTGTGTGGTCGGCCATCGCGGGCGGGCCGTGCTCCGGTGCTCTGCCCGGTTGCTTTGCCCGTCCTTTGCGGTGGGTCATTGTTGCAGCACAGGAGGGTGCTGGTGCGTCAGGCCACCACAGTGGCCCGGAAAACCGTGCCCACTCCGGACACTTCCGCCTTTTCTCCCGCGGGGACGAATACGGACTGGCCGGACGTCAGGGGCAGTTCGCCCGCGTGGACCGTCCCCGCGGTGCAGAGCAGGATCTGCGGGGTGGTGGCGGTGAGGTCGTGCGGGGCGGCGCCCTCGGGCAGGACGAAGCGGGAGAGGCGGAACTCGTCGATCGGGGTTTCGTAGACCTCTTCGCCGGCCGGTGTCGCCTCGGGGCGCAGGACGCCCGGGTCGGTCGGCTCGAAGCGGACGACGCGCAGGAGTTCGGGTACGTCGACGTGCTTGGGGGTCAGGCCGCAGCGCAGGACGTTGTCGGAGTTGGCCATGATCTCGACGCCGAGGCCGTCGAGGTAGGCGTGCGGGACGCCGGCGCCGAGGAACAGGGCTTCGCCGGGCTGGAGTCGTACGTGGTTGAGGAGCATCGCGGCGATGACTCCGGGGTCGCCCGGGTAGTGGTGGGCGATGCCGGCGTACGGGGCGTAGGGGCCGCCGAGGCGCTGGGCGGCGGCGGTGACCGCGGTGACGGTCTCGGCCATCTGTTCGGGGTCGGCGGTCAGTACGGCCGTCAGGACCTCGCGCAGGGCGGCGTCCTCGGGGTGGGCGCGCAGCAGGTCGACGTACGGCTTGAGGGAGTCGACGCCGAGGGCCTCCAGAAAGTCGGCGGTCTCGGCGGGGGCACGGAAGCCGCACAGGCCGTCGAACTCCGTGAGGGCGCAGATCAGTTCGGGCTTGTGGTTGGCGTCCTTGTAGTTGCGGTGCGGGGCGTCCAGGGGGACGCCGCGGCTCTCCTCGTCCGCGTACCCCTCCTTCGCCTGGGCGAGGTCGGGGTGCACCTGGAGCGAGAGTGGGGCGCCCGCGGCGAGGATCTTGAGGAGGAAGGGCAGGCGCGGGCCGAACTTGGCGACCGCCCGCGGGCCGAGTTCGCGCTCCGGGTCCGCCTCGATGACCCGGTTGAGCGCGCCGCGCCCGGTGCCCGAGGGTGCCCCGGGGTGGGCGCCCATCCACATCTCGGCCTGCGGCTCGCCGCTCGGCTCGACGCCGAGCAGCTCCGCGATGGCGGTGGTGGAACCCCAGGCATAGGGGCGGATGGTGTTGCTGAGGCGGTCCACGGAGGGGTGCTCCCTTACTGCGTACGCGAATGCTGAACTGCCGGCGGTCCGGCCGGCGTGGCCGGGGCCGGAGCGGTCATGATCGGCCCCCGGAGGCGAGCGCCAGGTAAACGGCGGCGAAATCCGTGACGGCGATCAGCTCCGCGAGCGCTTCCAGTTCGTCGGTCGCCTCCGGTTCCAGCTCGCTGAGGGCGACGCGTGGCGTGCGCCAGTTCGCGGGCGGTGGGCGCCGCGGTGAGGCCGCCCAGGTCCACCGGGCGGTCGCGGAGCAGCACCACGCGGGCGCGCAGGGCCGCCGGGTCGTCGACGCGGTCGCGGAAGAAGTCGTCGGCGTCGTCGCCGCCCGCGGGGTTGCCCGCGAGGAGGGCGCCGTGGGCGGGCAGGGCTTCGGGCAGCTCGGCGGCGAGCGCGGCGTGACCCGGCCAGCTCGGCGAGGGTGGCGGCGAAGCGGCGGCCCGCGACCCCCGCGGACTGCCCTCGGTCCAGATGAGCGGGAGCGCGTCGGCCAGCTCGGCGGCGAGCGTCTTGGCGGGGTTGCTGTACGTCCCGATGGCCGGACCGCAGCGTTCCGCGACGCGGTCGAGGCGGTCGGCGACCTTCTGGAGGGTGTCGACGGGGGCGGTGATCAGGCCGGTGCGGTCCAGGAGGACGAGGAGCGGCACGATCAGGGCCCACAGGGTGCAGGGGGCGCCGGGCGCGGCTTCGTCCTCGACGCGGCGTGCCTCGTACGAGCCGGTCTCGCGGGTGGCTTCGTCGTGCGCGCCTTCGTAGGCACCGTAGGGCGAGGTGGCCAGGGGGACGGTGAGGCCGTGGCTGCCCTCCACGCTCTCCGCGAGGGGGGTGCGCGCGGGGGCGACGGCGACGACCGTGCAGCCGCGGCGGTACGCCTGCTCCGCGAGGAGGGAGAGGCCCGGTTCGGAGCCGTCGGGGGTGGCGATGAGCAGCAGGTCCACCGGGCCGACCCAGCCGGGCAGTGTCCAGCGCAGGGCGCCCGCGGCGGGGGCGACGCCGGTCGGGGCCAGGCGGACGACGGGGCAGGAGGCGCCCGCCAGGCCGTCGAGCAGGTCGGCGACGCAGACGGCCGCGGTGCCCGGACCCGCGATCAGGATGGCGCGGGGGCGGCCGTCGGGTTTCAGATCCGTCAGCCCGGCCTCGGCGGCGTGCCGGACCGCCGTGCGGACCCGGGCGCCCGCCTCGGCCGCGCCGCGCAGCAGTCCGCGGCGGTCGGCGCGGGCCAGCGCCTCGGGGTCGTCGAGCAAGGACTCGTCGAGCATGGGGTGCGGCCTCCGAATCGGCTGCGCGGCTTCCCGCGCACTGCTGGGTCGTGCCGGAGCGTATGCCCTGCGCGCGTGCCGTTACGCGGGGCGGCGGGCCTCGTCGACCAGGAGCACGGGGATGCCGTCACGGACGGGGTAGGCGAGGCCGCACTCCTTGGCGTCCGCCGTGCAGATCAGCTCGCTGTCCGTCTCCTTGAGCGGGGCGTGGCAGGCCGGGCAGGCGAGGATCTCCAGGAGGCCGGCTTCGAGCGCCATGGGGTGGGTCCCTTCGAGCTGATGTGGTGAGGTTTTCCCGCGGCCGCGCCGCGGTTCGCCGGGTCCTGCGAGGCGGTGCGCCGCGGCCCCGTCGGTGCGGGATCTGCGGCGCCGCCTCACAGGATGCGGCCTGGTCAGCCTACCTCCGTGGCAGGCGGCCCGGGTGGCCGTCAGCCGTGGATGATCCGTCAGCCGCGGATGATCGCGAGCGCCTCGTCGCGGACCTTGGCCATCGTGGCCTCGTCCCGCGCTTCGACGTTCAGCCGCAGGAGCGGCTCGGTGTTGGAGGCGCGGACGTTGAACCACCAGTCGGCGGCGGTCACCGTGAGTCCGTCCAGCTCGTCCAGCGTCACCCCGTCCTGCTCCGCGTACGCCGACTTGATGGCGGCCAGGCGGGCGGTCTGGTCGTCGACCGTGGAGTTGATCTCGCCGGAGCCGGCGTAGCGGTCGTACTGGGCGACGAGGCCCGACAGCGGGCCGTCCTGCTCGGCGAGGGCCGCCAGGACGTGGAGGGCGGCGAGCATGCCCGTGTCCGCGTTCCAGAAGTCCTTGAAGTAGTAGTGCGCGGAGTGCTCGCCGCCGAAGATCGCGCCGGTCCTGGCCATCTCCGCCTTGATGAAGGAGTGGCCCACGCGCGTGCGCACGGGCGTGCCGCCGTTCTCCTTGACGACCTCCGGGACCGACCAGGAGGTGATCAGGTTGTGGATGACCGTGCCGGAACCGCCGTGCTTGGCCAGCTCGCGGGAGGCGACCAGGGCGGTGATGGCCGACGGGGAGACCGGGTCGCCGTTCTCGTCCACCACGAAGCAGCGGTCCGCGTCGCCGTCGAAGGCGATGCCCAGGTCGGCGCCCTCGGCGCGCACCCGCTCCTGGAGGTCCACGATGTTCGCCGGGTCGAGCGGGTTGGCCTCGTGGTTGGGGAAGGTGCCGTCCAGCTCGAAGTACATCGGGACCAGCTCCAGGGGCAGGCCCTCGAAGACGGTGGGGACCGTGTGCCCGCCCATGCCGTTGCCCGCGTCGACGACGACCTTCAGGCTGCGGTTGGCCCGCAGGTCGACCAGGCCCCGCAGGTGCGCGGCGTAGTCGGTCAGGGTGTCGCGCCGGGTGAGGGTGCCGGGCGTCGCGGCGGGCTCGGGGGCGCCGGTCTCGGACCAGCCCTCCACCAGGGCGCGGATCTCGGCGAGGCCGGTGTCCTGGCCGACCGGGGCCGCGCCCGCGCGGCACATCTTGATGCCGTTGTACTGGGCCGGGTTGTGCGAGGCGGTGAACATCGCGCCCGGCAGGTCCAGCGCGCCCGAGGCGTAGTACAGCTGGTCCGTGGAGCAGAGGCCGATCTCCGTGACGTCCACGCCACGGGCGGCCGCCCCGCGCGCGAAGGCGCGCGACAGTCCCGGCGACGAGGGGCGCATGTCGTGGCCGACCACGATCGCGTCCGCCTCCGTGACCTGTGCGAAGGCGGCTCCGAACAGTTCGGCCAGCGACTCGTCCCACTGGTCCGGGACCACCCCGCGAACGTCGTACGCCTTCACGATCTGGGACAGATCAGCAGTCACGGCCAACCCTCTCTACGAACTCTGCGAGTCATGTACCGGTACGTCGGTCACCCCACGTCGGTCGTCCCAAACTACCCGCAACGACCGACAACGAACGGAGCGCGGGCACCGGGCCACGGCCGGACCCCCGTCACGGCAGCATCCAGCCGAGCACGGGCGTGCTCTGCCCGACCACGATCAGGCACATCACGAGGAGCAGTCCGAGGCTCCAGGGCAGCACCTTGCGCAGCAGATCGCCCTCTTTCCCGGCGAGGCCGACGGCGGCGCACGCGATCGTCAGGTTCTGCGGGGAGATCATCTTGCCGAGGACGCCGCCCGAGCTGTTGGCGGCCGCGAGCAGCTCCGGCGAGAGCCCCGACTGCCGGGCCGCCGTCACCTGGAGGGCGCCGAAGAGGGCGTTGGCGGAGGTGTCGGAGCCGGTCACCGCGACGCCGAACCAGCCGAGCACCGGCGACAGGAAGGCGAGGCCCGCGCCCGCCGCCGCCACATAGTGCCCGATCGTGGCGGCCTGCCCGGAGAGGTTCATGACGTACGCGAGGGCGAGGACGGACGTCACGGTGAGGATCGCGAAGCGCAACTCGTGGACGGTGGCCGCCCATTCCCGTACCGCCACGCGCGCGTGCACCCCGATGACCGCCGCCGTGCCCACCGCGGCGAGCAGCACGAGCGTCCCGCCGGTCGCCACGAGCGGCAGCGAGAAGACGTTGCCGCCGACCGGGTCCCCCGAAGGGGCGCCCACGTTCAGGAAGGGCCAGTCGAAGGTCCGTGTCGCCTGGGCGAGGACTTCCTTGACGGCCGGTATCTGGGCGAGGGAGAAGATGGCGACGATGAGGACGTAGGGGGCGCAGGCGCGCAGCACCTCGGGGCGCGGGTCGACGTGGTCGAGGTCGTCGCTGCGTACGCCGGTGAGGACCGCGGCGCGCACGGGCTCGGCGGCGGGCCTGCGCGCGTGCGGCACGGCCATCAGCGCGCCCGCGCCCGCCAGGGCCGCCCCGATGTCGGCGAGTTGCGCGGAGACGTAGTTGGAGGCCGCGAACTGGGCGACGGCGAACGCCGATCCGCACGCCAGGGCCGGCACCCAAGTCTCGCGCAGCTCGCGCCGCCCGTCCACGAGCCACACCAGGAGCAGCGGTACGACGAGCGCGAGCAGCGGCGCCTGGCGGCCGACGACCGTGGCGACGGTGTCCAGCGGAAGGCCCGTCACCTGGGCGAGCGTCACCACGGGGGTGCCCATGGCGCCGAAGGCCACGGGCGCGGTGTTGGCGACCAGGGCGACGACCGCGGCGCGCACCGGGTCGAAGCCGAGGGCGACGAGCATGACCGCGCTGATCGCGACGGGTGCCCCGAAGCCGGCGAGGGCCTCCAGGAGCGCCCCGAAACAGAAGGCCACGACGAGGGCCTGCACGCGCGGATCGTCGGAGAGCCGCCCGAAGGAGCGGCGCAGGATGTCGAAGTGCCGGGTGCGGACGGTCATGCGGTACACCCACAGGGCGTTGACGACGATCCACAGGATGGGGAAAAGCCCGAAGAGGGCTCCTTGCGCGGCGCTGGAGGCGGTCTGCCCGAGCGGCATGCCGTACGCGAACCAGGCGACGAGGACGGCGACCGCGAGGCCGATGAGGCCTGCCCGGTGGGCCTTCATGCGGACGGCGCCGAGCAGGACGAGGACGGTCAGGAGGGGCAGGGTCGCGACGAGCGCGGACAGGCCGAGCGAGCCGGCCACGGGCTCCAGTTGCTGCACGTACACGGAACGCCTCCCGGGCTGTGGGGTGGCGAAATCGTCAGGGCCTCGGTGAACGGGCGTCAACGTGCGGGACGGGGAAGATCTGGTGAAGGGGCGTCAGGCTCCGCTACGGGCGCCTTGGGGACCGCGGCGCCGGGATCAGGACTCGGGTGAGCGCAGCACGCGGAGGTGTCCGCGGCGCGCGACCTCCATGGGGTCCGTCCTGCGGCTGCCGCCGCCCTCGGCCGCGCGCTCCTGGGGGCGGGCCGCCTCGCGCACGGCGTTGGCGAGCGCTTCGAGGTCGTCGCCCGAGGGGCGGGCCGGGCCGGAGGCGTCGGCGAGCCGGACGACCTCCCAGCCGCGGGGCGCGGTGAGGCGCTCGGAGTGCTCGGCACACAGGTCGTAGCAGTGGGGTTCGGCGTAGGTGGCGAGGGGGCCGAGGACCGCGGTCGAGTCGGCGTAGACGTACGTCAGCGTCGCGACGGCGGGACGGCCGCAAGCGGTGCGCGAACAGCGACGTACAGGGCTCACGACGTTGGACGGTACCGCACTCTTGAGCGGGCCGCGACGACTCTCCCTCAGCTCACTCCACCGTGTCGTGCCGTGCCTCCCGCGCCGGTGTGACGCGAGAGGACCGCGTTGACCTGCCCAGATACCAGTGACTGGAGGGACAGGTGGTGTTGAATCCGGTCACCACATGGCGTGAATCACGTCATTCGGCGCGAGCCCGACGGTCCAGGAGAGATACGGAATCGAGTCCAAGCCAGTCAGGAACGGTCAGGAAGCGACATGCCGCGCAGCGCCCGGAAAGGCCGACCCCGGGGACTACGCTTCATCAGTGATGGACGACCCCGTACAGCCCCGTTCCGCAGAACCGAGGCCCCGCCGCCGGGACCGCCACGGCAGAGGCATGCGCGGTCCCGTGGCGCCGCCGCAGGTACCGCTCTCCGCGAGCCGCGCCGAGGCCTTCACGGACCTCGTGCAGGACTCCGTGGAGCGGCTCGAGCGGCGCTGGCCCCAGCTCGCGGAGGTGGAGTTCCTGGTCCTGGAGGTCCCGCCGCTGGGCGGGCCGACGGCGAGTGGCCCGACGAGGCGGTGCCGCTCGGCGGCTCCCTCTCGGCGGCCGAAGGGAAGCCGGCCCGCGTGATCATCTACCGGCGGCCGGTGGAGATCCGCACCAAGGGGCGCGACGAGCGCGCCGCCCTGGTGCACGAGGTGGTGGTCGAGCAGGTCGCCGATCTGCTGGGCCTCTCCCCGGAGTCGGTCGACCCGCGCTACGGCGACGAGGACTGACGCCCGCTCGCCCCTTCTGCCACTCCCCCGCGCCGGTTACTTCTGGAGCACCGTCAGATCCCGTTCCGCCTCCGGGACCGGGACCGACCCGCGGTCGTCCGGCAGCGTCTGGATCGTGAACATCGGGATGCCGTCCTCGGGCAGGGCCAGCATCCGCGATCCGTAGACCTCGCCACCGGACACCGGCTCCACGGTCAGGGCGTACGCCCCCTTGAGACCGGCCGGGACCGGTGGCCGGGCGATCTCCAGGCTCGTGCCGCCCTTGACCGTGTACGTCTTCGTGGCCGGCGTGCCGCCCTCCGTGCCGGCCGAGGCCGTGACCTTCACCTTCGCCGACTCCTCCGGGGCCACCAGGGAGAGCGTGGAGCCCTTGGCACGGTTGTCGGCGGCCGTCGCGCGCGTGCCGACCGCGGCCGTCGCCGGGATGAACGCCGTCTCCTTGTCGCTGCCCTTGCCGCGGGTGACGCGCAGCGCCGCGACCACGGGCACCGCCTTGTCGGTCGGCGAGAGCAGCAGGGAACCCGCCTCGCCCTTGGTGACGTCACCGAGGTCCACGGCGGCCGTCATGCCCGCCTTGACGTGGAGGTTCTCGTGCCCGGCCGGGGTGAGGGTGCCGGTCGGCGAGGCCAGCTGCACCTTGAGGTCGGCGTCGTCGGAGCCGGGCGCGAAGGCCACCAGACGCACCGACGTGGCGTCCTTCGGGATGCCGGGCAGGACCGCCGCGGGCGCCGGGTCGGCGGCGGCCGCCAGCCAGTCGCCGCCGGTCTTCTCGTCGGAGGACTGCACGGCGGCCGCGACCCGGCCGCTGCGCGCGGTCACGTGCATCGTGAGGTTCGGGTACTCCTTGTCGGCGAGCGTGGAGAGCAGCACCGGGACGCTGGAGTGCGGCTGGACCTGGATCGCCTCGCCCACCGGGGAGGCGACCTCGCCGTCGGGGCCGAAGAGTTCCACGTCGACGACGGCCGCGGAGTCGTCGGGGTTCGTCAGGTGGATGTAGTCGCTGCGGCCCTTGGCGGTGCTCGTGCCCGGGAACCAGAAGTCCGTGTCGGGCGCGGTGCAGTTGGTGCCCTGGGCGCCGCGGCCGCTGCCCGCGGAGTACGTCGTGGTCTGCTGCACGGTCCAGCCGGGGGCGAGCGCGCCGTCGGCGGTGCCGATGAGCACGGGGGCCTCGGCACCCGACTGCTCGCCGCCGACCGCCTCGCCCGGCGTGCGCTGGGTCAGGAAGGGCTTGGCCTTCTTGCCCTTGGCGCCGCCGTGCTGGGGCACGTCCGTCAACTGCTTGGTGACGGGCACCAGTTCCGCCTTGCCGCCGCCTTCGGAGCCGCTCGTCTTCGGGGTGAAGGCGGTGTACGAGGTCTCGGCGAGGTCGGAGGCGCTGGGTGCCGGGCAGAGGAGGCTGGTGCGCTCCACGGGCAGCCGCGTGGCGGCCTTGGCGCCATCGCCGTCCGTGCCGCCGGGGGCGCCGGCCGCGGCGTACCCGGTGACGGCGCCGAGCGCGACGACCACGGCGATCAGGGACTGGGTGGTGCGGTTCACTGCTGGCTCCCGTCGGGGCGCTCACTGTCGGTGCCGTGGGGCGGCCGCGGGGGCGCCGGCGGCATCGGGGGGTGCTGCTCGTACGGCGCCTCTCCGTAGGACTGGCCGTACTGCTGCTGGTCGCCTCCGTAGGCCCCGGCCGCTCCTCCGTAGGAGGCGTACGGGTCGTACTGGCCGTTCTGGTAGGGCTCCGACTGATACTGCGGCTGTTCATAGGCCCCGGCCGCGTACGGGCCGCCCTGGTACTGCTGTTCGCCGCCGTACGTGCCGTACTCGGCACCCGCGCGGGCGGGTGCCTGTCCGTCGTCGTAGGACTGTGACGGTGCCTGCTGCTGGTGCGGGACCGCGGCGAGGGGCTGCTCGGCGGGGGGCGGCGGCACGTCCTGACCCGCCTCGTGCGCGGCCTGCTCGCTCTGGGCCCGCAGCCTGCGCGCCCTGCGGCCCTCGCCCTCGACCGCCTGGGCGGGCACGAGGGGCTCCTCGGCGAGGTCGTCGTCGACGTCGCGGCGCCGACCGGGCAGGGCGAGCACCACGAGGACGACGGCGAGCGCGCCCTGCGTCCACAGCCAGGCGGTGTGGCTCATGGGCGCTTCGAAGGTGACGTCCAGGTGGCCGCCGGTGGTGGGCAGTTCGAAGCCCTGCGCCCAGCCGTCGAGCGTGGTGCGGGACAGCGGGCGGCCGTCGAGGGTCGCCGTCCAGCCCGGGTCCGCGGAGTCGGCGAGGCGCAGCACGCGGCCCTCCGCCCCCGAGGGGATCTTCGTGTGCAGCTCGACGGGGCCCGCGGCGACGGGCTCGGGGTCGCCCGCCTTCGGGACGATGGCGGCGCGGGAGACCTGCCGGTCCACCCGCCACAGGGCGCTGCCGTCCTCCTGGCTGAGCCGGGTCAGCCCCGGTGTCGCGTCCAGGGTGCGGCTCATCTGGCGGGGGGCGCCTTCGCGTACGAGGACGTAGCGCACGGCGTAGCCGCCGAGCTGGTCGGCCTGGTCGGCGCCGGAGCCCGCGACGAGCCGGGCGACGATCTTGTCGAGCCCGGTGTCGGTGGCGGCCGCCGCGGTCAGTTCGGCGTCGCCGAGGCGGGCGCCCGATCCTCGTACGAGCGTGTAGGCGACCTGGGCCGCCGAGTCGCTGTCGAGGACGAGGGTGCGGGCCTGGTCCTGCGTGCCGCTCTCCTCCGCGACGAACGCGGGGACCTGCACCGGGTCGCGCCGCTCCAGGGGGCCGTCGGCGCCGCGGATCATCCATCCGGCGGCGGCGAGCAGCGGTCCCGCGGCCGCGGCGAACGCGATGAGCGCGGCCACCGGCTGGCGCCAGCCGAAGCTCTGTTCGAGCGACACGCGCGCGTGCTCCGTCGGCGCCGAGCGCGGCGGCGGCCAGGAGCGCGATGCCGTAGCCGAGGGTGGCGGGGCCTGCCCATGCCGAGCCGTTCGCCAGGACGGCGAAGACCAGGGATACCAGGGCGGCCGCCCAGGCGGTCCGGATGGCGAGCTGCCGCTCGCCGCGCAGCAGGGCGCCGAGCGCGGCGAGGACGATGCCGATGAGCAGCAGTCCGTCCACGGTGCCGGGGCCGCCGGGGCTGGCGCCGAGCAGGTCGAGCGCGCTCGCGGAGCCCTGACCGAACTCCAGTCCCGCTTCCTTGAGGAAGCCGAAGGGGAGCAGCGTCAGCGACCAGGGGGCGAGGAGGAGCAGCGGTGTGCCGAGCGCCGCGAGGAACCGCAGTCCGTACGCGGTGATGTCGCGCAGACGCAGCACAAGGAGGGCGAGGCCGAGCACCAGGGCGATCGGCCAGACGATCGGCGTGAAGGCCGTGGCGAGCGTCAGCAGCAGCGCGTACGCCCACGTGGCCCGCCAGGTGCCGCGCGCGCCCTTGGCGGCCGTCAGCCCCGCGGCGCGACGCCCGCGCGCGCGATGAGCGGCAGCAGGACGGCGAGGACGGCGGTGCCGACGCGGCCGCCCGCGAGCGCGCCGGTGGAGGCGGGCAGGAAGGCATACGCGACGGAGGCCCAGGCGCGCAGCAGGCGCGAGGTGACGAGCGGGCGCGAGGCGAAGTACGCGGCGAAGCCGGCCAGCGGCACGGAGCCGACGAGCAGCACGGTGACGGCGAGCCCGTGGAGCCGAACAGCAGGGTGGCCAGCCCGGCGACGAGTGCGAGGTAGGGCGGCGCGGTCTGGGTGCCGCCCGTGCCGACGGGGTGCCAGCCGTCCAGGTAGCGCGCCCAGAGGCCGGAGGAGTCGGCGGGGGCGGGCAGCAGCGTGCCGCCCGCGAGCGCACCGCTGCCGAGCAGCGCGCGGCAGGCGATGAGCGAGACGAACAGGAGGACGACGAAGAGCACCGGGCCCGGTTTGCGGGCGATGCGCTTGAGGCGGGCGAACTGCTCGATCTCCAGGAAGTCGGCGTCGTCGCCACCGGGTCCTGACTCGACGGCGCCGTGGCGTCCGGCGCCCGCGGGGGCGTCCGCGTCGGAGCTGCCGACGAGGCTGCCCGCGGCTTGTTCGACGGTGGCCCGCACCGTGGCGCCGGGCGGCGGGAACAGGGCCCGCATCTCCCCCGCGTCGGGCACCGGCTTGCCGCGCTGCTTGCGTGCGGCCAGAAGCCGCCCGGGCCGCAGCAGGGTCACCAGGAGACCGGCGATTTCGTCGAGCGCTTGTCCGGGCGCCTTGCCGAGCAGGTATGTGAGGGTGCGCAGGAGCGTGCCGAGGACGAGCCGGAAGAGCACCCACGGCAGCACCGCCGAGCGGGCGTTGACCAGCAGGGTGTAGGCGGCGCCCGCCTTGTCCACGCGGTGCGGCGATGTCGCCGTGCGGCCCACGCAGTCGACGGTGCGGCGCTCGCGGGAGGACGCCTCGGCGTGCCGGACGACGGCGTCGGGGGCGACGAGGACGCGGTGTCCCGCGGCGTTCGCGCGCCAACCCAAGTCGACGTCGTCGCGCATCAGCGGCAGGAAGCGGTCGAAGCCGCCGAGCTGTTCGTAGACGTCGCGGCGGATCAGCATGCCGGCGGTGGAGACGGAGAGGACGGGGCGCACGTGGTCGTGCTGGCCCTGGTCCTGTTCGCGGCGGTCGAGGCCGGTCCAGCGGCGGCCGCTGTTGGCGATGGAGACGCCGACTTCGAGGAGCTGCCTGCGGTCGTACCAGCCGCGGAGCTTGGGGCCGACGACGGCGACGTCCTTGCCCAGCTCGTGTTCGTTCTCCACGGCGCGCAGCAGTTCGGCGAGGGCTTCGGGCTCGGGGGCGCAGTCGTCGTGGAGCAGCCAGAGCCACTGCACGGGCTCGCCGTGCGGCAGGTCCGGCATGTCGTACGCCTCGTCGCGCCAGGTCCGGCTCACCGGGTCCCAGCCGCTGGGACGCTTCAGGTACGGCAGCTCCTCGGGGGTGAGCACCTTGGCGCTGCGGACCGCCTCGTCGACGGCGGTGCCGAAGCCGGAGCGCCGGGCGAGGTGCAGCACGCGGTCGGCGCCGAGGGCCTCGGTGACCAGCCGGGCGGAGTCGTCCGCGCTGCCGGTGTCGGCGGCCACGGCCTGCTGCACGGGGCGCTCCTGGCCGAGCAGCCCGGCCAGGGCGTCGGGCAGCCAGCGGGCACCGTCGTGCGAGACGAGGACGGCAGTCACGACGTGCCGCGGGAACTCAGGAGGGCGGGTCGGGTCGAACCCGGCGGCAGCGTCGTGATGGGCTGCCGGATGGCTGTGCACGGACATCGAGGTACGGGCCCCGGTTCGATGGACTGCGGTGGACGCCTGCGCCCTGCGGGGGCGCCGGGGCGTATCGGACGGGGCCCCACACTAACGGCTGGCACCAGGACGGCCCGCCGCCTGTGGATAACCCACGGGCGACGGGGCGTTCGTTGCGCAGCGGTTGCGGGAGATGTGTGCCGAATTGGCGGGACGGCTCCGGCGCGCGAGCGCGTCCGGTCACATCGCGGACTTCTCCGGTCACACCGCGGCCTTCTTCAGCCGGCGGCGCTCACGCTCCGACAGACCGCCCCAAATACCGAAGCGTTCGTCGTTGGCGAGTGCGTATTCAAGGCATTCCGATCTGACTTCACAGGCGAGACAGACCTTCTTGGCCTCGCGGGTGGAGCCGCCCTTCTCAGGGAAAAAGGACTCGGGGTCGGTCTGGGCGCACAGCGCGCGCTCCTGCCAGCCGAGTTCCTCGTCCGCGTCCTCGACCAGCAGTTCCTGAACCAGCTCGGTCATCTGCGCCCCTCGTCTGTCTGTGCGTCCCCGTGGTGCTGCCGTTACCGATTTCGGCTGAACGACACGAGTGAAATTACAAGTGCGCCGATCCGGGCCAGTCAAGCCGAGATCTGCTATTGGGCCCCTTATTCACTCTGCGGAACCAAGGCTATGCGGAAAGTGTTCAAATCGGGATAAACCACTACCTCGTCGGCGACCCGGTCTCACCGATGAGGACGGCGAGGTTTGGCTGCCGGTTGCTGCGCCATGTGTCCCGTGCACCCGCTGCACAAACCTTTCACCTATCCGAACAACCGGATGAGGTGAAACACATCCCACATTTCGGACATAGAGTTGACAGCACAGGTGTAAGAGGGTGTCCTGGTGGGCATGCTCGCGAACCTGGCTCTTTCGATGACCCGCACCAGCGGGTCCATCGGTGCTGCCCACGCGCGCTGTTGCTGTTCCTGCTCCAGCTGTTGAGTTCATCCAGCTGTCGAGCCGCTTTCCCCGCGTCACCTTCTTCCGCACGACCCTGCGACGCCCCTGTCTTCTCCACGCTTCACCCATCCTTCGCGACACCCCAGCTCTCTTACGTTGAGGAACCACCGCACGATGAACAGCGACAGCGACCTCCAGATCGCCGGCGACATCCTCGAGGTCCCGCACCTCCTGCAGCCCGCCCGCGAGCACCCCGCCACGGTGGCCGAGTTCGTCGGCCTGGCCCGCACCATCGCCGCCGACCGCTCCCAGTGGGAACACCTCGTCGAATACGACGCCACCAGCCGCTGGTACCACCGCCTGCGCACCGGGCCCGGCTATGAGGTCTGGCTGCTCTCCTGGGTGCCCGGGCAGGGCAGCGGCCTGCACGACCACGGGCCCTCCTCCGGCGTACTCACCCTTTTGGAGGGCGAGTTGACGGAGCGCACCCAGCGGGGCACGCGGGCGCTCGAAGCGGGCGCGCAGCGCGTCTTCGCGCCGGGTTACGTCCACGAAGTCGTCAACGACTCCCTCGAACCGGCCGTCAGCCTGCACATCTACTACCCGGGCCTGACCGAGATGCCGATGCACGCGGCCCAGTGCGCCGCCCGCGACACCGGTGGCGTCGCGGAGGATGTCGTGACCGCCTGACGGACTGTCGTACCCGCCTGACATGCTGGGCGCATGCGCATTGTGGTTCTGGCCGGTGGCATCGGCGGCGCCCGTTTTCTCCGCGGGCTCAAGAAGGCCGCGCCCGACGCGGACATCACGGTCATCGGCAACACCGGTGACGACATCCACCTGTTCGGGCTGAAGGTCTGTCCCGACCTGGACACCGTGATGTACACGCTCGGCGGCGGCATCAACGAAGAGCAGGGCTGGGGACGTTCGGACGAGACGTTCAAGGTCAAGGAAGAGCTGGCGGCCTACGGCGTCGGGCCCGAGTGGTTCGGGCTCGGCGACCGCGACTTCGCGACGCACATCGTGCGGACGCAGATGCTGGGCGCCGGGTATCCGCTCAGCGCCGTCACGCAGGCGCTCTGCGAGCGGTGGCAGCCCGGCGTGCGGCTCATCCCCATGTCCGACGACCGCGTCGAGACGCATGTCGCCGTCACGATCGACGGCGAGCAGAAAGCCGTCCACTTCCAGGAGTACTGGGTGCGGCTGCGCGCCTCGGTGGACGCGCACGCGATCGTGCCGGTCGGCGCCGAGCAGGCCAAGCCCGCGCCGGGCGTGCTGGAGGCCATCGCGGAGGCCGACGTCGTGCTCTTCCCGCCGTCGAACCCGGTGGTGAGCGTGGGGACCATCCTCGCCGTGCCCGGCATCCGCGAGGCCATCGCCGACGCGGGCGTACCGGTCGTCGGCCTCTCCCCCATCGTCGGCGACGCGCCCGTGCGGGGCATGGCCGACAAGGTGCTGGCCGCCGTCGGCGTGGAGACCGACGCCGCCGCCGTCGCCGAGCACTACGGCAGCGGTCTGCTCGACGGGTGGCTGGTCGACAGCGTCGACACGGGCGTGGTGGAGCGGGTGGAGAGCGCCGGAATCCGGTGCCGGGCCATCCCGCTGATGATGACCGACGTCGACGCGGCGGCACAGATGGCGCGGGAGGCCCTCGCGCTCGCCTCGGAGGTACGGGCGTGACCCCGCCGGACGGGGCGGGCCCGTCTTTCCGGGTGTGGGCCGTCCCCGGGCTGCCCGAGGTACGGGAGGGCGACGACCTCGCCAAGCTGATCGCCGCCGCCGAGCCAGGACTCGTCGACGGTGACGTCCTGATCGTCACCTCCAAGATCGTCAGCAAGGCCGAGGGGCGGATGGTCCGGGCGGACGACCGCGAGGCGGCCATCGACGCGGAGACCGTACGGGTCGTGGCGCGGCGCGGGGCCCTGCGGATCGTGGAGAACCGGCAGGGGCTCGTGATGGCGGCGGCCGGCGTCGACGCGTCGAACACGCCTTCGGGGACGGTGTTGTTGCTGCCCGAGGACCCCGACGCATCGGCTCGCGCCGTGCGGGACGGGGTGCGGGACGCGTTGGGCGTCGAGGTCGGCGTCATCGTCACCGACACGTTCGGGCGGCCCTGGCGGGCCGGGCTCACCGATGTCGCCATCGGGGCGGCGGGGGTGCGGGTGCTCGATGATCTGCGGGGTGGCGTGGACGCGCACGGCAATCCGCTGAGCGCGACCGTGGTGGCACCGGCGATGAGCTGGCCGCCGCGGGGGATCTCGTCAAGGGCAAGGCCGCGGGGCTGCCGGTGGCCGTGGTGCGGGGGCTCGGGCATGTGGTGGCCGGGGGGTTCCGGCTCCGACTCCGGGGCGCGGGCCCTCGTGCGTGAGGCGCGGGACGACATGTTCCGGCTCGGGACGTCCGAAGCGGTGCGGGAGGCGGTGGCGCTGCGGCGGACCGTGCGGGAGTTCACCGACGAGGAGGTCGACCCCGGGGCCGTGCGGCGCGCCGTCGCCGCGGCGGTCACCGCGCCGGCGCCGCATCACACGACGCCGTGGCGGTTCGTGCTGCTGGAGTCTGCGGCGGCGCGGGTGGAGCTGTTGGACGCGATGCGGGACGCGTGGATCGCGGATCTGCGGCGGGACGGGAAGTCCGAGGAGTCCATCGCCAAGCGGGTGCGGCGCGGGGATGTGCTGCGCAAGGCGCCGCTGCTGGTCGTGCCGTGCATGGTGATGGACGGCTCCCATACGTACGGGGACGCGCGGCGGGACGGGGCCGAGCGGGACATGTTCGTGGTCGCGGCCGGGGCCGGTGTGCAGAACTTTCTGGTGGCGTTGGCCGGGGAGCGGCTGGGGTCGGCGTGGGTTTCGTCGACGATGTTCTGCCGGGATGTTGTGCGGGACGTGCTTGCGTTGCCGGGGGCGTGGGAGCCGATGGGGGCGGTGGCTGTGGGGCACCCGGCGGGGGCGGCTGCCCGCTCGGGGTGGGCGG
>RBWT01000013.1 GCA_004010275.1 Streptomyces huasconensis
CCGTGGATCGGTCGCGGGGTGGGGCCGGGCCCTGCCGCTCGGTCGGCCGGCGTGCCCTGCGGCTCGGTCGCGCGGCGTGCCCGTGGATCGGCTGAGCCGACCGGGACCGTACGCCGACGTCCGCCGGGGGGAGCTTGCGCCGATGCTCAGCAGCGCGGCGTGCCCAGGCGTCCGGGGTTGCCGCTCGTCACGCCTCGTCCGAGTCGCGGGTGGCGTTCTCCGTGAGTCGGCGGTGCACCTCGCGGGTCTGCTCGGCCAGGTCGCGGGCCCTCGCCTCAGCCGCGTCGGCGCGGGCGTTGAGGCGGGCGATGTCCTCCTCGATGACCTTCAGCGCCAGCTCGGCCGCGGCCTCCGCCTCCCGAGGGGGCAGGTCCTCGGGGAGTTCCGCCAGCGCGCTCCTGACCGCGGGGATGCCGCCGCGGTCGTGGATCTCTTTCCAGAACTCGTGGTCCATGGCGTCATCCTGACCGATCGGCCGCCCCCGGCGCGAGGCGGCGTCGCCCCGGGGCCGGGTCAGGAGGCCGGCTCCGCGGGCACGCTCACGCGGGGCGGGGTGCTGAAGTCGAGGACGTCCTGGGCCGTCTGCTGGGTCTCCTCCGCGGCCTTGCGAGCCGTGGCGAGAACGTCGCCGTGCTCCTGGACGAGGGTTTCATAGATCGGCGCCTGGGCGGTGTCATTGGCCGGCATGACCTGCGACTCCTTGTTCGGTGACGGTGTGGTTCGGTCGGCCGTGGGTGGCCGACCCGCGACCTTACGCGAACTCGGTGCGTGATGGGCACCCGCCCCCGATCATGAGTTCGGGCCTTGTGACCACTTTCACAGGACGAAAGGTGCCGGTCAGGAGCATCGGGCGTCCTTGTTGGGGGCCGAAGACGAGACGACGAAAAGGAGTTGTCCGCCCCGGCAGCCACGGCGAGGATGGCCCGGCAAGATCGACACCATCGTGAGGCGGCCCTCGTGCACATCACCGTCCCCACCACCGCAGGCCCGGTACGAGGCCGTCGGCAGGGCGAGGTCGCGGCGTTCAAGGGCATCCCCTACGCCGCCCCGCCGTTCGGTCCGCGCCGCCTGCGGCCGCCGCAGGCCCCTGAGCCCTGGTCGGGGGTCAGGGACGCGTTCAGCCCCGGTCCGCCCGCGCCCCAGCCGGGCTATCACCCCGCGATGGCCGGGCTGCTCGTGGACGCGGAAGCCCCGGGCGAGGACTGCCTGACCGTCAACGTGTGGACGCCCGAGCCGGGTCGGACCGGTGGGCGGCTGCCCGTCATGGTCTGGGTCCACGGCGGCGCGTTCCGCAACGGAGCCGGTTCCCTGCCCACGTACGACGGCACGCGACTGGCCGCCGACGGCGTCGTGTGCGTCACCCTCAACTACCGCCTGGGCGCCGAAGGCTTCCTGCTGCTGCCCGACGGCACCGCCAACCTCGGTCTCCTGGACCAGATCGCGGCGCTGGAGTGGGTGCGGGACAACATCGCCGGGTTCGGCGGCGACCCGGACAACGTCACCGTCTTCGGGCAGTCCGCGGGCGCCATCAGCATCACGGCGCTCATGACCATGCCGCGGGCGCGCGGGCTGTTCCGCCGCGCGATCACGCAGAGCGGTGCCGGGCACCACAGCCATCCGGAGAGCGTCGCGCGGCGCGTCACCGAGCGGCTGGCCGCCCTCGCCGGGGTCGAGCCGACGCGCGAGGGACTGGCGTCCGTACCGCCCGAGCGGCTCGTCGCCGCCGACAGCGCGCTCGGCCAGGAGATCACCGCGGGCCGAGGACCCGGCCTGTGGGGCGAGTCGGCGGGCGGCGGCACCACCGTGCTGCCGTGGTCGACGGCGCCACCTTGCCCGAGCGGCCGATCGACGCCCTCGCCGGCGGGGCCGGCCGGGACATCGACCTCCTCACGGGCACGACCACCGAGGAGTTCCGGCTCTTCCTCGGTCCGCTGGGCATCGCGCCGCGCATCACGGACGGGGTGCTGGACGGCTTCCTCGCCGGGTTCGGGCTCGACTCCGCCGAGGCCCGCGCCACCTACTCCGCCGCGCACCCGGGGGCCACCCCCGGCGACCTGCTCTCCGCCGCCATGACCGACCACGCGTACCGGGTCCCCGCCCTCCGCGTGGCCGAGGCCCGAGCGCGCTCGGCGCGCGGACGTACGTATATGAGTTCGCGTGGCGTTCGCCCGTCCTGGACGGCGCTCTGGGCGCCTGTCACCTGGCGGATGTCGGATTCGTCTTCGGCAACCTCTCCGACCCGCTTCTCGGCCCCGACGCCCCGCGCGACCTCTCCCTGCGCATGCGCGAGGCGTGGATCTCGTTCGCCCGGACCGGGCGGCCCGACACCCCGGGCGGTGTCCTGCCGCCGTGGCCGGCGTACGGCGAGCGGCGGTCCGTCATGCGGCTGGGCGATGACGCGCCCGTCGTACAGGAGGACCCTGCGGCCGACACGCACCGGCTCTGGGAGGCCCTGCCTCGCCCCCTTTCCGGAAAGCAGGGGGCGCCCCGAAGGCTCCGCACACGAAGGCTCCGCACGCGCGCGTGAGGTCCGGCCCCGGCCGGGTACCCGTGACGGGACATCAGGAGGAGTCCATGCCACTCACGTTCCGCAAGAGTTTCCGGATACTTCCCGGGGTGCGCCTGAACATCAACAAGCGCTCCTGGTCCCTCACCACGGGCGGCCGCAACGGGCCCCGGCGGACCCACAGCAGCACGGGCCGCCGCACGACCTCGATGGACCTGCCCGGCCCCTTCGGCTGGCGCCGTACGACGCGGCGGGGCGGACGTACCCGAAGTACCCGCCTCTGACGCCTTTCCCGCTCTCACCCCGTCGGGTGCGGGTCCGAGGGCACACCGGGGCAGTCTTTCGGCCCCTGGGGCTGCCCCGGCGCCCCTGGTGCGGGTACCGCCCGCCCTGTATCCAGGGGGAAAACCGGAATACGCCGTCAGATGGGGCACACATGCACGACCGCGACAGGGCGAGGACGACCGGCGCCGATACGAGCCGGGCGCCGGCCCGGCAGCCCGCCGCACCACGGGCCGCTCCGGAAGGCCTCGCGGCGCTGCAGGAGGCCGCCGGGAACGAGGCCGTGGTGCAGATGCTGCGCCAGTCCGGGCACCTGCCCCCGGAGGAGCACCAGCACGATGCCGGCTGCGGGCACGAGCAGCCCGCGGTGCAGCGTTCCGCCGTCCATGACGTACTGCGCGCCCCTGGACGTCCCTTGGACGAAGCGACCCGTAGCGACATGGAGGCCCGGCTCGGCGCCGACTTCTCCGACGTACGGGTCCACAGCGGTCCGGCCGCCCGGTCCTCCGCGGCCGAGGTGGGGGCACGGGCGTACACCTCGGGCAGCCACGTCGTGATGGGAGAGGGCGGCACGGACCGGCACACCCTCGCCCATGAACTCGTTCATGTGATCCAGCAGCGCCAGGGTCCCGTCGCCGGGACGACAACGGGAGCGGTCTGAAGGTCTCCGATCCCGCCGACCGGTTCGAACGGGAGGCCGAGGCAACCGCGCAGCGCGTGATGGCGGGGCCCGCGGCCGGGGCGTACGAGGCGGGGCCGGGCCCGGGCGCACGGGCGGGGGCCGGTGAACCCGCCGCCGTGCAGCGGATCGTCAAGGTCACCCCCGGCATGTACATGCGGGGAGTGAACGCCACCGAAGAGACACTCGCCGCCCCTCAGCTCATGCGGTATCTGGCGATGGCCGTGCAGGACGAGGTGAACCGCGCCCAGAACCTCAGCCCTCAGGGCACGTTCCAGGCGCGGTTCAAGGCGATCATGCGGGTGCTCAAGTCCGCCACGCCCGACGTGCGGGAGGCCCTGCGGCTGACCACCGCGCTCGTCGGCGAGGTGAACACCTTGCTGGAAAATCAGCAGACCTACGTCTCCGACTACAACCCGCCGGGCCACCCGGACGGGCCCGGCGCCCTGGTCCCGGTGCCGAACGCGGACACCCGGTACGCGACGGAGCCGGACACCGAGGGCACGGGGTACTACCACACGTCCCTCTCCGGCAAGACGGAGCCGTACTGGGGAGACGACGACACGATGCGGGAGAAGACCGGCCAGTCGCTGGGTCCGCTCGTGGGGGGAGCGCCGCAGGAGCAGCCGAGGCTGCAGAGCCACCCCCGGGGCGGCGCGAACCTCCCCCTGACGCGGCTCACGCTGAGGCAGGCCGTCGACATGCTGCCGCGCCCGCTGCTCAACCTCATCTTCGATGTGCGCTACCAGTTGGAGGCACCGGACGAGGGCCAACAGCAACCGGTGATCGACGAGCGGACCGGGGCGCAGAAGGCGGCCCGCGACAAGAGCCCCAACCAGCCAGGCACGCTGCGCAGTTGGCACCAGGACGACTACGGCAGGCTTCCCGACAACCAGTTCAACCCAGCGGCCGTCCCCGCGCACGCCCAGCCGCTGCACGCCCACTACACCGCTCACTCGCAGTCCGGCGCGGGCTCCTCCGTCCAGAACGCGGCCACGGCCCCTCGCGGCTTCGCCGAGTACACCGGCACGGGAAGCGACTGGGAGCACAACGTCAAGGTGGTGCTGGACTACATCAACAAGCGCGTCTACCTCACCCTGACGCACTACCAGTACTGGGCGCTGATCCCGCCCGAGCGCGGAAACGGGCCGTACACGTTCTGGCAGGGCCCGGGCCAGGACCTGGAAGCCGCCCAGGCACAGCTCCAGCAGCAGCCGCGCGGCGCAACCGGAACGATGATGAGCCCCTGGCTGGAGATCATCATGTCTTGACCGGGGCGGACGACACGGTCGGTTCACCGGACGGTCGGTCACCGGTTTGCCGGCGCGCTGACTGATGTCCCAGCCGAAGCCCCGGGGCGGGTACCCCGGGGCTTCGGCACGTGATTCCTCCGCCGGGCGAAGCCGAGCAGTGGCATGTACACGTCACCCCACGCGCCGCTCGGTCCCCGTCGGTGAGAGTCGCTCCCGCCCGGGGAAACAAGGGCGCGACCCCCTTCCACTTCCGTCCCGCGCCGGGATACCTCTGGTGGGAGGAACCCGGTCCGCCCCCCCGCAGGAAACGAGGCACACCATGAACGACACCCTCGCCGCCCGGCCCTCAGCCTCCGGTTGGTACGTGGACGACCGCTGCACGAACTGCGACGTCGCCAGGCAGCTCGCCCCCGACCTGATCCACGAGGTCGACGGCCGATCCGAACTGCTCCGCCAGCCGCGCGACGCGGCGGAGGAACACCGGGTGCGGGCCGCCGCGTTCGCCTGCCACACCCGCTCCATCCGGCCCACCACCGGCCGGCTGGACGACCAGTGGGACCCCTACCCCCTGCCTGTCGACGGCACCGGCGGCATCGATGACGGCGACGAGACCGACGCGACCGTTCTGTTCTGCGGGCACAACTCCACCCGTACCGCGGGCGCCAACTCCTATCTCCTGCGCCGCCCTTCGGGGAACCTGATGATGGTCGACACCCCGCGCTGGAGCGAGACGCTGGCCGCCCGGTACGAGCGGATCGGCACCGTCACCGACGTACTGCTCACCCACCGCGACCACGCCGCCCACGGCCGCCGCTACGCCGACCGCTTCGCGGCGCGGCTGTGGATTCACGAGGGAGACCTGGACGCCGCGCCCGACGCCGACCGTGTCCTGCGCGCCACGACAGCGTCGAGGTCGGCGACGGGGTCCTCGCCCATCCGCTGCCCGGCCACACGGCGGGACGGTCCTGTTCGTCGCCGACGAGCGGTACTGCTTCAGCGGCGACAGCTTCTACTGGTCGCGTACGACGGGCGACATCGAGGTGGCGGAGAGCGTCACCTGGTACTCCATCGAGGAGCTGGCCGCCTCGTTGGCCCGCACGGCCGAACGGCTCCGCTTCGAGTGGCTGCTGCCCGGACACGGCGACCGCAAGCACCTGCCCGCCGCCGAAATGGCGGACCGGATGCGCGCGTTGACCGCTCGGACGGCGACGCTGCGGCCCCGGCCGGTGGACTTCACGGCCATCCGCTGGTGACCTACGGGCGCGGACGCGAGGGTCCGCGCCCGGGCGGCGAGAACATGCGGCGGGCGTCACTCCTGTCTAGCGTCGTCGCATGAAGACACATCCGCAGCGCTTCGAGATTCTGCTGGTTCCCGAGTTCGGCGGGGACGGCAGGGCCACCGGCGACACCCGTGGGGCCCTGCGCTCGGCCGTCGTGGTGGCCACCGGCGAGACCGGGGCCTCCGGCTATCCCCGGTTCGTGGGGGACGGCATGGAGGCCGACATCGACCCCGTGACGCGCTCCGTGGAGGCCCTGCTCGTCGACGGGGCCGAGCTGGACTACGGGCTCTCGGCTCGGGTCTCGGCGGCCTGAGGACGGCTGAGCCGGCCGGCGCGGGACAGGTGACACGCGCGGGCCCGTGCCATGGCTCAGCCGTGGCACGGGCCCGTGCGTACCGGCACCGGTCACTCGGTGGCTTCCGCCTCCACCGGCTTGGGGATGAGGAAGGACGTCGCGAAGGCCGCCGCGATGAGCGCGACCCCGGCGATCATGCCTGCCGTATAGCCGGCGGGTGAGGTCTTGTCGGCGGGTTCGGCGGCGGTCTGCACGGCGTACAGGACGGCGAAGCTGAGGCCGGCGCCGAGGTTGAAGGCGCCCGCGTTCAGACCGGGCAGGAAGCCCGGGTTCTCCTTCGGGGAGAGCACGATGCCGAGGCCGTTGAGGACGATGTTGCCGACGCCCGCGTAGGTGACGCCGATGAGGATCGACGCGGCCAGGAGCAGCAGCCGCGAGTCGGCGTGCAGCGTGAACAGCATCAGGGCGACCGTCACGGCCGAGCCGATGAGACCGAGCCGCAGGATGCGCCCGTACCCGTACGTGGCGGCCAGGCGCCCGGCGATCGGGCCCATGGCGAGGCCCGCGAGGGCGTACGGCGTCAGGGTCCACCAGGCGGACTGCTCGGCGCTCATGCCGAAGCCGGCCTGGGCGTCCTGCGCGAACGCGGGGATCATGCCGTTCATCACGGCGAAGACGCCCGTCATGGTGAGGACGGTGGTGAGCAGCAGCGCCCAGGTGGAGCGCTGGCGCAGGTGGCGGGTCGCGACCAGCGGGTGGCTGCTGCGGTCCTCGGTGCGCCAGAACAGGGCGAAGGCGAGGGCCGAGACGACGAACAGGCCCGCGACCAGCGGCCAGTTCGCGGCGCCCAGCTTGCCCGCTTCGTTGAGGGCGATGAGGGCCGCGCCGACCGAGACGACCAGGAGGGTGACGCCGGGCCAGTCCATGCGGGTGTCGGCGGTGTCGGCGGCCTTGGACTCGGGGGTGAGGGTGGCGACCAGGACCGCGGCGACGCGGCCACGCCGGCCATCGACCAGAACACCGACTGGAAGCCGTGGTGGTCGGCGAGGTAGCCGCCCGCCAGGGAGTCGACGCCCGCGATGCCGCCGTTGACGGCGGTGATGACGCCGAGGAGGGTGCCGTACTTCTTCGGCTCGTGCACCTCGTGGCGCAGCATGATCAGGCAGAGCGGCACGGTGGGGCCGGAGACGCCCTGGATGACGCGGCCGGCGAAGAGCATGGGGACGCTCTCGGCGAGGGCGGCGACGACACATCCGACGACCATGAGCGCGAGCATCCCGGCGAGCACCTTGCGGCGTCCGACGAGGTCGCCGAGGCGCGGCAGGAAGAGGGAGAAGAGCGCGGCGGAGGTGAAGAAGGCCGTCTGGGTCAGGCCGACCTCCGCGGAGGTCGCCCCGAGGGAGTCCTCGATGTTCTTCAGGGCGGGGCTGAGCATGCTCGCGTTGAGCTGGAAGGCGAAGCGCACGCGGCGAGGAGCGCGGTGACCAGGACGCCGATGCGCACGGGGCGGGAGCCGCGGGCGCGCCGGGGGCCGCGGCGGACGGTTCGGTGAAGGAGGCGTTCATGCGGGGACGTCACCGATCCGGGCATCACCGATTCGGACGTCACCGGTCCGGACGTCACCGATCCGGACGTCACCGATCCGGACGTCACCGATCCGCTGGAGCGCGTCCACGACGAGGTCCCAGAAGCGCTGGTGGTCGAGGTCGACGGCGACCTGGGTGTGACAGTCGTCGGGGGCGGGCGCGCGGAGGTCCGTGACGGTCATGCCGAGCGTGAGGGTGCCGGTCAGCTCGATGTCGACGGGGGCCTTGCGGACCGTCATGACGTCGGGGTCGATGACGTACGCGACCGCGCACGGGTCGTGGACCGGCGGGGCCGCGAAGCCCTGGGCCTCCAGATACATGGCGCCGAAGAAGTCGAGGAGTTCGCCCACGAAGACGGCGGGCCCGGTGCCCACCTTCGCGATCCGCTCGAGGACGTCGGGGGTGGCGAGCGCCTGGTGGGTCAGGTCGAGGCCGACCATGGTGACGGGCCACGGCTCGTTGAAGACGATGTGCGCGGCCTCGGGGTCGATCTTGATGTTGAACTCGGCGACGGGGCTCCAGTTGCCCGTGTGGTAGCCGTCGCCCATCAGGACGACCTCGCGGACGCGCTCGACGATGCGGGGCTCCTTGCGGGCGGCCATGGCGATGTTGGTCAGACCGGCGGTGGGGACGAGGGTGATCTCGCCGGGCTCGTGGGCCATGACCGTGTCGATGATCAGGTCGACGGCGTGGCGCTCGTCCAGGGCGAGGGTGGGCTCGGGCATGACGGGGCCGTCGATGCCGCTCTCGCCATGGATCTCGGGCGCCGTCTCGATGGTGCGCACCAGGGGGCGGGAGCAGCCCGCAGCGAAGGGGACACCGGTGATGTTCGCGATGCGGGCCACCGAGAGGGCGTTGCGGGTGACCTTCTCCAGGGTCTGGTTGCCCACCACGGTGGTGACGGCGACCAGCTCCACATCCGGATTGCCGTGCGCCAGGAGCATGGCGATCGCGTCGTCATGTCCCGGGTCGCAGTCCAGGATGATCTTTCGGGGCATCGCGGAACCTCTTTGTTCGGCTGAGCCGCCGCCCCTGCGGGGCGCCGACTCGGGAAAACGTTCTCCGAAGACTGTGTGCACAGGGCCGGATTATGTCAATGGCCGAAACCACACCGTGGCAAACGCGCCCGGAACGGACAGGGACCGACAGACTCCGTGCCGGTGTCAACTGGCGGAAACCAGCGCGAAAAACGGGCCTGGTCTTGCTCTGGTCGTCGCGAACCGAGGGTCTGGTTGTGACGAACACCCGCTGATAACGTTTGCCGAAATCTGGCGGCTGGTCGAAGGGACGGGCACGGCGTGGCCGACGTAACGCTGAGGGACGTGGCCCGGGCCTCCGGCTGCTCCGTCGCCACCGTCTCCCGGGTCCTCGCCGGTACGCGGCCCGTCGGCGCGGAGACCGCCCGCAGGGTCCGCGAGGCCGCCGACGCGCTCGGCTACCGCCCCAATCACGCGGCCCGGGCGCTGCGCGGCCGCCGCTCAGGCACGGTCGGCCTGGTCCTGCCGCAGATCACGAACCCCTTCTATCCCGCGCTGGTGCGCGAGTTGACGCACGCCCTGCACGCCGACGGCCGGGCCGTGCTGCTCGCCGACTGCGACGACGACCCGGTGGCCGAGGCGGAGTACGTGGCGGACCTGCTGAGCCGGCGGGTCGACGCGCTGCTGGTGATCCCGGCGGACGAGGACCGCAGCCGGGAGGCGGTGGCCGCGGCGGCGCGCGGGTGCCGCTGGTCCTGATGGACCGCGGCTGCGGCCCCGGCGTGGCGGACTCCGTCGCGGTCGACAACACCGCGGGCATGGCCCTCGTCCTCGGTCATCTGGCCGCGCCGGGCGCCGCCGCGTCTGCTTCCTCGGGGCGGCGGGGACGGCGTCGGCGCCGCCGTGCCGCGCGGCGCCTACGCGGCCGGGGCGGGCGCGCTCCGATCCGCGCTCCGGAGCGGGTGGCTCTCGGCGACTCTCCGTGGAGTGGGGCCGGGCCGCCGTCGACGAGGTGTGGCCCGCCCGCCCCGACGCCCTCGTCTGCGCCAACGACCTCATCGCGATCGGGGCGCTTCAGCGGCTCCAGCAGCTCGGCGTGGCGGTGCCCGGCGAGGTCGCCGTGACCGGCTTCGACGACATCCCGATGGCGGCGCTCTCCGCACCGGGCGTCACGACGGTCCGCCAGCCGGTGGCCGAACTGGCCGCCGAGGCGGCACACCTCCTGACCCTGCGCCTGTCCGGCGAGACGAGCGGCCCCCAGCGGTCGATACGGCTGGCCCCCACCTTGGTCGTACGCGACTCCAGCCCCCGGAGCCGCCTGGCGGGGCCTCGCGGGGCCGAGCCGGAAGCGACACGGGTCACGTAGGGGCGACGCCAGACGCGTGGCGGGGGGCCACCGGGCGGTGAGCGCCCAGTGGCCGATAAAGCGGCGCCTCCATCACGCCCCGGGCAAGGAGCACGTACGTACGGCGGGGACAGCGGGGACAGCGGGTACTGGCGGGGACAGTGGGTACGGCGGCCGGTCACCCACCGCCCCCGGCCGCTGAAGAGCGACCGTTCCCCGAGCCGCACACACGGCCGCCCAGGGACCCGGTACTGAGGGGGCCCGGCACCCCGGGGCGCCGGTCACCCCGCCCGCACCCCCGTCAGCGCGAAACCCGCCACGTAAGAATGTCGCTGAGCAGCGGAACTTCAGTTCCGGGTCGCGGACCGCGGCCGTCCCGTCCGTGGCGTGGACGGAGAGCTTGTGCGTGCGGCCGTCGGCCGGGACGCCCAGCGCGCGGGGGCTGACCGTCGTGTCGTCCCTGGCCTGCTTCGCCTCGCGGCCGTCGACGGACCAGCGCAGTCGGATGCCGTCCGCCGCTTCCACGGTGACCTTCGCGTCGCGGCGCACCGGGCTGTCCGTGGAGGTGAGCGGGGTGACGACGGACGCGTGCCGGTGGAAGCCGGCGATCATGGCCTCGCGGCCGGGCAGGTTGAACTCGCGGCCGAGCGTGCGCATGATCGAGTTCGTGGTGGGCCGGTAGAGGCCGCGCGGGTGGTAGCCGCCGCCCTCGTACGCGCCGACCGTGCCGCCGTCCGGCGAGGTCCGGCCGATCCACCGGTACCACTTCTTCTTCAGCGCGGTGAGCCGGTCGGCCGTGAGCTTGCTGCTGTTCGACTCCCACGGCTCGGCGCCGGTGTAGGTGCCGTACTCGTCGTACCAGTACTCGTCGGCCAGCTTGCCCAGCGAGTGGCCGGTCTCGTGGACGAGCACCTGGTCGGAGTGGGCGTGGTCGGAGGAGGCGGTGGCGATGCCGTCGTAGCCGGACGGGGAAGTGATGTCGTTGTAGCCCGCGCCGCCGTACTTGGCGGAGTTGGCGAGGACGATCACGAGGTCGGGGTCCGCGGCCTTCTTCGCGTACGACTCGACCTTGTTGGTGTCGACGCACAGCAGCCGCTCGATGCCGTCGCAGTAGAAGGCCGAGCCGAGGGCGGTGTCCTTCACGGTCCCGCTCACCGGGTCGCCGGAGACGCCGGACTGCCGGGAGACCGCGTCCACGGCCCAGACGTTGAAGAGGCTCTTGTACGAGGCGTACGGCTCGACGGCGGAGACCTTCGCCCACTTGGCGCGCACGTCGGCGTGGAAGTCCTCCTGCTGGGAGGCGGTGTAGCCGTCGCCGATGAAGACGACGTCGAGTTTGGTGCCGGTCGGTCCGGTCTGCACGATCGGGACGACGTCTCCGTCCGCCTTGATCGTGGCGCGCTCCCTCGCGGAGAGCGGCTCGGCCGCGGGGACCTCGGTGTGCCGGGGGTGGGCGCCGGGGCCGGGGAAGTACTCCGACGCGCTGGGCCTGCGGCTGACTGACGCTGCTCGGGGTCGGGCGGGGCGGCCGCGCCCGTAACGGAAGCTGCCGTGCCGACCGGTGCCGTAGCGGCCGGTGCCGTGGCGGCGCATACCGCCGTGAGGGCGATTCCGGTGGCGAGAGCGGCGCGCAGCGGTACGCGTCTGCTCCGGCCGGGTATTCGGTGCGTGGGGGGCATCGGCATCCTTCCGAAGTCCGGGATATAAATGGCGAGTTAAGTACGGTTAAGCGCGGCTCAACGTAGAGACTCCTGGGCATCCGGGCAATGGGTATGCCGCAAGTCGCCGGGCGCGGAGCGACCGGAACAGTGATGCAGGGGGAGGCCACGGTGACACAGGACAGTTCCGCGGGCGTACGGTGCGACGACCCGGCCGAGATCGGGCGCCGTGTGCAGCGGCTGCGCGCCGAACGAGGCCTGACGCAGCGCCAGTTGGCCGAGCCCGCCTACACACCCGCGTACGTCTCCACGCTCGAATCGGGCAAGGTGCGCCCCTCGGAGGCCGCGCTGCGGCATCTCGCGCAGCGCCTCGGCGTGAGTTTCGAGGAGCTGGCCACCGGCCGCCCCGCCGAACTCGCCGCAGGACTGCGCCTGCGGCTCACCGACGCCCCGCGCGGCGCTCGCCACCGGGGCTCCGGAGGACGCGGCCACGCTCTTCCGCGCCCTGCACGAGGAAGCCGTCGCGTACGCGCTCCCCGAGGAGCGGGCGGCCGCGCTGCTCGGCCTCGGCGACTGCCTGCTGGAATCGGGTGAACTGACCGGCGCCCGGGACTGTTTCGCCGCCGTCTGAGCGCGGCTGCTCGCCGACGAGCCGCTGCCGCGCCGGGTCCCGGCCATCCGGGGCCGCGCCACCGCCCATCTGCTCACCGGCGAACTGCGGTACGCCTGTTACCTCCTGGAGAGCACCCTCGACGAACTGAACGCCGCAGGGCTGCACGACCCGGATGCGCTGCTGCTCCTCTACACGGCGTCGATCGCGCCCTACATGGACATGGGCGCGCACGCCCGGGCCGCGCACGCCGCCGAGCTGGCCCTCGCGCTCGCCCCACGCGTCAGCGATCCCGCGCTGGTCGCCGGCATGCACCGCGGGGTGGCCCGCACGCT
Source organism: Streptomyces huasconensis (assembly GCA_004010275.1). Classification (GTDB taxonomy): domain Bacteria; phylum Actinomycetota; class Actinomycetes; order Streptomycetales; family Streptomycetaceae; genus Streptomyces; species Streptomyces huasconensis. The sequence continues at coordinate 12,807 of RBWT01000013.1, forward strand.
CATCGCCGAGGGCCGCATCGCCGAGGCCGACGCTTCGCTCGCCAAGGCCCAGGAGCTCTACCGCCAGCTGCACATCCGCACCGAACTGGCGCACTGCCACTGGATGCGGGGCTATGTCCACGCCCAGGACGGCGACCTGGAACACGCCGAGAGCGAGCTGCGCACGGCCCGCTCCATCCTCGCCTCGAAGCGGGCCGCGCTCTTCACCGAGCAGGTCGAGGTGGAGCTGGCGGATGTCCTGCGGCGGCGCGGCAAGGCCGCGAAGGCCGAGGCGCTGCTCCGTCCGCTGCTGGCCTCCAGGGCCGTACGGGACGGCGCCGGCGAGGGCTCGGGGTCGGGGGCGCTCGGAGTCGGGCGAGGCGCGGTGCACGCGGGCGGGGCGCTCCGCCTGCTCGGGGCTGATCGCCGAAGAACGGGGCGACACCGAGGCCGCCGAGGAGCACTACTGCGCGGCGCTGTCCCTGCTCGAACGGTCCAGCGCGGCGGGCGACTTGGCGGATCTGTGCCGCCTGCTGGGGGATCTGCTGCGCCGTACCGGGCGGGTGGAGGCGGCGATGGACGCGTACCGCACGGGTCTCGGGCACCGTGCCGCGCCCGGCACGACGACCCTGGGTCCGGCGCCCGCCACGCCCCCGATGTGAGGCCGCGCCCGACCGCCGGCACGCTGGCCTTTGGCACGGCTCCTGCATCGAAGGATGTACCCGCATCTCATCCGCGGCTACGACCCCCGTGATCGCCGCGGCGCCGACCATGGTGAGTACACCACCCGGTGCGACCTGCGACGACGTGGCGGGTGGCACGCGAGGAAGTCGGAAGTGAGCCAGAGGTGAGACAGAGATGCGTCTCGTGACCGGCCTTCGCCCCGGGCCCTCGGCCCCGCTTCCCGGGACGCTGCGGCGCGCCCTGGGCGGCGGGCTCCTCATGGGGGTGGCGCTGGGCGTGGGCACCGAGTCGGGGCCGGTCATCGCCGACGCCGTCGGGGCGAGCGGGTTCGTGGCACGGCTGATACCCGCGCGGCGGTCAGCGCGCTGGCCGTTCGCTCGTCGTCCTCGCGCTGCGCCGCCGCGGCGGCTCGCTCCGGGACCTCGGGTTCGGCGGAACCGGCGCGAACCTGCGGGCGCTGCTCATCGGCCTGGGGGTGACCGGCGCGGCGCGGCGCTCGTGCTGGGTGCGGGGACCGCCGCCGGGCTGCTCCACTGGTCCCGCCCCGACCTCGGGACGCTCGCCGGGTACGTGGTGGCGAACGGCGTGGTCGCGCTCCTCCTGGAGGCCCTTCCCGAGGAGACGACCCTGCGCGGCTACGTCTTGACGCGCTGCGCGCACGGTTCGGCGGCGCGGCGTCCGCGCTCGGCACCACGGCCGTGTTCCTCGTCGTGCCGGGCGTCTCGACGCTTGCGGGAGCGGCGACCGCGCGCCTCCTCGGCCGGCAGGCGGGGCCCGTCGGGGCGGCGCCCGGCGGGCAGGAGCCGGTCGGCTATCTGGTGCTGCTGACCGTGTTCGGATTGATGCTGGTGACGGCCCGCACGGCCGTCCGGCGTGCCCCGTTGTGCGTCTCCATCGGCGCCCATCTGACGTTCCTGACCGTCAACCGTGTCGTGTACGAGGGAGATCGGCGCGGCGCGGGCTGGCACGCGGACGTGTCGTCGCCGGACGTCGAACTCCTCGTACCGGCCTACCTGTTGGTGGCCACCGCGGGCTTCGCGGTGTGGCGTCTGGCGGAGCGGCTCGTGGCGCGGCGGCGCGGCGGTCCCTCAGGGGAGAGCTTCGGCCAATGTGGCGGTGCGGAGGCAGGCGGCCGGGACCGCTCATGGACGGCGGGGCCCGCGGTGGCGCACCATGGCGGGCAGAGCGGCTCGGCGTCGCCCGGCACGCCACGTCGGTTCAGGCCGACGCCTGGAAGGGAGCGGCCCCTTGACCCCCTCAGCGCCTCCGCCGAAACCTCCGGGGGAACCCCCGCCGGAGTCCCCGTCGAAACCTCCGCCGCGGCCCTCGACCGCCTACCGGACCCTCCCGTCCACCGCCGAGGTCGTGATCATCGGCGGCGGGGTGATGGGGACGAGCATCGCCTTCCATCTCGCCGAGGCCGGCGTACGTGACATCGTCGTCGTCGAGCGCGGCGCACTCGGCGGCGGCAGTTCGGGCAAGCCGATCGGCGGGGTGCGGGCGCAGTTCTCCGATCCGCTCAACATCGAGCTGGGGCAGCGGAGTCTGCGCGCCTTCGCGGAGTTCCCGCGCCGCCCCGGCGCCCGCATCGGCCTCGACACCGTCGGCTATCTCTTCCTGCTGACCGACCCGCGGCAGGTGGCGGAGTTCGAGGACGGCGTGCGCAGCCAGCACAAGCTCGGCGTCCCCAGCCGCATGATCAGTCCCGAAGAGGCCCGGGCCCTCTGCACCTACGTCAGCACCGACGGCCTCCTCGCCGCCGCCCACTCCCCCGCCGACGGCCACGCCCGGCCCGCCCTCGTCGTCCAGGGGTACGCGCGCGCCGCCGCCCTCGCCGGAGCCGTTTTCGCCCCGCACACCACGGTCACCGGCATGGATGTGGCCGGTGACCGCCGTCACCGTCGTGCACACCGACCAGGGACCGGTCTCGTGCGACGGTCGTGTGCGCGGCGGAGCCTGGTCGGCCCGGGTCGGGGCCATGGCGGGCGTGGAGCTGCCCGTTCGCCCGCTGAAGCGGCAACTCGCCTTCACCGTCGCGCTCACGCCCGCCGCGCCCCGCATCCCGGTCACGATCGACTTCGCCTCCTCGGCGTACTTCCACAACATCGACGACGGGCTGCTCCTCGGCCTCGCCGACCCCCGGCAGCCGGAGGGCTTCGACACGACCTGGACGCCGCAGTGGCTCGACCTGTTCCGCGCGGCCCTGCGACGGCGGCGCCGCGCGCCCGCATGCAGACGTGCCGGGGCTGGGCGGGGCTGTACGAGGTCACGCCGGACCACAACGCGCTGCTCGGCCGCTCCGCCGCCGTGCCCAACTTCCTGTACGCCACCGGTTTCTCGGGGCACGGCTTCCTCCAGGCGCCCGCCGTGGGCGAGATCGTCCGCGATCTGCACCTGGGACGGCGCCCGTGCGTGGACGTCGCCCGCTCGACGCGGACCGCTTCCGCACCGGGTACGCGACCCGGCCGGAAGCCCACGTGGTGTGACATCCCGAGGGCCGGGACGCGCCCCCACCGAAAGGAGCGTGCACGCTGCCGCTCGTACAGCGCGAAGGGATCGGGCACCTCCCGGTCCATGGCGGCGGAGAGCCGCCCGGCGTCGTACGCGGCGGCCTCTCGGGCACTGTCCCTGGACCCGTGCCGCTCAGAGATCCCCCCGCCCTACGACTCGACGCCGTGCCTCAGTAACCCCGCTGCCCCCGCCCGGCCGACCCCCGGACCCGGGCGCCGTCTCAGGCCGGCCGCTCCTTGAGGCGTCGTACGGCGGCCAGGGCGCGGTCGGCGTGCGCGCTCATGCGCAGTTCGCTGCGGACGACTTCGGCGACGGTCCGGTCCTCGCCGATGACGAACGTGACGCGCTTGGTGGGCGCCAGGGAGAAGCCGCGGGTCACGCCGAACCGGTCGCGTACCCGGCCCTCGGTGTCCGAGAGGAGGGGGAGGCCGAGGGCGTGCCGTTCGTTGAACTCCCGCTGTCGCTCGACCGCGTCGGCGCTGATGCCCACCGGGCGCGCGCCGGCCGCGGCGAACTCCGCCGCCAGGTCGCGGAAGTGGCAGGCCTCGGCCGTGCAGCCGGGGGTGAGGGCCGCCGGATAGAAGAACAGCACCACGGGGCCGTCAGCGAGGAGTTCGGAGAGTGCGCGCGGGGTGCCCGTCTCGTCCGGCAACGTGAAGTCCTCGACGGTGTCCCCGACCGCCACGCGCGCCGTCACGCCCGGTCCCTCTGCGACGTACGGTCCATCGGCGACACGCTGCCTCCTCAAGTGACGGGCGACTGCTGACCAGCGGCAGCCTCAAGGGGCCCAGAGCCTACTTGATGAGGGAGGGGCGGGGGCTGCCGGGAGGCGTCGCGCGGCCCAGGTGAACAGGCCTCCCACCAGCCTTGATCTTCGCGAATGTGCTCGTGCGATGCTGGACACGAGCCGAGAGGGACCGAGAGAACAGCGGGGAGCACGACATCGCGATGGCAGTGGCACGAAGGACAGCGAAGAGCGTCTGGGACCGTTTCTCGGCGTCGGACCCGGGACTCCTGCGGCTGATGGCGGGGTTGCGCACGGTCGGGGCGATCCTCCTCGCGCTCGCCGTGCTCGCCCTCGTCGGCACCTCCGTGACGCACCTCGTGGCGGGCGCGATGACGGCGATGGTCGCCACGTTCGCCATCCAGGAGAAGGAGGTGCGGGGCCAGGCGATCACGCTGGCGCTCGGCCTGCCGGTGGCGCTCGCGGCGATATCCCTGGGCGCGCTGCTCAACTCCCGGGTGATCGCGGGTGACATCTTCTTCGTGATGCTGATCTTCGGTGCGGTGTACTCGCGCCGGTTCGGCGACCGGGGCACCGCGCTCGGCCTGATCGGCTTCCAGGTCTACTTCGTCTCGCTCTTCGTGAGCGCGTCCGTGCCGGCCCTGCCCGAACTGTTCCTGACCCTCACCATCGCCTTCGCGTGCAGCGCGGTGGCACGGTTCGCCCTGGTGCCGGAGACGCCCGAACGCACCCTGGCGCGGCTGCGCGAGGCGTTCCGGGCCCGGCTCGCGCAGCTCGTGGCCCACCAGATCGAACTCCTCGACGCCGATGCCGGGGACGTCGACGCGGTCCTGGTCGACCTGCGGCGCAGCACCGCCCGCCTGCACGAGGCCGCCCTGATGATCCAGGGCCGCCTGGCGGAGGGCACCCGCGACGCGTCCGCGGCGTCGCTGCTCCAGCGACGGGTCGCCGACGCGGAGATCGCCGCGGAGCGCCTCGGCGTCCTGCTCCTCAACGCCCGCAGCGCCGAGCGCGTGGAGACGCTGACGCTGCTGCTGCCGAACGCGTCGGCGGCCATGCCGGCGCGCGCCCGGATCGCGCAGGACGCGGGCTCGGCGCTGCGGCGGGACCTGCGGGCCCTGCTCCTGCTCGTGGTGCGCCTGGTCCCCGACGACCGCGGCACGGCGCTCCCCTACGTACGCAACCGGCTGCTCGGCTACCGCGAGGAGCAGGGCCTTCCGCAGGGTTCGCCCGCCGTGCAGGACTGCTTCCGCGCGGTCGGTGAGGCGGCGCGCGCCATCTTGGGTCTGCGGCTCGCGGTGGACGCCGCACAGGACGAGGAGTACGACACTCCGGAAGCGGCGCGCTCGCGGGAGGAGTTCGAGGCGGAGGAGATATCGATCTCCGGTGAGGCCGCGGCGGCCGCCGAGGAGGAGCCGACCGGGCTGCGGCGCCCCACCACCAGGGCGGCCGTGCAGGTGTCGGTGGGGTCGGCGCTGGCCATCGTCGGGGGCGAGTTCCTGTCCACGCAGCGCTGGTACTGGGCCGTGCTGACCTGCTGGGTCGTCTTCCTCAACACCGCGTCCACCGGGGAGATCCTGGTCAAGGGGTACCGCCGGCTGGTCGGTACGGTGCTCGGTGTGGTGGCGGGGGTGGCGCTGGCCGGTGCCGTCGGGAACCACACGTGGATCGCGTTCGCCCTGGTCCTCCTCTGCGTCTTCGGGATGTTCTTCACCGCGCCGCTGTCGTATGCGCTGATGTCCTTCTTCGTCACGGCCATGCTGGGGCTCCTCTACACGCTGCTCAACACCTACAGCCTCGACGTCCTGGTGCTGCGCGTCGAGGAGACGGCGCTCGGGGCGGCCTGCGGGATCATCGCGGCGGTCCTCGTCCTGCCGGTGCGTACGTCGCACCGTACCGACGAGGAACTCGGCACCGTCCTCGCACGCCTGCGGGACGTCGTCTCGGCGGCGGTGGCGCAGCTCAGCGGCGGGCCCGCGGTCGACCTCGTGGACCTGGCGCGGGACCTGGACACCGCGCTGGACGATCTGCGCAGCTCCACGAAGCCGTTGACGCATCCGATCGCTCCGCTGCGGGCCCGGCGGCAGAACGCCCGCTATGTGGTGGCGCTCCTGGAGACCTGCGCCTACCACGCGCGTTCGCTGGCGGCGACGGCCGAGCTGGTGCCGTCCAGCAAGAGCGTGGCGGCCGACGCGCGGCTGGCCCTGGCGGGGCGGCGCATCACGCACAACATCGATCTGATCGCCGCGCACGTACGGGACGAGGAGCCCGACGGGGAGATCGAGTCGGGGGCGAGCATCGCCTCGATGCTGGACAGCGGCCGTCACGAGGTGCTGCGCACCGGTTCGGTCGCCTTCCGGGTGCTGCGCCACCTCCAGCGCCTCGACGAGGGCATCGTGGGCCTCGCACGGCCGTTGGGGGTACCGCTGGCGGCGCGGGAGGAGAAGGCGGCGGGGACGCAGAGCGTGGGGTAGCGCGGGCCGCTGGGCAGGTGGGCCGGGGTTGCCGCCGGGCGCACCGGGGCGACGCCGCTACCGAGGCGTTCCCCGTACCGGCCGGGCGTTGTCGCCCCCGGGGTGGTGGCGCCGGGCGCTCACGCCGCCCGTGGTGACCGCGACCTGGGCCCAGGGCACCGCACGCGTCGCGGAGCTGGCGGAGGCGACGCGCATTCTCGGCGCCGGGGAACCCCGCCTGCTCGGCTTCGGTGACGCGCGCACGCCGGATTCCGCCCCGGGAGAGCCGCGGTTCCTCGACGCGCCGCTGGACGAGGCCGGTCGCCGCCGTGCTCGCCCACCGCAGCGAGGTGGAACGGGGCGCCGTGCCCGCCCTGATCGCCGCCCTCCCCCCGGAGAAGCGGGCACGGCTGCTCTCCACCGAGTGCGTGGCCTCGGTGACCGGCAAACAGACCGAACTCACCGCCTGAACCGAGCCGCTGACGGGCCAGGCCCGGCGGCACGCCGCCAGGGCTCGGCCGGCTCACCAGATCCGTACGCGCTCCGCGGGGTCCAGCCACAGGCCGTCGCCCTCCACCGTGCCGAACGCCTCGTGGAACTCGTCGAGGTTGCGGACGATGTTGGCGCGGAACTCCGGGGGCGAGTGCGGGTCGATCGTGAGGTACTGCTGCTCCTGCTCCTTGCGGCGCTTGGTGCGCCAGCAGTACGCCCAGTTCTTGAAGAGCCGCTGCGAACCGGTCAGGCCCTCGCTCTCGGGCATCGGCGCCCCGTCGAGCGAGATGAGGTAGGCGGTGTGCCCGATGGTGAGGCCGCCGAGGTCGCCGATGTTCTCGCCGACCGTCAGCGAGCCGTTGACGAACTCGGCGGGGAGGTTGCGGGGCGAGAAGCCGTCGTACTGCTTGATCAGCGCCTTCGACTTGGCCTCGAACGCGGCCTTGTCGGCGGCGGTCCACCAGTCGTTGAGGTTGCCCGCGCCGTCGTACTGCGCGCCCTGGTCGTCGAAGCCGTGGCCGATCTCGTGGCCGATGACGGCGCCGATGCCGCCGTAGTTCTCCGCCGGGTCGGCGTCGGGCGAGAAGAACGGCTTCTGCAGGATGCCCGCGGGGAAGCAGATCTCGTTGGTGCCCGGGTTGTAGTACGCGTTGACCGTCTGCGGCAGCATGAACCACTCGTCGCGGTCGACCGGCGAACCGATCTTGGCGAGCTGCCGGTCCGACTCGAACGCGGCTGCCGCCTGCGCGTTGCCGAGCAGGTCGTCGGCGCTGACCTGGAGCGCCGAGTAGTCGCGGAAGGTCTCCGGGTAGCCGATCTTGGGACGGAACGTGGCGAGCTTCTCGTACGCCCGTTCCTTCGTCTCGTCGGTCATCCAGTCCAGGCGGGCGATCGACTGGCGGTAGGCCTCCAGGAGGTTGGCGACAAGGTCGTCCATCTTCGCCTTGGACGACGGCGGGAAGTGCCGCGCGACGTACTCCTTGCCGACGGCCTCGCCGATGGCGTCCTCGACGAAGGCCACGGCACGCTTCCAGCGGGCGCGCAGCTCGGGGGTGCCGTTGAGGGTGCGCCCGTAGAACTCGAAGTTGTTCTGTACGAAGTCGTCGGTGAGGTAGGGCGAGCAGGCCCGCAGGACCCGCGTCAGCGCCCAGTCCCGCCACTGCTCGATCGGCACCTCGGCGAGGACCGCGGACAGGTGCGCGAGGTAGGACGGCTGGCGCACGCATGTCTCGGCGATGACGGCGTCCGAACCGCCGAGCCCCTCGACATAGCCGCGCCAGTCGAACTCCGGTGCCAGCGCGAGGAGTTCGTCCAGGGTGGTGAGGTTGTAGGTCTTCAGTACGTCACGGGTCTCGGCGCGCTCCCAGTGCCCGGCGGCGAGCCTCGTCTCCAGCGCCAGCACGCTCTTCGCGGCGGCCTCGGGGGCGGCGTGCCCGCCGAGCGCGAGGAGCCGGGTGAGGTGGGCGACGTACTTCTCGCGGATCTCGGCGAACTTCTCGTCGCGGTAGTACGACTCGTCGGGCAGGCCGAGGCCGCCCTGGAGGATGTTGAAGAGGTAGCGGTCGGAGTCGCGGTCGTCGGAGTCGATGTACGAGCCGAAGAGTCCCGAGCCGCCGATGCGCTCGAAGCGGCCGAGGAAGGCGGCCAGCTCGCGCACGTCTCGCACCCCGGCGGCCTCGTCGATCAGGGGCTGCGCGGGGGCGAGCCCGCGCTCGGCGATGGTCTCCTCGTCCATGAAGGAGGCGTACAGCGCGGCGATCTTGCGGGCGTCCTCGGACGGGGCGCCCGAGGCCTCCGCCGCCAGTTCCTGGATGATCTCCTTCACCTGCTGCTCGGCCGTGTCGGCCAGCTGTACGAAGGGGCCCCAGCTGGAGCGGTCCTCGGGGATCTTCTCGGTGTCCAGCCAGTGGCCGTTCACGTGTCCGAACAGGTCGTCCTGCGGGCGGATCTCGGGGTTCATGCCCGGGCGGGCGTCATCCAGAATGCTCATCCACGCACCCTATGCGAGCCGTCGCCCCGGGAAGAAGGCATGGCGCCAACGGATGCCGGGTGCAGCGGAGCGCGCGGCCAACTCGCGTGCAAACCGTCTCAATAGGAGCGATAAAGTATCCCGTCCACCTCCGCGCGTCCGTCCCACCTGGAGAGCTTCCGTGACCTCAGCCATCGCCCCGTCCGAGACCGCCGCTCCCGAGGCCACCGCTCCCGAGGCCACCGCTCCCGAGGCCCCCGCGACCGAGGCCACTGCCCTCGCCGCGGCCCCGGCCGCCGACGCGGCGCTCCTGGTGGCCGAGGACGCCCGCGCCTTCGGGGCGTACGCGAGCACCGGCGCTGGGCCTTCGGCCTGAAGGTCGCCCGCAGCGTGCGGCCGGGCGGGCAGGGCGCTGGCGAGACGCCGAAGATCTCCGCCAAGGAGTTCGCGGAGCTCGCGGGCTGCTCGGCGGAGCGGGTCATGCGGTACTACAAGGCCTGGGACAAGGCCGCGGACGACGGGATGGTGCCGCACTTCGAGGCGCTCGCCCCCGGCATGGACGTGGAGCTGCCCGACGCCGACGTGTGGCTGTCGTACTACACCTCCCGCTCCAGCGCGCTGACCCGCGCGGCACCGCGATCACGGAGGCCGCCGAGGCCGAGGGCATCCGCCCGACCAAGGCCCTGGAGGTCGCGGAGAACCCGACCGCGCTGCGCGCCGCGATCCTTGCCGACCCCGGCACCGCCGAGGCCGCGCGGAAGGCGTTGATGGACCGCCTCGGCGAGGACCCGGCGCTCCGTACCGAACTGGTCCGCGACATCGTGCGCGCCGTCGACCTGAAGAAGGCCGTGGCGGCCGAGGCCAAGGCGGGCGACCGCGTCGAGTACGTCCGCCAGATCGTGGAGAAGGGCCAGGTCAAGACCCCCGCGGGCCAGCTGATCGAGGCCCCGGCCGAGCTGCGCGAGGAGGCCGAGCGGCACCTGTCCCTCATCGACGAGCTGGACGACGGCGAGGAGTCCGGCGAGTGGGCGCGCGAGGCCTACGACACGGTGCGCGACCTGGTGGCGCAGACGGTCCAGAGCGACCCGGAGCTGCGCGTGCAGGAGCGGCGCGCGAAGTTCTACAGCAGCCTGCAGAAGGCGACGAAGGTCTTCGAGGAGCTGACGTTCGACGACATCCAGAACGCCGAGGACTTCCAGGACATCTACGAGGACGACATGGTGCGCCGCCTCGAAGACCTCCAGCAGGCCATCGGCGCGTGCATCTCGGCCCTCCAGGCGGCGACGGCCCAGCAGGAGCCGGGCGCTTCCTGAGGCGGCGCAGCGGGTCCGCCCCGGCTCAGCTCACCGGCTCACCGGCCCGACCGGCTCGGCGGCTCACCAGCCCGGCGGCGCGAGCGTGATGCGGATGCCGACCGTGCCGTCGAGGCCGCGCCGCAGCCTGCTGCCGAGCAGGGTGAGGAAGCCGATGACGCCGTACTTGCGGGCGATGAGGCGGCGGTAGCGCGCGGTGACCTCGGGCGGGCAGATCTCAGCGGTCGCGGGGAGCTGCTTGCCCGTCGGGTTGCCCCGCCGATCGCACGGCCCGACCATGACGTCCGCCCGTCGGCGGATGCGCTTCACCTTCCAGGAGTCGGCGGCGGTCCAGATCCCGAGGGCGTCGCCGTCCGGGACGACCCACACCGGACTCGGCACGAGGGTGCCGTCCTTTCGGTAACTGCTGACCAGCAGGTACTTTCCGGCGCCGAGCTGTGTCCGCGGGGTGTCGTCCATGCCGGGGAGTCTAAGCGCCGGGGGCGGCCACCGTAACCGCTTATGGTGGTTACATGGCACCGTCCGCGCCCCCCGGCATCCTGATGCGCGCCCGCAGCGGCGCCACCTACCGCTTCGACCCGGGCGCGCTCTGCCTGGAGCTGCTGACCACCGGCGGCCCCGGGGAGTTCCGCCGCCACGAGACGTTGCGCGCCCCCGAGGACCTGGTCGCCTGGGCCGGGCGTTCACGGCTCACGCCGACGCCCGCCCTCGACGTGTCCGCACGCCGACGTGGCGCACGCCCGGCGGCTGCGGGACGCGCTGTTCCGGGTGACGTCCGCCCGGGCCGCGGGCGCGGGGCCCGCCCCGGCCGACCTCGGCGTCCTCAACGCGACGGCCGCCCACCCGCCGCTGGTCCCCTCCGTCGGACCGGACGGCGGGCGCCGCTGGGCGCCGGGCTGCGACGGGGCCGGGCTGCTCTCCACCGTGGCGCGGGACGCCGTCGAGCTGCTGACGGGGCCGTTCGGGCACCGCGTCCGCGCCTGCGCGTCGGACGACTGCGCCTGGTCTACGTCGACACCTCCCGGCCCGGCCGCCGCCGCTGGTGCGCGATGGAGCACTGCGGCAACCTCCACAAAGTACGGACGCTGCGCGCACGCCGGGCGCGGACGCGTGAAGCCCTGCCCGGCCGGGGCGCGTCAGGCCCGCCGGTGGCCCGCCGTCATCAGCAGCGCGCTGGGCCGCACCGTCGCCCGCGCCACCGGGCGGACGCTCTGTCCGGGCACTGTCTCCAGCCGCCAGGCACGGGTCAGGGTCGCGATCGCCGTGGCGATCTCCGTCATCGCGAAGTGGTCGCCGATGCACTTGTGCTTGCCCGCCCCGAAGGGCAGGAAGGCGCCGTCCGGCAGGGCCGCTCTCCACGTCTGGTCCAGCCAGCGGTCGGGGTCGAGCTCATAGGGTCACAGGGGATGTGGATCAACCTGGCCCGGCCTCGCCTACGAGTCAGTAGTGATCTTCAAGTCAAGATCATCCACACCGTGGGTGTTCGACTGTTCTCCCCCGCTGCGGCTCCCTGCCCGTGGGACCACGGCTCCCCCGGTAGCCTGCGCATCAGGGGGGAGACGTACCACTGGAGAGGTCTTGATGAGTCGTCGGGAAGCGGGCCGGGCCGGTGCGGGCGGCGCCGCGCCGGGGGCGGCGGCCGGCGCCGGGCCCCGGGACGAGGGCGTGCGCGCGCTGGAGAAGGCGGCCTCACGCGGCAGGCGGGAGCCGAGCGGCTTCGCCCGGTCGACCTCGCGCGGGCGGCGGGCGTCGACGCAGCAGATCCGGAACTACGCGGACGCGGGCGTCCTGCCGCCCGCGCCGCGCTCCCCCGCCGGATACCGCAGGTTCGACGACCGCCACCGGCAGGCCCTGCTCACCTACCGGGCCCTGGTCCGCGGACACGGTCCCGGCACGGCCCGGGCCGTCATGCGGGCGGTGCACGAAGGGGACGTACCGCGGGCGTTCGCCCTCATCGACGCGGGGCACGCCGCCCTGCACGAGCAGCGGCTCTCCCTGCGCGCGACGGGTCAGGCCCTCGAAGCCGTCGCCGAGGGCGGACCCGGTGCCCCGGCCCTGCCGCGCTCGCGGCTGCACGTCGGCGAGGTGGCCGCCCATCTGGGCGTGCGCACCTCTGCCCTGCGGGTGTGGGAGTCGGCCGGGCTGCTCACGCCCGCACGTGAGCCGGGCACGAGCTACCGCGTGTACCTCCCCGCCGACGTGCGCGACGCCCGCGTGGTCCACCTGCTGCGGCAGAGCCACTACCTCTTCGCGCAGATCCGGCCGGTCCTCGACGACCTGCGCCGGCAGCGGCGGCGTCGAGGCGCTCCGGACGGCCCTGGCCCAGCGGGAGACCGTGCTGAACGGACGGACGCGGGCGATGCTGGAGGGCGCGGGCCGTCTGCACGCCTACCTCGACACCGCGTCGCGAGGCCCGTACGGCTACCCCGACACCGCGTCGGACGGCCCGCACGACCCCCTCGCGTCCTCGTCGCAGGGTCCGTACAGCGCGGACTCCGCACCTGACGACAGCGCCCAGTAGCGGTCGCCGTACGACCAATGCCACCACTCCGTGGGGTAGTTGACCAGGCCCGCGCCGGTCAGGGCCGCGCCGAGGATCTCGCGGCGGACGCGCTCTCGGCGCCGATGTTGGCGGCCTCGGTGTAGCAGGCGCCCTCACTCTCCTCCGGGTCGGCGTCCAGCCGGGTGCCGAGGTCGAGTTCGCGCCCGTCGGCGTCGGCGAGCGTCAGGTCGACCGCCGCTCCCGCGCTGTGCGGGGCGATGTCGGGCGGGGAGACGTAACGGGCGGCCGCCGCGGTGGATCTCCGCAGCCGTGCGGCTCGGCCACAGGTCCCGCAACTGCCCGGCGTACTCCTCGAAGTAGCGCCGCTGGAGCGCCGGGCGACGGTAGCCCTCCACGAAGAGCAGCCGCAGCCCGTGGGGGGGCAGCGCCTCGGCGCGCACGAGCCGCCGCACGACCCCCTCTCGCAGCAACGTGAACGATGGCCCTGAGTCGGGCAGTTGACGCGAGTCGACCAGCAGGTCGGTGGCTTCCCGTACGTCGATGAGCCGCTCTCCGCACTCGCGCACGGGCACGGCGGCGACCCCGGGGTCGGACATCAGGGTGATCTCACTCATGCAGGGATCATCCGCGAAGCCGCTCAGTGTCGTCGGCGGGCGGACGGCGTTCAGCTCACCCTCGTCGTGCGGAAGCGCGCGGCGTACGCGGAAGGCGTCGTGCCGAGGTGGCGGGCGAAGGTCCTGCGGAGCGTCTCGTCGCTGCCGAGTCCGCTGCGCCGTGCGGCCTCGGTGACGTTGGCGCCGTGCTCCAGGAGGATGCGGGCGGCTTCCACCCGCATGGTCTCCACGTGGGCGGCCGGTGTGCTGCCGATCTGCTGCGCGAAGAGCCGTGAGACGTGCCGGGCACTGATGTTCGCCCGCTGGGCCAGGGACCGCAGGCTGTGGTCGGCCGCCGGGTCGGCGGCGATGGCGTCCAGGAGCGGGCGCAGCACCGGGTGGCGCGTCGTCGTGGTGCGGGAGGCGGCGGAGAACTGGGACTGGCCCCCGGGGCGCTGGAGGAAGACGACCAGGTCACGGGCGACCCGGCGGGCTGCTTCGGGGCCGTGGTCCTCTTCGACGAGGGCCAGGCAGACGTCGACGCCGCGGTGACGCCCGCGGAGGTCAGGATCGGGCCGTCCCGCACGTAGATGGCGTCCGGCGTGACGGTGACGTCGGGGTGGGTGCGGGCCAGGTCGTCGGCGTACTCCCAGTGCGTCGTCGCTCTGCGGCCGCCGAGCAGACCGGCCGCCGCGAGCGCGAACGCGCCGGTGCACACCGCGGCCACGCGCCCCGCGCGAGCGCCAGCCGGGCCACGTCCGCGACCAGTTCCGGGCGCTGCTCGAGGATGCGCAGGTCGGCCGGGCCGGGGACGACGAGGGTGTCGGTCCGGGTGACTTCGGCCGTGGCCGTGTCGGCGGCGATGCGCTGCCCGGTGGAGGTCGTGACGTCCCGGCCATCGGGAGTGCAGACCCGTACCCGGTAGGCCCCGGAGCGCCGGACGCGGTGTGGAAGACCTCCAGCGGGGCGGCCACGTCCAGGAGCCGCGCGCCGTCGAAGGCGAGAACGAGGACATCGTGGCCGTCACGGGTGGCGCGATCGGCGTGGGTGGCGCTGTCGACGCAGGTGGCGGCGCGCGGGCGGGAGCGGTGGGTGCGGTGCGCATGGCTCCAACGTAGCCGGTGGCGGTGTCCGGATCTGTGGGACCTGTGTCCATGAGGACATGGCCGCACCGGGGCATGAGGCGCAGTCTTGGACCTACAGAGCCAACCGACACAGGAGCCAGCCTTCCCCATGACCACCTCACCCTCGCCCTCGCCCTCGTCCTCCTCCTCATCCCCCTCCTCCGCCGCGGGGGTCTCCGTGCCGGACTCCAAGCTCGCCGCCGAGGCCACCGCGCTCGTCCGTGACGTGACCGATGACCTGATCTACCACCACTCCCGCCGCGTCTACTGGTTCGGAAGCCTCCAGGGCCGGGCCCGCGGGCTCACCTTCGACGCCGAACTGCTGTACATCGGCGCCATGTTCCACGACCTGGGGCTCGACGCCCGCTTCCACGGCAGCGGGCGCCGCTTCGAGGTCGACGGCGCCGACGAGGCGAGCCGCTTCCTCCGCGGCCGGGGCGTGCCCGAGGACGCCGTGCGGCGCGTGTGGACGTCCATCGCCCTGCACACGACTCCCGGCATCCCCGAGTTCATGGAACCGGAGGTGGCGCTCGTGACCGCCGGGGTGGAGTACGACGTGCTCGGCGTCGGCTACGACAGCGTCAGCGCGAGCGACCGCGCGGAGATCACCGCCCTGCACCCGCGCCCCGACTTCAAGCGACGCATCCTCAAGGCGTTCACCGACGGCATCGCGCCGAAACCGGAGACCACCTTCGGCAATGTGAAGGCCGACGTCCTGGAGCACTTCGTGCCGGGCTTCAGCCGCGGCGACTTCGTCCAGGTGATCCGGGACTCGCCGTGGGAGGAGTGAGCGCGTCGCCACCTCGCGTTCCGCTACCCCCTCAGGGCCGCACGTCCTCCAGCCCGTCGGCGAGGGCGGTGTAGAAGCGGGCGTGTTCCTGGGCGCTGGGCGGGAGTTCGGGGTTCCAGGGCAGGGCGCGGACGCCGGGTCCCAGGGCATCGCCGAGCCGGGCCGCGTTGCAGCGTACGTCGGTTAGTACGAGGTCGGGCTCCAGCGCTGCCGCTTCGGCCCAGCCTGTCGTGGACCAGTTGGCGCCTTGCCCGGCCACGGGGTCCACCAGGCCGACGCCGAGCCCGGCGAGCGCGGCGAGGTCGGGCCAGGCGTAGGGCCTCGCCAGGTGGACGGCGTCGGGCCCCGCCGGGGAGAGGGCGAGCACACGCGGCCGTACCGCACCGGCCGCCACCTCGCGCAACCGGCGCTCGGCGGCTTCGAGTCCGGCCCGCGCATCGGGCTGCTCGGGCGCTCCGAGGCTGCGCGCGAGGGCGTCAGGCGGTCCCTGATCCCGGCGAGGCTGCGGCCGCGGCCGACGTCGAGCACGGCGAGCGGCACCGGCTTCCTCCAGGTGCTTGGCGGCCTCCGGGTCGATGCCGTAGACCTGACCGCCGCCGTAGGTGAGCGCGACGACCAGGTCGGGCCCCGCGGCGAGCAGCGCCTCCAGGTCGAGCGCGGAGCCCGCCCCGAAGTAGGCGACGCCGTCCGGCGGGAGGCTGCCGGACTTGGCCGGATCTGGTGCGGCGGGGTCGTCGTGCGCGGAGCCGAAAGCACCGACGGGGCGTATGCCGTGGTCGTGCAGCGCGGCGGCCGTCGGCAGGTACGCGACCAGCCGGGCCGGGCGGTGTGGGGCCCTCACCAGGTGGTCACGGTCGTCGGTGAACTCCCAGTCCTGGGACGTTTGGTGTGCCATGGGCGTCCGCTCCTCCTGCACCGGTGCCGCGGCGCGGCCCTCCCCGCCATGGCCTGTTCCGCCGCCTGCCTGTTCCGCCGTGGCTGTCCGGTGCTTCTTGCCCGGGCGCGCACCGGCGTACACGGTTCGGGGCGCGCGAGCCCACCCCGAACCGATGCGCGCGCCGGCCCCCGCGCCGCGCGCCCCGCAGAAGGCGCCGCCTTCGCCGTAGGGCCGCTGGACCGCTGGGCCCGGGTGGGGCGTACGGGCCGCTTGAGCAACTGACGTACCGAGAGCAGGGGTTGCCGTCCCAGAGACAGCCCTCCCTCGCGCCTACGGGGTGCCCGGCGAGTGGAGTCGGTGGAACTCCTCGGCGAGCAGCCCCATGACGATCAGGTCGCGGTGCCGCCCGTCGAGGAACACGTGCTGGCGCAGTCGGCCTTCTTCGACGAAGCCCAGTCGGCGGTGGAGCGTCAGCGAGGGTTCGTTGTGGGCGAAGATCCGCGCCTCGCACTTGTGGTAGCGCCGCTCGGCGAACATGAAGCGCAGCAGCATCACCACGGCTTCCGCCGCGTAGCCCTTGCCGCGGTGGTCGGCGCCGATCGTGACGCCGTACTCGAACCGGCCGGCCTGCGGGTCGGCATGGCGTGCGGCCAGGGCCCCGACCGCCTCTCCTGTCTCCACAGCTTCGATGACCAACTGGACGTGGTCGCCGTCGGGTGCGGCGGTGGCCTGTTCCTTCGTCCACGCCTGGTAGTGCTCGGCGGAGCCGGGCGGGTGCGGCAGGTCCCCCGACCCCTCCTCCTCCGCGGCGAAGCGCTGGAACGCGGCCCAGTCATCGGGCTCGATGCCACGCAGGCGGACTCGCTGACCTGTCCAGAACGCTGTCATCCCCCTCTTCACAGCCAGCGCTCCGCTGCCTCCACCGTGTCGTCGAGGCCCTTGTTGAACGCGATGGCCGCTTGCGGGGAGTGGCGGTGGATCAGGTTCACGATGCGTTCGAAGAGCGGGAAGAGGGGCTCGGCCTTGCGGATGCCGGCTCCGACGATCACCACGTCCCAGGGGCGCTCGGTCAGCGAGGCGACGAGGGTAAGTTCCGCGGTCTCGTCGAACACGACCGTCGACACCGCGGCTTCGACGCCACGCTCCGCGAGCACGGCCAGCTCCTTGTCGAGCGCGGCGCGGACGGCTTCGGCGTCGGTGCCGGGCAGGGCCTGAGGGTCGTAGCCGATGACAAGTACGGAGGGCATGCGGGCGACGGTACCAACCCCGCCGAGCAGCGCCTCCGCCGCCTCCCTCACCTCCGCAGCCAGTGGCCCGCACCCTCCAGCCAGGCGGTGAACAGGGCTGCGTCGCCCGAGACTTCGATGCCGTCGGCCGCCGTCGGGGAGCGGCGCTGGTAGAGGAGGAGCAGCAGGTCGGTGAGAGGGCCGCGCACGGCCGTGCCCGCCTTCTTGTGCGCGCGGCTCACCGTGATGGGCGCGCCGGACAGGTCGATGAACCACTCCCCCGTGCCCTCCGGCGCGTCGGTGGCGTGGAAGTGGACACCGCGGCCGGGGCCGAGCAATGCGCGGTGCGCGTCCTGTGACTCGTAGGCCTGCGGCAGTGTGCTGAACTCCAGCCACTCGTCGAGGCCGTCGAGCGCGACGCCGGTGTCCAGGGTGTAGGTCCCGCCGACCGCGGCGGTCGCGTCGAAGCGGTGCACGACGGTCTCGTACGTCATGCGCCGCGCCCAGAACAGGGGTGTGCCGCCCGGGGCGGGCGTCCACACCGTGGCGTCCGGGCCCCCCTCGCGCAGCGTCTCGACGAGCCGCGCGGTGCTCCGCGTGAGCCGGGCGGTGAGCGTGGTGATGTCGTCGTCCGCGCCGGGCGTGACGTCGTTGACCTCGTGGTCGGGGACGGGCTCGGCGGCCCGTGTCCGCACGATGGTCTCGGCCCAGCTGCGCGTCCCGCCCGACGTGACGGAGCAGGTGGGCGAGGGTCCACCCGGGGCAGCCCGGCACGGGCGCGGCGGCGTCGGCGCCGTCGAGGGCCGCGACCAACTGGGCGGACTGGTCGGAGATCCGAGTGACATAGCGGTCGTACACCGCACGGGGGTTCGGACGCGTCATGCCGCCACGGTAGACGACGGGCCGGACCGTGGTGGGCACGAACCAGGGCGTGACGAGGACGGCCGGTGGGGTGCTCGGGTCGCCGGGGAACGTGCCGTCCGGGACCTCGCCGCGGCCGCTCATGCCGACCCCGGGTTCGACGTCGGAGCCGGGTTCGGTGTCGGTACCGGGCCCGAGGGGGACTTGGCTGCCGGTGGTGACGCGGGCGTCGGGGTCGCCGCCGCCAGGAACTGGGTCGCCGCCAGTTCCCCGTACAGCGGGTCCGCCGCCACCAGTTCGGCGTGTGTCCCCGTCGCCCGGACCTTGCCCGCGTCCATCACCACGATCCGGTCCGCCAGCATCACCGTGGACAGGCGGTGGGCGACCACCAGGACCGTCACCTCGCGGGACACCTCCGTCACGACGTCCCGCAGCGCCAGTTCGTTGACCGCGTCCAGTTGCGAGGTCGCCTCGTCGAGCAGGAGCAGGCGGGGCTTCCTGAGCAGCGCCCTGGCGATCGCCACCCGCTGCCGCTCCCCGCCGGACAGCTTGGAGCCCCGGTGGCCGACCACCGTCTCCAGGCCCTCCGGCAGCCGTTCGACGACGCCGTCGAGACGGGCGCGTACGAGGACCTCGCGGACCTCGGCGTCAGTGGCGTCGGGCGCGGCGAAGAGGAGGTTCTCGCGGAGGGTGCCCGCGAGGACGGGCGCGTCCTGCTCCACGTAGCCGATGGCGGCGCGGAGTTCGGGCAGCGGCCACTCCCGTACGTCCTTGCCGTCGACCAGGATGCGGCCGCCCGTCGCCTCGTAGAACCGTTCGATCAGACCGAACACCGTCGTCTTGCCCGCGCCGGACGGGCCCACGAAGGCCGTCATGCCGGGTCCCGGCACGTCGAAGCTCACGCCGTGGTGGACGTGAGGGAGGTCGTCGCGGTAGCGGAAGGTCACGTCCTCGAAGACCACGGAAGCCGGACCACCGCCCTGTCCCACCGCCCGCTCCGCCGCAGGGTCCGTCTCCTCCGTTTCGAGCCGCTCGGCCTGCACGATCCGTGCGATCGCCGCCGAGCCCACCTGGTACTGCGACGCCGCCTCGACCAGCCGCGACACCGGGTCGATCAAGTAGAAGAGGAAGAGCAGGAAGGCCACCAGCGTCGAGATGGATATCGCCCCGGACGCGACCCGCGCGCCGCCGATCCCGAGCACCGCGAGGAACGACACCTGCACGGAGAGCCCGACCGAACTCCAGGCCACCGACTGCCACTTCGCCGCCCGTACGCCGTGCCGCCACGCGTCCTGCGCGGCCTCCCGCACCGCCTCCGCCTCCCGCCGCTCGGCACCGGAGGCCTTGACCGTGCGGAATGCCCCGAAGGCGCGTTCGAGCGCGGTCGAGATCGTGCCCACCGCCTCCTGGGCGCGCCGCGTCGCCTGCGCGATCTTCGGCATGACGAGGGAGACCGCGCCCCCGATCAGCACGATCACACCGAGGGTGACACCCAGCAGCACCGGGTCCATCAGCGCCATCAGCACGATCGTCGCGAGGAAGGTCAGCCCGCCGGACGCGGCGGACACCACGGACTGCGTCGTCACGGCCGCAGCAGCGTGGTGTCCGAGGTGACCCGGGACATCAGGTCGCCGGGCTGGGTCCGCTCCACCTCCGGGAGGCGCAGCCGCAGCAGCCGCCCGATCAGCGTGCGCCGGGCGGCGAGCACCACGGACTCGGCGGTGCGCTCCAGGACGTACACGGCGAACGACTCGATCACCGTGCCGAGCACCACGAGTGCGGTGAGGAGCACCAGGATGCCGGTGATCGAACCGTCGGCGCCGAGCCGGTCCACCAGCGCCTTGGCCGCGAGAGGCTGCGCGAGGGCGGATGCCGCGCCGATCAGCGTGAGGAGCGCACCGAGGCGACGGCGGCGAGGTGCGGGCGGAAGTGGCGGTACAGGGCACGCCAGGTCTCCCCGGCCGGAGCCGCTCGGGGGCGGCGCCGGTCTCGGGGGGCTTCTCGGCGGAGGCTGAGGCTGAGGCGGGGACAGGGGCTGCGTCGGTCACGTCTGGCAGGACGCAACGGGAGGTGATCCACCTGAGTCTCGCCTGACTTCCCCTGCGTCGCGGCGCACACAGGCCGTGTGCCCGTACCCGTACACGGATACGACGGTTCGCCGCCCCGCATGATTCGGCTCGGCTCTTCACTACCTCGGGCGCAGCCGGGAAGTTAAGCGATCTGTCGACATCGGTGCAGTGACGATTCTGCGTACGTGTTCCGCGCAGCGGTGGCGACGCGGGGCGGGCAGCGAGGCTCGCGTGGGCGAGGGACGCGAGCGGGAATGGAGAGGCGTGCGAACACGGGGTGACGGGGAGGACGCGGCCCGGCCGGAACGGTCCGGCGGGCGGGCCGGTGGTCCGGATGTGGGCGGCGCGGCGGCGGCCGGGTCCGCCAGGGGTGGGTTGGTGGGCAGGGCGGAGGAGCTGGCGGCGCTTCGGCGGCTCCTCGCCCAAGGCAGGCTCGTCACGGTGGTGGGCGGCGCGGCATGGGCAAGACCTGTTCGCCGAGCATGTGGCCGCCGCGGTGGGGGGTTCGCTGCCGGACGGCGTCGTGCGGGTGCGGTGGTGGGACGGGGGTCGAACGCGTAGGCGAACGGTCGTGCAGACGGTGGCCGAGGCACTGGACGGGGAGGTGGGGCCGGGCGAGGACGCGGCGGCTCGTCGGACTCCGTGGGCATTGCGGGCGGCGGGGCGGCCGTGGGGGCGGCGCAGATCGCGGCGCGCCTGCGGTCCCGGCGCATGCTGCTGGTGCTCGACGACTTCGATCCCGTCCGGGTCGAGTGCGTACGTCTGGTGCGAGCGCTGCTCGAAGAGGCTCCCGCGTTACGGGTGCTGGCTGCCGGACGTCACCCTCTGGGGCTCGGTGACGAAACGGTGCTGCGCCTGGGGCCGCTCGCCGTCGCGGGAGACGCGGGGCAGGGCGTCAGGAGCCCCGCCGACGCCGATGCCGGTACCTATGCCGATGTGAGCTCGGAGGCGGGCCCTGCCGTGGCCCTGTTCCTGGAGCGGGTGCGGGCCGCCCGGCGGGGAAGCACGCGCGCCGGCCTCGCCCCGGGACCAGCGGGTACCGGCGACGACCTGTTCGTCGTACGCCCGAACCGGCCCCGCCCCGCGGCCCGGCGCCGGAACCCGCCCTGACGGAGATCCGTCCGACCTGCGAGCCGCGCCGCGAGATCTGCGGACGGCTCGAAGGCGTACCGCTGGCCATCGAGTTGGCGGCGGCGCAGGCGGTGGACCGTTCCCTGGGCCGGCTCGCGCGAATGCTGGAGTCCGGGCAGGGCTGGCTGGCGACGCGGGACGCCCCACTGCGCAGGCACCGGTCGCTGCGGGCCGCCGTCGGCGCGGGGTACGCGCTGTGCGGGACGGCGGAACGCACCGTCTGGGCCCGGCTCAGCGTGTTCGCGGGAGACTCGACGCGGACGCGGCGGTGTTCGTGTGCGGGGGCGGCGGGCTCGGCGCGCAGGACGTGCCCGCCGCGCTGGCCCGGCTGGTCCTCGCCTCCGTCGTGGAGCCGGTCCACGACCCGGGCGGTGTGCTGACGCCCCGCTTCCGTATGTCCGCGGCGGTACGCGAGTTCGGCGCCGAACGCTTGCGGTCCGCAGGGGAGGCGGCCGCCGCCATCAGCCGCCACCTGTACTGGTACGGCCATGTCGCCTCCACCGCCCACCACTTGTGGAGCACCGGCCTGCACGAACGGGCCACCGCGCTCGTCCGTGACGGCGAGGCCGACCTGTGCGCCGCGCTCACCCGGCGGCCGAGCGGCGCGGACCAGGCGTCGAGGGCGCTCGCCCTGGCCGTGGACCTGTGGTTCTGGTGGGCTCTGTGCGGCAACGCCCGGGAGGGCCGCGAGCACCTGTTGCGTCTGCTGCCCCTGGGCCGGACCGATACGCCGGTCTGCGGGCAGGCGTTGTGGCTGGCCGGCTGGCTGGCCGTGTGCACCGGCTCCCCCGACGCCACCGATCTCCTCGGCCAGCCTGCGCGTGGCCCTGCTCAGCGGGCGACGACGCCACCGTGGGGAGGGTCTGCCACGTATTGGGGGCGCTCGCCCTGGACGAGGGCAGGACGGAGCGGGCCATCGCGCATCTGCGGGAGGCCGCGGACACGCTTCCCGCACACGCGGAGCACGGCCCGCCCGCGGCTGTCAGCTGGGCGCTGCTGGCCGTGGCACAGGCCCAGGCCGGGCGGCCCCGCGACGCGAGGCGCAGCGTCCGTCGGGCCCTGGCCGGTTCCGAGCCGCGGCACGACCTCTGGACGCGCTGCATGACGCAGTACGCGCAGGCTCTCGTCGACCATCTGCGCGGGCGCCGCAGCCGTGCGTGGCGCCGGGCCCACAAGGCGCTCGCGGGAGCCATCGGGATGGCGGGCGCCGCGAGAGCCCCCGTGGCGCGCCGGGCCGACGGGGGCGGCGCGGCCCTCCTGACCGGGGAGGCGACCGGCGCGGCCGACGGTGGGGCGCTCCCGGCGGTCACCACAATGGCCGGGCCGCCCGGAGCCGCGCTCGTCCCACGGCTGATCGCGGACATCGCGGGGGGCCGTCCGCCGAAGCCGTGCCCTACCGCGCGGCGGGGCCCTGACCGGTAGGACGACGTCTGCGGCACGGCAACGAGTACGCGACCGCGGCGCCGTACGCCTCGGGCCCCGGCGCCAGCACCCTCTGGTTGCGGTACGGGGCGCGGCGCTGCGTCACTTCCGCGCGACGTTCCCGCCACCCTGATCAACGGCACGGTCGATCAGACGCGGACGACGGACTCCGGGGTGCGCGGCTCCGGTCGGGGGTCGCGCAGGATGCCGGCCGCGCACACGGCGACGACGCAGAACGCCACCGGCAGGAAGAACGTGAGGTTGAGCGGCACGAGGTGCGTCAGCGGTCCGATGACGGTGGGTCCGGCCAGCATGCCGAGGTAGCCGAGTCCCGCGACGCGGGAGACGTTGACCCCGGCGGCGGCCTCCTCCGCGTGGCCCGCGGCACTGAACAGCTGGGGGATGCAACCGGAGAGCCCCGCGCCGAACAAGGTCCAGCCGAGGAGCGCCGACGGGGTCCAGGGCGACAGCGCCGCGACCGTCAGTCCGGCCGCCGCCAGCGTCGCGCCGTAGCGGAGGATCGCCACGGGGCCGACGCGGGCCGCCACCCGGTCGGCGAGCAGGCGGCCGACGGTCATGGCGGTGGAGAAGGCGCCGTAGGCGAGGGCGGCGGTGGCGGCGGGTGCGTCCAGGACGTCACGGAGGTGCAGCACACTCCAGTCGTTGGCCACGCCTTCGCAGAGCATCAGCATGAAGGCGAGGACGGCAAGAGCCCAGATACGCCGGGGAGTCCGGCGGCGTGCCGTCGTGCCGCCGCCGAGGGGAGCAGCGCCCCCATCCGGCGTCGCGTCGCGCGCGGTCTTCGTACGAGCGGCCGGTTCGGGCCGCAGCAGCGCGGACGCGCCAGCGCGGCGGCCACCAGGCCGAGCAGTGCCACCCCGCCGAGGGTCACCGCGGGGCTCCAGCCCCAGCTGAGCGTGCGGGCGCCGACCACCGCGGCGAGGACACCGCCGAGGGAGAACGTGGCGTGGAAGGCGGACATGACGGGCCGTCGGTAGCCGCGCTCCACCTGGACCGCGTGGGCGTTCATGCTGACGTCCAGGCAGCCGTTGCCGAGCCCGAGGGCGAGCAGGGCCGCGCCCAGCGCCCAGACGTTCGTGGCGAGCCCCGGGAGGACGACCGCGGCGCTGCACAGCGACGCCGACCGGCACGACGACGCGGGCTCCGAGGCGGTCGGTGAGGGGACCGGCGACCTGCATGCCGACGAAGGCCCCCGCCCCGAGCAGCAGCAGGAGCCAGCCGAGCACGGCGTGACTGATCCCCGCGCGGTCCTCGACGGCGGGTATGTGGACGATCCACATACCCATGAGAAAGCCGTTCAGGGCGAAGTACGCGAAGGTGGCCAGCCGTCCGGCCCGCAGTGTGGTGGGTTCCATGGCGACGAACATAACGAACATGACACGTGTTCGAAAGCTTGCCTTACGAACATGCCGGGTGTTTGAATCGCCGGGTGACCAGGACGAACAGGGGCAGTACAAGCGGTGCTAGCGGTGCGAGCAGTACCAGCAGAGACCGACTGCGGCAGATCACCGACGCCGTGCGGGAGGCGGGCCGGCTCGGCGTCGCGGAACTCGCCGAACTCACCGGCGCCTCCGAGATGACCATCCGGCGCGACCTGGAGGCCCTGGCCGACCAGGGCGTACTGGAGCGCTATCGCGGCGGTGCGCGGAGCCTGCTGCTGCGCGGGGAGGAACCGCCGTTCGCGCTGCGGGAGCAGGAGGGGCTGGAGGTGAAGCGGCGCATCGCCGCCGAGGTGGCCGGGCTGATCGCCGACGGAGAGTCCGTCGTCGTGGACAGTGGCACCACCTGCCTGGAGGTCGCCCGCGCACTGGAACCCCGGCGCCTGACCGTGATGCCGCTTTCCCTCCAGGCGGTGAACGCGCTCAGCGGCGCCCCCCGGCTGACCCTCCTCGTGCCCGGGGGGCGCCCGCGCCCCGGTGAGCTGGCCCTGACCGGCCAGCTCACCACCGCCTCGCTGGCCGCGCTGCGCTTCGACACGGCCGTCATCGGATGCTGCGGACTGACCGCGGCCGACGGCCTGACCGCCTACGACCTGGAGGACGCCGCGGTCAAGCGGGCCGCGATCGCCTCGTCCCGCCGCGTCATCGCCGTCGCGGACGCGAGCAAGCTCTCCCGCACCGCCCTCGCCTTCGTCGCGCCCGCCACGGCGCTGCACGCCGTCGTCACCGACGCCGCAGCGCCAGACGAGGAGACCGACGCGCTGGCCGCGGCGGGCGTGACCGTACGAAAGGCATGACCCGGATGAACGACACGACGCACCACACGAATCATCCGGCGGACAGCCCCGGCGGCAGCCCCCGCCACAGCCACAGCGACGATCCCGGCGACACCCTCCGCACCACGCCCGGCGACAGCCTCAGCGACAACCCCGGCGACACCCTCCGCACCACCCCCGGCACCACTCCCGACATCCTCCTCTTCGACATGTTCGGCGTGATAGCGCGCCACCAGTCCGACGCCGGCAGGGCTCGTCTGGTGGCCGCCGCGGGCGTCCCGGAGGCGCCCTTCTGGGAGGCCTACTGGGGACTGCGTCAGCCGTACGACCGCGGTGACGTCACCGGCTCCGATTACTGGCGCCAGATGGCCGACGCCCTCGGCACCGGCTTCGGGCCCGAGCAGGTCGCGCGCCTCATCGAGGCCGACATCGCGAGCTGGAGTGGCGTCGACGACACGATGGTCACGTTGATCGGAGAACTCGCGGCGGCAGGCCGGCGGATCGCGCTGCTGTCCAACATCCCCGAAGAGCTGGCCGTGCACTACGAAGAGCGGCATGCCTGGCTCGAGCACTTCCAGGTGCGCGCGTTCTCCTGCCGCATTGGCCACACCAAGCCCGAACCGGGCGCGTACCGCTGGTGTCTGGACGCCCTGGGCACCGAGGCGGGCCGGGTGCTGTTCATCGACGACCGCGAGGAAAACGTCCGGGCCGCCGAGGCCGGCGGCCTGCGCGGCCACCTCTTCACCACCCCGGCCGCCCTGCGGGAGGCACTGCGGAAGGAGCCGCGCCTCAGCGCGTGATCGCACCCAGCAGCGCCTTGGCGCACAGGTCACGCACCTGTTCGCGCGTCAGCTCCGGTTCCGTGAGCCACTCCAGGCAGACGGCCACCAGGAAGGCGAGCCAGCCCCGCACCGCGAGGCGCAGTGCGGGCGGGTCCCGGATGATGTCCGTGGCCCGCGGGTCCGCGGCGAGGGCCGCGAGGATCTGCCGCTCCTGGGCCGCGAGGCCTTCGCCGTAGACCTCGCGGACCAGCGGGTCGCCCGCCGCCTCGGCCCGGTGGAAGGCGCGGAAGCCCTGCGCGTGGCTCTCCACATAGCCGAGGAAGGCGTCGAGTCCGGCGGTGATCTGCTCCCGCACCGGCAGGCCCGGCACCGCCGCCGTCAGGCGCAGCATGCGTTCGCTCTCGCGCTGCACGACGGCGGCGAAGAAGTCCCGTTTGGTCGGGAAGTAGTGGTACAGGAGTCCGCGTGAGACGCCCGCGATCTCCGCGACCCGCTCGATCCACACATCGTCGTAGGGCTTCTGCGCGAAGAGGCGCGCCCCGACGGAAAGCAGCTGCTCACGCCGCTCCTGTGTGCTCATCCTGCGGCGCGTGCGCTCCTGGGGGTTCGCGGCCATGCGGGCACTTTACTCGACTTACTTGACGCGAATTCAATAGCGGTATCAGACTGAGGGCTCTTGTTGAATCCACGTACAACAGGTCGCCGCGGGGCCTGCCCGCGGCGCCAACCGGACGGCTGGACAAGGGAGATGGCTCATGGCGCAGACGATGCGGTCCGCGGCGGAGCAGTCGGCGTCGGCGGCTCCCCCGCCGTCCCTGTCGGCCCCGCCGCCCCCACCCAAGGGCTTTCGCAGCGCGGAGCTGGGCTGGCCGGAGCTGCACCGCATACCGCACCCGCCGCGCCGCCTGCCCTTCCTCGGCGACGTCCTGGGGGCCGACGCGCGGACGCCGTTGCAGGACTCGATGCGGATGGGGCGGCGTCTCGGCCCCATATTCCGGCGCAAGGCGTTCGGCAAGGAATTCGTCTTCGTGTGGGGCGCCGGCCTCGTCGCCGACCTGGCCGACGAGTCGCGCTTCGCCAAGCACGTGGGCCTCGGGGTGGCGAACCTCCGTCCGGTCGCGGGCGACGGGCTGTTCACGGCGTACAACCACGAGCCCAACTGGCAGCTGGCGCACGACATTCTCGCCCCGGGGTTCAGCCGTGAGGCAATGGCGGGATACCACCCGCTCATGTTGGACGTCGCCCGGCAGCTGACGGCGCGCTGGGACGCGCGGGAGTCGGCGGGCCGCCCGGTGGACGTGCCGGGCGACATGACGAAGCTGACGCTGGAGACGATCGCCCGCACCGGCTTCGGGCACGACTTCGGCTCGTTCGAGCGGTCGGCGCCGCACCCCTTCGTGCGGGCCATGGTCGGCACGCTGTCCTTCGCCCAGCGCCGCAACGTCGTCCCTCCGCTGCTGGCCCCGCTGGTGCTGCGCGGCGCAGGCCGGCGCAACGACGCCGACATGGCGTACCTCAACCGCACCGTGGACGCGGTGGTCGCCGCCCGCCGTGCCGCGTCCGGGCCGGGTGGCCACGGTGATCTGCTCGACCGCATGCTGGAGGTGGCCCACCCGGAGACCGGGGAGCGGCTGTCTCCGGAGAACATCCGCCGCCAAGTCATCACCTTCCTTGTCGCGGGGCACGAGACGACCTCCGGAGCGCTGTCGTTCGCGCTGCACTACTTGTCGCGTTCCCCAGAGGTGCTCGCCCGCGCGCGGGCGGAGGTCGACGAGGTGTGGGGCTCCGAGGGGGAACCCGCGTACGAGCAGGTGGCCAAGTTGCGGTACGTACGCCGGGTGCTCGACGAGTCGCTGCGGCTGTGGCCGACCGCTCCCGCGTTCGCCCGCGAGGCGCGCGAGGACACCACGCTCGGGGGTGAGCACCCGATGCGCAGAGGCGCGTGGGCGCTGGTCCTCGCCACCATGCTGCACCGTGATCGCCGCGTGGGGCGAGCGCCCGGAGGAGTTCGACCCCGACCGGTTCGCCCCTTCGGCGGTACGCGCGCGGCCCGCCCACGTCTTCAAGCCGTTCGGCACCGGTGCGCGGGCCTGTATCGGACGTCAGTTCGCGCTGCACGAGGCGACGTTGGTGCTCGGCCTGCTGCTGCGCCGCTACGACCTGCACGCCGATCCCGGCTACCGGCTGCGCGTCGCCGAGCGCCTGACCCTCATGCCGGACGGCCTCACTTTGCGGCTCACCAGGCGCTCACCGGCCGCGTAGGAGCGCCGTTGTCAGACCCGTGCGCGAGAGTGGAGGTGGGCATCGCCGCGATGCCGCCCACGCCATCCAGCGCAGAGGAGTCGCTCGACATGACCGGCACGACGTCCGAGGAACTGCTCGCCGCCCAGGCCTGCTTGCGTCTGCTGCACACCGCGCGCGCCGCGCTCTCCGACCCCGCGGCGGTCTCACCGGCCGCCGCGGCGACGCTGCTGGCGGGCCCCATCGCGGAAGCGGACGACGCCCTGCGCCGCGCCGGCCTCGCGGGGAACGAAGCGGTGCTCATCGACCGCATCTATGACCTGGCACCATCCGCGCCTCCGCGCTCGCCGGAACCACAGGCCGCCGCCGCGCACGCCCCGGTAGCCCGCTCCTGCGCTCGGAAGGGCGGCCGGTCATGAGCGCCACGGCGGGCAGCCCGGCCGAGGGCAACGCCTCGTACGGCCACAAGGAGTTCAAGCGGTCCAAGAGCCATTTCGCGGACCGGGTCACCGCCGACGGCCGCGACGGCTGGCCGGTGGAGGCGGGGCGGTACCGCCTGGTGGTGAGCCGCGCCTGTCCGTGGGCGGGGCGGGCGCTGGTGGCCCGGCGGCTGCTCGGCCTGGAGGGCGCCCTGTCCCTCGCGGTCACGACCCGAGCCAGGACGACCGGAGCTGGCGGTTCACGCTGGACCCCGGCGGCCGCGACCCGGTCCTCGGCATCCGCTTCCTGAGCGAGGCGTACGACGCGCGGGAGAGCGGTTGTCCGGGCGGCGTCAGCGTGCCCGCCCTCGTGGACGTGCCGAGCGGCAAGCTGGTCACGAACGACTACCAGCAGATCACCCTGGACTTCACCACCGAGTGGACGGCACTGCACCGCGAAGGGGCGCCGGACCTCTATCCCGAACCGCTGCGCGACGAGATCGACACCGTGATGGAGGGCATCTACCGCGACGTCAACAACGGCGTGTACCGGGCCGGTTTCGCCTCGGAGCAGAGTGCGTACGAGGCGGCGTGCCGCGATGTGTTCCACCGCCTGGAGCTGACCTCGGAGCGGCTGGCGAGGCGGCGTTACCTCGTCGGGGAGACCATCACGGAGGCGGACATCCGGCTGTTCAGCACGCTGGTGCGGTTCGACGCGGTGTACCACGGCCACTTCAAGTGCAACCGCTGGAAGCTGTCCGAGGACCCGGTGCTGTGGGCGTACGCCAGGGATCTGTTCCAGACACCGGGGTTCGGGGACACCATCGACTTCGACCACATCAAGCGGCACTACTACCAGGTGCACGCGGGCATCAACCCCACCGGCGTCGTGCCGCTCGGCCCCGACCTCGCCGGGTGGCTGACGCCGCACCACCGTGCGGAGCTGGGCGGACGGCCGTTCGGCGACGGCACACCGCCGGGCCCGGTGCCCGCCGGGGAGGAGGTGCCCGCCACCGGGCGGCCCTGACCGGCACCGTCTCCGCGGTGCGCCGACCGGGCAGCCGTCAGTGCGGTCGCCAGGTGAATTTGTCGCCGCCGACCCAGCGCACGGTGTCCGGGTCGTCGAGATCGTGCACGGTGATGCCGGCCATGGAGGCCGCGTCCAGGACGTCCGTGACGGTCTTCGCCGTGCCGACCACCTCACCGTCGATCTCCACGATGCGGAACGGCGGGGTGCCGGGCTGGACCCCCAGGACCGTGATCCGGGGGCGCGCCGTGTACGGGTAGTCGCTCATGCCGGGAACTCTTCCACGAGGCCCCGACGGACCGCCTCGCCAGTCGGCCGCTCGGGCTACTCCTCCGCCCGCCTGCCGTTCGGCCACGCCGAGACCGACCCGGAGACCGGCGAACCCACCGGGTTCGTCAAGGACTTCGCCGTCAAGGGGCTGAGCCGTGACGGCCACCGGGCACTGCGCGCGCTCGGCGTGCCGTGGGCCTCGCCCGACCGGCAGTACGGGCGGCTCGCCAAGAGCCTGGACGACGCGATCGGCTACGGCATCACCACGTCGTCGAATCGCGGAACTCCCTCGACGACCTCGCGTTGTCCGCCGGGCGGAAGGTGGCGCCGCGGTGCCGCGCCCGCACCCCACGTACGGCTCCAAAAGGGCGGCCGTGCGCGGCTCCACCACGTCGGCCATGTACAGCTTCAGCGGGCCCACGCGGAGGAGTTCGCGGAGCCGCTGGCGAAGCTGGACGCGCGCGGCTTCCAGTGCTTCGCGCACGTCACGGGCGACCACGGCACCCGCACCGTTCTGGACGCCGTGGCGCACGCCCGCTCCGTGAACGGGCCGCGCGACGCCCGGCACCGGGTCGTGCACGTCGAGTGCCTGGACCCGCGCTGCGCGGAGCTGGGCGTCGTGGCCTGCATGCGGCCCCGCCACTGCGCGCCCGAGATCGCCGGGCCCGGCAAGGACCGAGCGGAGAACGTCGGGCCCGGCGCCGGCACAAGGCCCGGCCGATGCGCAGCCTGCACGAGGCGGGCGCGGTGCTCGCGCTGTCCAGCGACTGGAACGTCGCGGAGATGGACCCGATGGCGGGCATCCACACCGCGGTCACCCGCCGCCCGCTCACCGGCGGCCCCGCCTGGCAGCCCGGCGGAGACCCTCGACGTGGCCCGTACGCCCCGAGGAGCTCCCGGGGACCCGGCCCGAGGTGGTCGTGGTGGGCGGCGCGACAGTCGTCGACCGGGAGGGCTGAGACCACCGGGGACGCTCCGCCACCCGCCCGTGACCAGGCAAGACAACGGTTAGTTGGGTGCGGTGCGGGCGGTGGTTGTTTGATCGCTGCGGGGCCTGCTCGCTTGGATGACGGCGGTCGGTACGCGGTTGTCCGGTGATCGGTGAGAGGTGCGCGTGATGGCGGGGAGGCGGTCGCTCGGGCGGCGGTTCGGGTGGCTGTGGGCGGCGTACACGGTCAGCACGTTCGGTACGCGGCTCGCGTTCGACGCGTTCCCGCTCGTCGCGATCCTGGTGCTGCACTCCGGTGCCACGGAGGTGGCCGTGCTCGCCGCTTCCGGCCTCGCGGTGGGCGCGGCCGTGGCGGTGCCGCTCGGGCCGTGGGTGGAGTTCCGTCGCAAGCGGCCGGTGATGGTCGCGATGGACCTGGTGCGGTGCGTGGCACTGCTGAGCGTGCCCGTGGCGTTCGCGCTCGGGGTGCTCGGCTTCGCGCAGCTGCTCGTCGTGTCGGTCGTCGTCGCCGCGGCCGACATCACGTTCAGCGCGGCGAGCGGCGCCTTCCTCAAGGCACTCGTACCGCCCCGGGACCTCCTCGTCGCGAACGGGCGGTTCGAGTCGACGACCTGGACGGCCACCATGCTCGGGCCGCCGCTGGGCGGGGCGGCGGTCGGCCTGTTCGGCCCCCTGGCGACCGTGGCCGCCGACGCGCCAGCTATCTGCTCTCGGCGCTGGGCCTCCGGGCGGTCGGCGGCGAGGAGCAGCGCCGCGCGTGCCGTCGCCGCGCACCGGCCGCGGGCGGGCGACCTCCTCGACGGGTGGCGGTACCTCCTCGCCGACCCCGTTCTGCGCCCGCTGTTCTTCAACTCGGTGCTGGTCAACGGCTTGATCATGGCGGCCTCGCCGCTGCTGGCCGTCCTGATGCTCGGGAGCCTCGGCTTCGCGCCCTGGCAGTACGGTCTCGCCTTCGCGGTGCCGTGCGTGGGCGGGCTGATCGGCTCGCGGTTGTCCCGGCGGCTCGTGGCGCGGTATGGACAGCGCGCGGTCCTGTCCACGCTCGGCGCGCAGCGCACGTGCTGGCCGCTCGGCCTGGCCTTCGTCCGCCCCGGCGTCGCCGGTCTCGTCCTCGTCATGGCCGTCGAGCTGGGGCTGATCACCTGCTCGGCGATGTACAACCCGGTGATCGCCACCTACCGTCTCGAACAGACCCCGGCCGGCCGCGTCGCCCGCGTCCTGACCGCCTGGTCGGTCACGAGCAAGGCCTCGATCGCGGCGATGACCGCTTGTGGGGGCTGCTGGCCGCCGCCACCGGGCCCCGCGCCGCGATCGCTGGGGCCGGGCTGCTCCTGCTGGCCACCCCGCTGCTGCT
This sequence comes from Streptomyces huasconensis, assembly GCA_004010275.1. GTDB lineage: Bacteria > Actinomycetota > Actinomycetes > Streptomycetales > Streptomycetaceae > Streptomyces > Streptomyces huasconensis. The sequence goes on from RBWT01000013.1 coordinate 44,827, forward strand.
GCCCCGCAAGGACCACGCGTCCCGCCGGCCGCCGGCCGGAGTCTCACCCTAAAGCTGAGGATGAGACCACGGCTGCCCCACGGCTCCTGTTCGTCTCCCTCCGCACGGCCGGACAGCCTCACTTGTTAATGGGATTCATTTTCATATAGCGTCGGGGCGTCACCCCGCCCCACACCCCAGGAGGACGTCATGGCCGTACCCAAGCGGAAGATGTCGCGCAGCAACACCCGCCACCGTCGCGCCCAGTGGAAGGCCAGCACCCCGCAGCTGGTGCCCGTCACCGTCGACGGCACGCGGCACATGGTCCCGCAACGGCTGCTCAAGGCGTACGAGCGCGGCCTGCTGCGCCCGGAGAGCTGAGCGCCGAACCGCATGACGCACACATCGACCGCCCCGCCCGGCCGGCTGCCCGTGACCGTCCTGTCCGGGTTCCTCGGCGCGGGAAAGACCACGCTGCTCAACCACGTCCTCGGCAACCGCGAGGGCCTGCGGGTAGCGGTGATCGTCAACGACATGAGCGAGGTCAACATCGACGCGGCCCTGGTGCGCGGCGGCGAGGCCGCCCTGTCGCGCACCGAGGAACGCCTGGTCGAGATGACCAACGGCTGCATCTGCTGCACCCTCCGCGACGACCTGCTGGAAGAGGTCGACCGGCTGGCCCGCGAGGGCCGCTTCGACCATCTGCTCATCGAGTCCAGCGGCATCTCCGAACCGATGCCGGTGGCCGCCACGTTCGCCTTCCCCCGTGACGACGGCGCGACGCTCGACGATCTCGCCCGCCTCGACACGATGGTCACGGTCGTGGACGCCGCCAACTTCCTGCCGGAACTGACCGGCGGGGACGGCCTCGTGGAGCGTGGACTCGACCAGTACGAGGACGACGAGCGCACCGTCAGCGACCTCCTGATGGACCAGGTGGAGTTCGCCGACGTCATCGTTATCAACAAGCTCGACCTCGTCGACGCGGACACCGCCGAGCGGCTCGCGGCCACCCTCGCGCGCCTCAACCCCCTGGCCCGCCTGGTGCCCGCCACCCGGGGCCGGGTGGACCTGACCCAGGTCCTCGACACCGGCCTCTTCGACCTGGAGCGTGCCCAGCAGGCTCCGGGGTGGGTGCGGGAGCTGAACGGCGACCATGTCCCCGAGACCGAGGAGTACGGCATTTCGAGCACGGTGTTCCGTGCCGGACGGCCCTTCCATCCGGGGCGGTTGTGGTCCTTCGTCACGGAGGAGATGGACAGCGGGGCCTTCGGCCGCATCCTGCGCTCCAAGGGCTTCTTCTGGCTGGCGAGCCGCCCCCAGGTCACGGGGCTGTGGTCGCAGGCCGGTTCGGTGGTGCGCTTCGAGCCCTCGGGGGCGCGCACGGCGGACGACGCGCAGGGCCAGGAACTGGTGTTCATCGGCACGGAGTTGCGTGCCGGGCCGCTGCGGGCCGCGCTCGACCGCTGCCTGCTGACCGAGGCGAGACCGCGCCGTTCGACGACCCCTTCCCGGCGTGGGAGGCACACGGCGTCGACGCCTGCGAGGCGGAGAAAGGGCCGCTCACGGTGGCGGCCTCGGGCCGGTCCGCATAGCACGCGGTGCCCCGGTGTGCGGCGGTGTGCGGTGCGGACGGTCGCCGCTCACACACCGCCGCACACCGGGCGGGTGCGTGCCGCGTACGAACGAGCCGCCACGAGCAGCCCGCCGCCCAGGCCTGCGAAACACAGCCCGCCGAAGGCCACCATCCAGGTCATCCCCGCGACGGTGGTGAAGACCCCCACGGGTTCGACCGCGGGCACCACGCCGACCGCGCTGAGCGGGGCGTATACGAGGAGGCCCGTGCCGTACGCCGTCAAGGCGCCGCCGGTCAGCCAGGCGGGGATCAGCGGCAGCAGCCGCGGGACGCGCCGCCCGGCGAGCGGCCACGTCCAGCGCGGGAACACCTGCCCCCAGCGGTACATCAGGCCGGTCAGCAGGAACACCCCGAGCAGCGCCGCCAGCACGGTCACGTCGATGCCCAGCGAGGCGAGGAAGCGCGCGGCGCCCGTCGCCTGCGCCTCCACGTCGTGCTGCCAGGCCTCACCGCTCACGCCGAGCGCGTCGCGCCGAAGAGCCAGGCGGTCTTGACCGCGGCCCAGGGCAGCAGCCCGCACAGTAGGACGTACGCCGTCGCACGGTCCGCGCTGACGCGGTGGAGGCGGGCGGGTGGACCCACGCGCCGCCGCCCCCGCCCTTGATGTTCGCCGCCGCAGCGGGCGCACCGGCCGCGCAGCATGCGGCGGCGCGCGACGGCGACCCTGAGGAGGAGCCCGGCGCCGCAGGTGTTGAGGACCGTGTGGGCGAGCCCGGTGGCGCTCTCCACACCGGCGCCCGACACCAGCGTCACGAAGTGCATCGGCAGCCCGATCGCGCCCCACGCGAAAGCGGGGATCAGCAGGGCGAGCGAAACCCCGACCACGTCGCCGCCGCTTCGGGTGCGATGCGCGGAAGCAGCGGCCCGGCAGGCGCACGGGCGGCCAGGACGGCAAGGGCGGCCTGGGCGAGGTGGAGGGCCGTCGGCTGGTGCGTGTGCGCCGTGAGCGGCACGGCGGTGCCGGTCGCGGCCCAGCCCACGAGGAGCAGGGCATAGAGCACGCCCCAGACCTGAGCGGCGAACGGTGCCCGGTCGGGCGGGCGGCGGGCGGCGGTTCCCCGCCGTGCCGCGCGTGCTCCCGGAGCTGTTCGCGGAGACCGTCACTGTCTCTCCTGGGGAGTAAAGGCCCTGGGGGTAAGGGGCCTGGGGTAAGGGACTTGGGGGTAAGTGGCGAGAACGCCGATCCCTCCGAGCCTTTCGCGCTCGTGGCGGCCGCCACGTCGGCCTCCGGGCCCGGTCTCCTCCCCCGGGCGGCGGAGCCCCGCGTCCGCCGATCACCCCGCGACGGTCATCCGGGCGGTGTCAGGCGCGCGGTGCACCTCTTGTCGGCTCGATCATGTACGGGGCAGGGTGGCCGGTACATCCGTCACCACCGACGTGGCGAGGTGCAGGAATGGACAGCGGAGCAGGACCGGCCGGGGCTGCGGGGGGCCGTCCGGGGCGGCGGCGGTTCATGGCGGCGCTGGCGGCCGGGGCGCTGTCCTCGGCGCCGGCATGCGGTTCCCCGGACCCGCCGGCCCGCGAAAGCCCCGGCCGTGAGACCCCCGGCCGGACACGCCGGGGCGAGACCCCCGCCCCGTCCGCCGCACACCGCCCCGTCCGCGAGGGGCGGTTGTTCCTCGGGACGTACACCTCCCAGGACGGCGGCGGCGCGGGCATCGGGCTGGCGACGTACGACGAGATCACGGGCCGCGTCACCGGCACCGGCACGCTCACCGGCGTGCCCGACCCCTCCTATCTGGCGCTGCACCCTTCGGGCCGCACGCTCTACTGCGTCAACGAGCGGGAGAAGGGCGGTGTGACCGCCGTCGCGCTCTCGTCCGACGGCAAGCATGAGGTGCTGGGGACGCGGGGGACGGGCGGCGCGGGGCCCTGCCACCTCTCCGTGCATCCGAGCGGGCGTTGGCTGCTCAGCGCGCATTACGGCTCGGGCAGTGTGGCCGTCCACCCCATCGACGACTCGGGTGCCCTCGGCGAGCGGACGGACGTCGTCGCGCACTCCGCCCCGCCACCGGGCCCGGGCCAGGAGGGCCCGCACGCCCACCAGGTCATCACCTCCCCCGACGGGCGGCATGTCCTCGCCGTCGACCTGGGCAACGACACGGTCCACACCTACCGGCTCGACGGCGACGCGGGCACGCTCCGGCAGGTGTCCCACGCGACGTTGCGCCCCGGCGCGGGGCCGCGCCACCTCACCTTCCACCCCTCGGGGCGCTTCGCCTATCTCGCCAACGAGCTGGACGACACCGTCGTGGTCTGCGCGTACGACCCCGCCACCGGACGCCTCAAGCCGGGCGAGCCGCAGTCGACGGGCTCGAACGGGGGCAGCAACTACCCGGCGCAGATCGCCGTGACGCGCGAAGGGCGCTTCGCCTTTCTCGCCAACCGGGGGCACGACAGCCTCGCCCGGTACGCGGTCGAGGGCGGCGGCGCCCGGCTGCGGCTCCTGGGCACGGTGCCGGTGCGCGGGGAGTTCCCCCGGCACCTTGCGCTCTCCCCCTCCGAGCGGCTGCTGTTCACCGCGAACCAGAAGTCGGATTCGGTGAGTGTCTTCCACGTGGACCGGCGCGGCGGTGAACTGCGCCTCGCCGGCAAGCCGTTCCGGGCGCCGGTCGCGGTGTGCGCGCTGCCCGCTACGGCTTCGTGAAGCGGACGTCGCGGGCCCGGGCGACGATCTCGACCTCGTCGCCGAGGGCCCACTCGGCTACGCGCGAGGCCACCGCGGCGGGCACCAGGTCGCTGATGCCTTCCGCCGCCGGGATGTCGTACGTCGCGTGGGCGTCGTGCGGCAGTACGACACGGAAGCCGAGTTCCAGGGCGGTGCGCGCGGTGGCGCTCACGCACATCTCGGACATGACGCCGCAGATGGCGAGGTCGGCGACCCCGGCCTCCCGCAACAGCTCCTCCAGGCCGGTCTCTTCGAAGCCGTCGTCGACGGTCTTGCGTACCACGGTCTCGCCGCGCTCGGCCTCGACGGGCAGGTGGAGCCGCCAGCCGGGCGTCCCGGGTGCGTCGGGCGCGCCGGGTTCCCCGTCGTTCTGAAGCTGACGACGAGCGCGCCGCTCACGCGCGCCCGGGCCAGGAGGTCCCGGACCCGGTCGAGCAGGCGCCGGGCGTCGGGTACGGCGCCGTCGCCGGAGACGAAGGCGGACTGCATGTCGACGAGGATCAGGGCCTGAACGGGTGCGGGGGCCGCCTCCGGCGTGACAGGCCCCGCGGGTATCGGTCGCCCGGCGGGCTTCGGCTGGGTGTTCACGCGCCCATCATGCCCGCCGCCGATCACGTACCGGGGAACATTTCCCGCCGAACCCCGCGCCCCGGACCGCGACGCCGGGGGCCGCCCTGGGTAACGTACCCGCGTATGAGCACGGAACTGACCGTCTTCCTCGTCGTCGCAGCCGTACTGGCCGCCGTGACGCTCGGCGTCGCGGTCGTGCTGCTCATACGCCTCGTCCGCACCCGCCGCGCCCTGCGCAGAGCCGGGCTTCCCGTCGAGCGGCAGTGGGTGTTCTGGGGCGCGGTCGCCTATCTCCTGCTGCCCGCGGACCTGCTCCCCGACCCCGTCTACCTGGACGACATCGGGGTGCTGCTCCTCGCGCTGCGGTCGATGCGGTCAGCCGCCGACGGGCCGCCCGCGCCGGGTCGCTGAGAGCCGGGCTGCCTTCGTCAGCAGGGCGTGCATGCACTCCGTCACCTGGGAGACGTCCGCGACGGTCTCGTGGAAGGGCAGGCGTACGTCGGCCTGGCTGCGGGCGCGTTCGAGGCGCAGGGAGATGCCGTGCCGGTCGATGGCGAGCGGCCGGACCCGCACCACGCCCTGAAGACTGTCGGGGCTGACCAGGCGGGTGAGCTGCTCGACGGCGTCCGGGTGGGCGTCGTCGAGGTGGGTGAGCAGCCGCGACTCGGCCTCGGCGAGCGGGTCGGGGACGGTCAGGGCGAGTTCGTCCAGTTCGATGCCCTGGCGTTCGCCGTTCGACTCGTGCAGCACCGCGCAGGTCGGCTCGAGGAACAGTTCCTCCCCGTCGTAAGCCAGCGAGCCGGAGAGATACAGACGGGCGCGGATTCGGTCCCTGAGCGGTACGGCGCGCGACGTCGACGAACTCCACCAGCGTGGACGGCTCGGCGCGCGGCGCGCAGATGACGGCGGCGGCGAGGGCACTGTCCTCGGGCGGGCGCAGCCGCAGCCTTCCGTCCTCGCCGAGCTGTGCGCGCCCACGAGTTCGTCCCTGCCGATCTCCGTGGTCACCGCGCAGGACCACGCGGTGGCGAGCACGGAACGAGCGCGTGCCGCCGCTGTGGGCACGATCGCGCTGCTGTGACGGACACCCATCCTCAACCTCCATTAGGTAAGCCTTGCCTAACTTATCGGAGATCGGGGGGTGGGGCCAGTACGCCTACGGCCCCGCGCTGCGCTCGCGCGGGGCGTGGTGGTGCCGAGGTGCCGGAACGGTGAAGCGCCGAGGTGTCAGTGACCCTGGGCGATCCACTCCTCCAAGTGCGGCGCCTCGGCGCCGACCGTCGTGCTCTCCCCGTGGCCGGTGCGCACCACCGTCTCGGGCGGCAGCGTCAGGAGCCGCTCCCTGATGGACTGCACGATCGTCGGGAAGTCACTGAAGGAGCGGCCCGTGGCACCCGGCCCGCCGGCGAAGAGCGTGTCGCCGGTGAAGACCGTGCCGAGATCCGGGGCGTACAGGCTGACCGCGCCGTGGCAGTGGCCCGGCGTGTGCAGCACCCGCAAGGCCGTGCCCGCGACGGCCAGTTCCTGCCCGTCGGCCAGTTCGCCGTCGGGGGCCCGGTCGGGGTGGGTGAGCTTCCACAGCTCCGTGTCGGCCGGGTGCAGCAGGATCGGCGCGCCGGATCGGGCGGCGAGCGCCGGGGCCGCGTCGATGTGGTCGTCGTGCGCGTGGGTGCAGACGATCGCCACGAGCCGCCGCTCCCCCTCCGCGTCCGCGATGGCGTCCGCGTCGTGCGCGGCGTCGATGACGAGGCACTCGCTGTCGTCGCCCACGATCCATACGTTGTTGTCGACCTCCCAGGTCCCGCCGTCCAGGGAGAACGTCCCGGACGTGACGAGGTGGTCGACGCGGGCGCCCGAGGCGCCGTCCGCAGGCTCAGCTGCCATCAGAACATCACCACCGAACGCAGGACGTCACCGTGGTGCATCCGCTCGAACGCCTTCTCCACGTCCGCCAGGGCGATGGTCTCCGTGACGAACGCGTCCAGGTCCAGGCGGCCCTGCCGGTAGAGGTCGATGAGCATCGGGAAGTCGCGCGAGGGAAGACAGTCCCCGTACCAGCTCGACTTGAGCGCGCCGCCGCGCCCGAAGACGTCGAGGAGCGGCAGCTCGATCTTCATCTCCGGGGTCGGCACGCCGACCAGGACGACGGTGCCCGCCAGATCACGGGCGTAGAAGGCCTGTTCGTACGTCTCCGGGCGGCCGACCGCCTCGATGACGACGTCGGCGCCGTTGCCCCCGGTCAGCTCACGGATGGCAGCGACCGGCTCGGTGGTGCGGGAGTTGACGGTGTGGGTGGCGCCCAGCTCCTTCGCGGTCCGCAGCTTCTTGTCGTCGATGTCGACGGCGATGATCTTCGCGGCGCCCGCGAGGCGGGCGCCCACGACGGCGGCGTGCCGACGCCGCCGCAGCCGATGACGGCGACCGAGTCGCCGCGGCCGACACCCCCGGTGTTGATCGCGGCGCCGATACCGGCCATCACACCGCAGCCGAGGAGGCCCGCCGCGGCCGGGGACGCCTCGGGGTCGACCTTGGTGCACTGCCCGGCGGCGACGAGGGTCTTCTCCGCGAAGGCGCCGATACCGAGGGCGGGCGACAGCTCGGTGCCGTCGGCCAGGGTCATCTTCTGCTTCGCGTTGTGCGTGTCGAAGCAGTACTGGGGGCGGCCGCGCAGACAGGCGCGGCACTGGCCGCACACGGCACGCCAGTTGAGGATCACGAAGTCGCCGGGCGCGACCTCGGTGACGCCCGCGCCGACCGACTCGACGACGCCCGCCGCCTCGTGCCCGAGCAGGAACGGGAAGTCGTCGTTGATGCCGCCCTCGCGGTAGTGCAGGTCGGTGTGGCAGACCCCGCACGCCTGGACCTTCACCACGGCCTCTCCCGGCCCCGGGTCCGGGACGGTGATCGTCTCGATCCGTACCGGCTCGCCCTTCGCGCGGGCGATCACGCCTCGCACCTGCTGCGCCATGACTTCAGCCCTTCTCTCCGTCCAGGTCTTTCCCGACCATCGTTACAGGTCGATCACCTCGTGTCCCCGGCGGCACCCGAACGGACAGGAGCACGGCACGGCGCCGCGCGGCCTAGGGTGATCACGTGCCCGATCTCGCCGCCCAAGCCCTTCTGCCGGTCAACACCGCGCTCGCCGTGGTCCTGCTCGTGCTGCTGCTCGCCGCCGCGGCGACGGCGGCCGTCTGCCGGCTCTCCCCGGACGGCTCGCGCGGCAGGGCGCGCGAGATCCTGGTCGCCGGGGCCCGCGCCACCGCCCAACTGGCCGTGGTCTCCCTGGCCATCGGCTGGGTGGTGCACCACACGGCGGCGCTCTTCGCCTTCCTGCTGCTCATGTTCGCCGTGGCCACGCGCACCGCGGGGCGGCGCATCACGCCCAACGGCACGTGGTGGTGGGCGGCGCTGCCGATCGCGGGCCCGGTCGTCCCGGTGGTGACCGGTCTGACCCTGGCCGGGCTGCTCCCCGTGCGGGGCATCGCGATGATCCCCGTCACGGGCATCCTCATCGGCGGCGCGCTGACCGTGACGGTGCTCGCCGGCGCCGCTCCCTGGACGAACTGCGCACCCGCCACGGCGAGTTCGAGGCGGGCCTCGCCCTCGGCCTCCCCGACCGCGACGCCCGCCTGGAGCTGGCCCGCCCGGCTGCCTCGGACGCCCTGCTGCCGGGCCTCGACCAGACCCGCACGGTCGGTCTCGTCACCCTCCCCGGCGCCTTCGTCGGCATGCTCCTGGGCGGCGCGTCCCCGGTGCTCGCGGGCGCCGTGCAGCTCTTCGTGCTGATCGCCCTGATGGCGGTCCAGGCGGTGGCGGTGGCCCTCACCGTCGAACTGGTCTCCCGGGGCCGACTGCACCGCGAGGAGCCGAGCCCTTCCTAGCGGCCTCCGGGGCGGGCGTAGGCTCGGCCCCATGTCTGTCTACGAAGAAGAAATCGGCGCCCTGCGGGGCGGCTCCGCCGACCTGCGCCAGTTCGAGGGCAAGACCGTCCTCGTCGTCAACGTCGCCTCCAAGTGCGGCCTCACCCCGCAGTACGCGGGCCTGGAACGGCTCCACGAGCAGTACGCGGGGCGCGGCTTCAGCGTGCTCGGCGTGCCCTGCAACCAGTTCATGGGCCAGGAGCCCGGCACCTCCGAGGAGATCGCCGAGTTCTGCTCGGCGACGTACGGCGTGACGTTCCCGCTGACGGAGAAGGTCGACGTGAACGGCGAGGGCCGGCATCCGCTGTACGCGCGCCTCGTCGAGACGGCGGACGCCGAGGGGCACACCGGGGACATCCGCTGGAACTTCGAGAAGTTCCTGGCGGACGGCTCCGGCAAGGTCGTCGCCCGCTTCGGCCCGCGCGTCGAGCCGGACGCCCCGGAGGTCGTCGCCGCGATCGAGGAGCACCTCCCGGCCTGATCCTCGCCTTGGCCCGGCCGGGAACCTGGTCGGGCTCCGGCCGGAGGCACGCGGGCGAGGGGGAGGCGAGGCGATACGTCCAGGCGGACGAAGCCGATCTGCGGACCCGCGGGCGCGATCCTACGGTGACTGAATGGTCATCAGGTACCTTTCGCGCTCCTCCTCCGTACGGATCGCGACCCTCGCGATCGGCCTCTGGTCCTCCTGTCCACACCCGCCGCGGCGGCCGGCCTGCCGCCGAGCCCGCGCCGCCCCGGCCTGTTCCCGCGTACTCCTCCACCCTTCTGGACCGGCCGGGCGTCCAGGTCAGGCCCGGGCCCGCCGCGCCCGGGCTGCCCCGTGACGTCACCGCCCTCGCCTGGCTGGTGGCGGACGCCAACACGGGTGAGGTGCTCGCCGCCAAGGACGCGCACCGCCCGCTGCCGCCCGCCTCCACGCTCAAGTCCCTCTTCGCCCTCGCGGCGCTCCCCCGCCTCGACCCGCACCAGCGGCATGTCGTCACGCAGGACGAGCTGGACCGCGTCGCGACGTGCAGCCTGGTGGGCGTGGCGCCGGGCCGCGCCTATCGCGTCGCCGACCTGTGGCGAGGGGTCTTCCTCAGCTCCGGCAACGACGCCGTGCACGTCCTCGCGCGGCTCAACGGCGGGATGCACAGGACCGTGGAGCAGATGCGCGCGAAGGCCCGTGAGCTGGGCGCCCGGGACACGCACGTGGTGTCGCCCGACGGCTACGACGCCGCCGGGCAGGTCTCCTCGGCGTACGACCTGGCGGTTTTCGGCAAGGCGGGGCTCGCCGACCCGGCCTTCACCCGCTACTGCTCGACCCCGGTCGCCGAGTTCCCCGCCGGCGGCTGGTCGTACCCCATCCGGAACACCAACCGCCTGCTGACCGGCGCCGACGGAGTGGCGCCCTACCCGGGGCTGCTCGGCGTCAAGAACGGCTACACCAGCCACGCGGGCTCCACCTTGATCAGCGCGGCCCAGCGCGGCGGCGCACGCTGGTCGTGACGGTGCTGAACCCGCAGGTGAGCGGCGCGCGGGCGGTGTATGAGGAGGCGCGGTCCCTGCTGGACTGGGGCTTCGCGGCGGCCGGGAAGGTGCGGCCCGTGGGCTCGCTGCTGCCGCAGGCCAAGGCGAACCGGACCGCGCAGGGTCCCGTGCACGCCGCCACCACCGAGGACAAGGCCGTGCGGGCGGAGCCGCAGCGCTCCGACTGGCCCGTGGTGCTGCTGGTGATCGCGGGGCTGGCCGCCGTCCTCGCGGGCGTCGTCATGGCGGTCCGGCGGCGGGCGGCCGCCACCGTGGCGCGGCGCGCGCACTTCAGGGGAGAGTACGTCGAGCGAGAACGGGCGAGGAGGCCATCGGGTGAGTGAACCGCTGGGAGTGGCCGTGCTGGGCGCCGGTCACATGGGGGCGGACCATGTGCGGCGGCTGGGCGAGACGGTGGGCGGGGCCCGCGTGGTGGCGGTCGCGGACCCCGACACGGCACGGGCCGAGGCGGCGGTGGCGGGGCGGGAGCGGGTGACCGTGTACGCGAGGCGATCGCCGCGATGGACGCTCCCGGGGTGGACGCGGTGCTGGTGGCCTCACCGGAGGCGGCGCACGAGGAGGCGCTGCTCGCGGCGTGCGCGCGGGGCCTTCCCGTCTTCTGCGAGAAGCCCCTCACACCCGACTCGGCGGCAGCCCTACGGGTCGTCGAGGCCGAGGCCCGCCTGGGGCGCAGGCTGATCCAGGTGGGGTTCATGCGCCGGTACGACGCCGAGTACGCGGCCCTGAAGGCCCTGCTCGACTCCGGCGACCTCGGCCGGCCCCTCCTGCTGCACTGCGTCCACCGGAACGTGTCGTCCCCGCCGCACTTCACCTCCTCGATGCTGATCAGCAGCTCGGTGTCCCACGAGATCGACGCGGCCCGCTGGCTGCTCGGCCAGGAGATCACCGCGGTGACGGTGGTCCGGCCGACGCCCTCGGGGAAGGCGCCCGCTGGTCTGCTCGACCCGCAGCTGGTGCTGTTCGAGACGGCGGGCGGCGCCGTCATCGACGTGGAGGTCTTCGTCAACTGCGGCTTCGGGTACGAGGTGCGGTGCGAGGCGGTCTGCGAGCGCGGCAGCGCGCGGATCGGCGAGGCGGGCGCGATGACCGTCCACGCGGCGGGCCGGGCGCGCACGGACGTACCCCAGGACTACGTGGTGCGGTTCGCCGACGAGTACGACCGTGAGATACGGGCATGGGTGACCGCCGCCCGCGAGGGCCGGGCCGTGGGACCGAGCGCGTGGGACGGTTACGCGGCGACGGCCGTCGCCGAGGCGGGCGTGGCCGTCGCTGCGGGACGGAGGGCGCGCCGCCGTCGACGTGGCCGAGCGTCCGGCGCTGTACGGCGGGGACAGCGGCGGCTGAGGACTGCCGACCCGCGTCCGGGCGGCCACCGCCGCCAGAAGCCGAACACGGGGGACGGAGGGTGCCTCAGCCGTCGACGTGCCGAGCGCCCGGCGCTGTACAGCGGGGGCGGCAACGCCTGAAAACTGCCGGCGGTCACGGCCGCCAGTAGCCGAGCGCGTGCACGCGGCGCTTGGGGACGGGACAGGTCCTTGCGTACGTACGCGGCCAGGGCCGGGTCGTCGTCGTGTCGCAGGTGATCCACACGTAGGCGTCCTCGGGATCTCCGAGCAGGCCGGGCAGGGCGGACTTCACCTCCTGGACGAGGTGGCCTCCCGAGAGACGGCGTTCGACGGGGCGCAGATCGTGCAGGCCGGGGTCGACGCGCGAGGCGGCGAGGTCGGCGTCGGAGCCGTGCCGGGTCTCGAACCAGATCGTGGCGGGAGTCCCCGGCAGCGCCGACAGCAGGGACGAGACGGCCGGGAGCGCCGCCGTGTCGCCGATGACGAACAGCCGTGCGGGCGCGGGGTCGGGGGCCTCGAAACCGGTGCCCTGGACGGTCGCCGCGATCCTGTCGCCGGGCGCCGCCCCGCGCGCCCAGTCGCTCGCGGGGCCGTCGTGCAGCGCGAACTCGAGGGTGAACGTGCCCGCCACCGGGTCGGGGTCGACCAGGGTGTACGCGCGCTGGTGCGGTCGGCCCGCGGTCTCGAACCACAGCCTGACCCACATCGTCGGGTGCACGCCGGTCCGGGCCAGCATGCCGCCGTCCGTGACGTGGACGCGCCGATAGTGCTCGGTGACGTCCTCGGTCCCCGTCACGGTGAACTCGAAGTCCTTGCCCCGCAGCAGCTTGAGGACGACGCCCTCCCAGCCGTGACCCACCGCGGCTCCCCTCCCCCTGGGCGATGCCCTCGGCATCGCGCGTGACCCTCTTGATCACGTAACTTAGGTCAGCCTAACCCAGGCGTCCGGGTCGTCAGACACCGCCGAGCAACCGTGAGAGCCCTTGATCGAGGTCGAGGCCGGTCTCCTCGCCGCCAGCGGGCACCGCGGCGTAGGACCGCGTCAGGAAGCGGCGCAGGGCGATCTTGTCGAACTGCACGAGGGCCATGCCCTGGTACGAGTGGAACTCCAGCACCGTCCGCGCCCGCCCGCACGGCCAGATGTGCACGTCGCCGCTGCCCGCGGGGGCGCTGAGGCCGTCCTCCAGGAGTTGGCGGGCGAAGATCCAGGTGACCTCCGCCCCGTCGAGCGAGGCGGAGGAGGGGAACGTGATCTGGACCGCCAGCGGGTCCTCGGCCGAGTAGCGCAGCACCACGGGGAGGTTGCGCTCCTGGCCTTCCGGGGTGATGAGGCGGGCGCGGGTGGGCTGCTGGAGGGTGACGGCCATGATCGAGCTCCACTTCTGCGTTCTTCCAGTACTCGGGATTCCGCTCATGGGGACCCCTGTGCCCTTACGACCCCGTGACGTGGGGTGTCATTACGGCATCGCGCCAACAGATCTGTGTGACCTGCACCACTCGCTCTGCTGGCGCCCCGGCCCCCGGGGGTCGGCCGCGCTTCGCGTCTGTCGCGTCTGTCGCGTCTGTCGCGCCTGTCGAGGTGTCCGTCGCGGTGTCCGTCGATGTGCCCATCCATGTGCCCCTCCGTGTGCCCGTCACAGCGGAGTGCACACGTGTCTTCGAGGAACAGCAGTCACACGATCCGCAGGCCGCGTGGGCGACGTGGGGGTGTTGGGCCGCGTGGACGACGACCGGCTCCGGTGGCTCACCCTTCGGTGCGGGCGCCGCTCGTGACCGCCGGGCCGGGGCCTCGGTCCCGCCCCTCCGACCGTGCGCCCCGCCCCGCGCCGTTGCAGGATGGGCCCATGCTGCTGGCTCGGCTCGCACACGTGTCCAAGGAAGTGGCCGCCACCTCCGCGCGGTCACGGAAGATCGCCCTGCTCGCCGAATTGTTCCGGGCGGCGGAGCCGGAGGACGTACCGATCGTCATCCCCTATCTGGCGGGGCGGCTGCCCCAGGGGCGGCTCGGCATCGGCTGGAGCACCCTTAGGGAAGCGGGACCGCCCGCCGCGGAACCGTCGCTGACGGTACGGGGCGTGGACGCGGCGCTCTCGGCGATCGGCGCGGTGTCCGGCACCGGCTCCCAGGCCGAACGCAGACGCCTGATCGGCGAGTTGATGCCACCGAGGACGAGCAGCGGTTCCTGTTCGGGCTGCTCACCGGTGAGGTCCGGCAGGGGGCACTGGACGCGGTCGCCGTCGAGGGCCTCGCGGTGGCCACGGAGATCCCGAGACGCCGGTGCGGCGCTCGGTGATGCTCGCCGGTGCCATCAGCCCGGTCGCCGAAGCGCTGCTGGAGCGTGGCCCGCAGGCGCTGGACGAGTTCCGGCTGACCGTGGGCCGGCCCCTGCTGCCGATGCTCGCGCACGGCGCCTCGTCGGTCGCCGAGGGCATCGACAAGCTGGGCGCGTGCGCGGTCGAGGAGAAGCTGGACGGCATCCGGGTGCAGGTGCACCGCGATGGGAACGACGTACGCGTCTACACCCGCACCCTGGACGACATCACCGACCGGCTGCCCGAGCTGACGGCCGCCGCACGCGGGCTGGACGGGGAGCACTTCATCCTGGACGGGGAGGTCATCGCCCTCGACGGCACCGGGCGCCCCCGGCCGTTCCAGGACATCGCGGGGCGTGTCGGGTCGCGCCTCGAGGTCGAGCGGCGGCGGCCGGGCTGCCCCTGTCGCCCGTCTTCTTCGACGCCCTGTCCGTGGCGGGACGGGATCTGCTCGACCTGCCGTTCACCGAGCGGCACGCGGAGCTGGCCGCCCTCGTGCCCGAGCCGATGCGGGTACGGCGCACGGTGGTGGACGACCCCGAGGACGAGAAGGCGCGCGGCGAGGCCCAGGAGTTCTTCGAGGCGACGCTCGCACGCGGCCACGAGGGCGTCGTGCTGAAGTCGCTCGACGCCCCGTACAACGCGGGTCGTCGGGGCGCCTCCTGGCTGAAGGTCAAACCGGTGCACACCTTGGACCTGGTGGTGCTCGCCGCCGAGTGGGGTCATGGCCGCCGCACCGGCAAGCTCTCCAACCTCCACCTGGGCGCGCGACGGCCGGATGGGACGTACGCGATGCTGGGGAAGACGTTCAAGGGCATGACGGACGCGATGCTGGCCTGGCAGACGGAGCGGCTTCAGGCTCTGGCGGTCAGCGACAACGGCCACGTGGTGGAGGTGCGTCCCGAACTCGTCGTCGAGATCGCCTACGACGGCCTGCAACGGTCCACCCGCTACCCGGCCGGCGTCACGCTCCGCTTCGCCCGTGTCGTGCGCTACCGCGAGGACAAGCCGCCCGCGCAGGCGGACACGGTCGAAACGGTGCTGTCCCGCTTCCCGCCCGCCCACGGGTGACCTGCGCGGCGGGGGAATGAGGCTGGGGACAGATCCACGTGAGTCACCCGAACGGTCCCGCCCCTTCTGTGGGATTTTGCCAATCCTTGGCCCCGATAGGGTGACATCCCGGGATGATCACCTACCGCACAAGGGGAAAGCTGTGCCCGCATCACGTCTCAGCCGTACGCCGCTTCCAGGCATCGGCATCCGGTACGACCTGACGACCCGAGAACAACGGCGCCTGTCGGTGGTCGCGCACCGGGACGGGGCGCGGACGCTGAGCGCCTACCGTTCCGACGATCCGGACGAGTGCGCCCTCTCCCTGCGGCTGAGTTCGGGTGAGGCGGAAGCGCTGATCGACGCGTTGATGCCGTCGCACCACAGCCCCAACCTGCTGCACACCACCGATCTGGGGCTGGTGGCGGAGCGGGTGCTCCTGTCGGCCACCTCGCACTGGAACGGCCGGCTGCTCGGGGAGACCCGGATGCGGACCGAGACGGGTGTTTCGATCGTGGCGGTGCTGCGGACGGCCGACGCCATCCCCTCGCCCGCCCCGGACTTCCGGCTGGCGGGTGGTGACACCCTCATCGTGATCGGCACGCGCGAAGGCGTGGAGACGGCCGCGGCGATACTCGGTCGGGAGTGATCGCATGCACTCCGCTGTCTTTCTCATCGAGTTCGGCGCGATCATTCTCGCCCTCGGACTGCTCGGCCGGTTCGCGGGACGATTCCAGTTCTCGCCGATACCGCTCTACCTCCTGGCGGGCCTCGCGTTCGGCGAGGGCGGGCTGCTGCCGCTCGGCGCGAGCGAGGAGTTCGTCGCCATCGGCGCCGAGATCGGCGTCATTCTGCTGCTGTTGATGCTGGGCCTCGAATACACGGCCAGCGACCTCGTCAGCAACCTCAAGACGCAGTATCCGGCCGGTCTGGTCGACTGCACGCTGAACGCCCTGCCGGGCGCGATCGCCGCGCTGCTCATGGGCTGGGGTCCGGTCGCCGCCGTCGTACTCGCGGGTGTCACGTGGATCTCGTCGTCCGGCGTCATCGCCAAGGTCCTCGGCGACCTCGGGCGGCTCGGCAACCGCGAGACCCCGGTCATCCTGAGCATCCTCGTCCTCGAAGACCTGGCGATGGCCGTCTATCTGCCCATCATCACCGCCCTGCTGGCGGGTGTCGGGTGGGCCGCGGGCAGCCTCACCCTCGCCATCGCGCTCGGCGCGGCCGGGCTCGTGCTCTTCCTCGCGGTCCGCTTCGGGCGGGTGATCTCCCGCTTCGTCTCCAGCGACGACCCCGAGAAACTGCTCCTGGTGGTGCTCGGCCTCACCATCCTCGTCGCGGGGATCGCGCAGCAGCTCCAGGTGTCCGCCGCCGTCGGCGCGTTCCTCGTCGGCATCGCGCTCTCGGGTGAGGTCGCCGAGGGCGCGCACGCGCTGCTCGCGCCGCTGCGGGACCTGTTCGCGGCCGTCTTCTTCGTCTTCTTCGGGCTGCACACCGATCCGGCGAGCATCCCGCCCGTGCTGCTTCCGGCCCTCGCGCTGGCCGTCGTCACCGCCCTGACGAAGATCGCGACCGGTTACTGGGCGCCCGCCGCGCGGGCATCTCCGTCAAGGGCCGCTGGCGGGCCGGTGGTGCGCTGGTGGCGCGAGGCGAGTTCTCCATCGTCATCGCGGGCCTCGCGGTCGCCGCCGGCATCGAGCCGTCGCTCGGCCCGCTGGCCACGGCGTACGTCCTGATCCTGGTGATCGTCGGGCCGCTGACCGCCCGTTATACGCAGCCCCTGGCGGGCTTCGTGGGCGGCGTCCTCGCACGGCGCGGGAAGAACGCCGCGTCGCCGGGGGCCGCGCGGGTGCCCGGGCCCCGGGAGACGGTCGAGTCCCTGGACGGTCAGGACGCGGGCGAGCGGGTCCTGAAGGGCGGCGGCCTGTAGCGGCGGTCTGTGGGAGGCCCCGCACCGGTGCCTCTCAGGCCCCGGGGTGGGGCCTGATCAGGAACCGGTGGGTGCGGGGCGCGATCAGGAGCCGGTACGGAGGTCCGGGCTGAGGCCGGTCGGCATGGAGGCCCTGCCGGACGGCGCGAGGTCCCGGCCGGCCGGCGCGGAGGTCTCCGCTAGCCCGCACACCTGGGCTGGAAGTCCGCGTCGGCCGGGCCCTTGGCGCCGAGCGCGTCGAGGACCCACTGGGCGACGACCGGGTCCTTGGTCGCCTGGTCGTGCATGAACGGGTCGAGCGGGCAGCGGTCCTGCAGGACGACGTTGGTGACGTACTCCTTGGGGCCGCTCAACAG
This sequence comes from Streptomyces huasconensis, assembly GCA_004010275.1. Lineage (GTDB taxonomy): Bacteria > Actinomycetota > Actinomycetes > Streptomycetales > Streptomycetaceae > Streptomyces > Streptomyces huasconensis. The sequence continues at coordinate 62,124 of RBWT01000013.1, forward strand.
GGCGTTCGTGTACGGGACCACGACCTCGTCGTAGCGCGTGGTGACGACGGTGTAGTCCGGGCCGGGCGGGGTCTGCGTCCCCGCGTTGAGTCTCGTCAGGAGGTCGGAGCCCGTGATCTGGTCGGTGCAGGCCGGGCAGACCGTGTCGCCGAGGGGCTTGGCCAGCGGGTTGGTCGTGCCGTGGTTGGACGGCACGATGCCGATCAGGTCGTCGACCTTGTCCGCGCCGCCTAGGAACTTCACGTAGTAGCGCGGCATCATGCCGCCCTGGCTGTGGCCGACGAGGTCGACCTTCTCGGCGCCCGTCGCGCCGCGCACGGCCTCGACGAAGTCCTTCAGCTCGGCGGCCGAGCTGGCGACCGGGTCGGTCGCCATGTGCCCGTAGTTGAACGCGAAGACGCAGTAGCCCGCTCGCTTGAGCTTCGGCGAGAGGACGGCCCAGTTCTCCGCCATCAGCTTGAACGTGCCGTTGACCAGCACGACCGGCTGCGGGTGAGCCGGGTCCGGCTTGCAGGACCAGTCGTTCGCGCCGCGGGGCGGTATGTCCAGGAGCGAGGCCCGTGGGGCGGACGGAGCGGACGGGGTGGCAGCGGACGCCGGCGCGGCGAAGCACGCGACGCCGAGGGCGAGGGTGGCCGCGGCGGTCATCAAGGACCGGACGGCGTGACGCAGATGCATGGCGGTTCCCATCGTTCGGTGGTGCATGACTCGTTCGGTGGTGCATGACACAGGGGTCGGCACACGAAGCGCGGTGCGGCGTACGAAGCACGATTCGACGTACGAACACGGTTCGGCAATGCCGACCGCTGGAAGAGATCGTTTTCCGCGGACACGTAGCGCGTCAAGAGGTTGACGGTGTGTATTCGTCACACCCTTCAGGGCTTGCGCATCCGGTGCGGAGGAGGGCACATGACCAAGTGCGGGACTCGCCGCCCGGCGGTGCCGCCGCGCCTGGCACGATGCTCCTCATGACCTCCGGGCCCGCGTTCCGCCTCGCACGAGCCGCCGTGTTCGCGGCTCTGTGCGTGGTGACCACGGCCTTCGGTCACGTCCTCATGTCCGGCGCCGCGCTGCCGTGGTGGGCGGTGGGTTACGCCTTCGCCGCCACGACGGCCGCCGCGTGGTGGCTGACCGGGCGCGAGCGCGGCGCTTCGGCGGTCACCGGCGCGACGGTCGCGGCGCTGCTGGCCCTGCACGAACTGTTCGGGCTGGCGCAGCGGCTGGGTGCGGGCCCGAGCGGGCGCGAGGCACCGGGCCCGCACCGGATGCCGTCCGGTGGGGGCGACGGCATGAACCACATGCACCACGCGATGCCGATGCCGATGTCGGGGCGGATGTCGTCCTCCGACGCCGCTCTCACCGCCCTGTCGGACGAGGCCCTGGCCGACGAGGCCCTGTCCCGTTGGGTGATGTCCGTCTTCGGGCACAGCGGCTTCGGCATGTTCCTCGCGCACCTGGCCGCCGCGCTGATCTGCGCCCTGTGGCTGTGGCGCGGCGAGGCCGCCGCGTTCCGCACCGGACGCGCGCTCGCCGCGGCCTTGTTCGTCCCGCTGCGGCTCGTCCTGCGGCTCCTCGTCGCCGCCCTCCCCCCAGCCACCGCCGTACGTCGGCGCGCTGGTGCCCGTGCAGCGGCTGCGCGGGGTCCTGCTTCAGTACGCAGTCTCGCGCAGAGGTCCACCCGTTCTTCCGGTCAGTTCCTGACACCCGCCCGCACCTCCAGGTGCCGGGCGGCTCTTCGGCGTTCGCGCCACTTCTCGAACTCTCTTCACCGGAGGACCTTCAGCGATGACTCCTGCCCTTTTGCGTCCTGGACCCGGCCGTGCCTCCGAGCCGGACCGCGACGACCTGATCACCGAGTGGGCGCTGGCGGCCCGGGACGGCGACGCCGCGGCGTTCGAACGGTTCGTGCGGGCCACCCGGCGTGACGTCTGGCGCTTCGTGGCCCACCTCAGCGGTGATCTGCACGGCGCCGACGACCTGACCCAGGAAACGTATCTGCGCGCCCTGACCGGGCTGCGCGGATACGCCGCCCGTTCCTGCGCCCGCAGCTGCTGCTCGCCATCGCGCCGGCGTCGTCGCCGACCGCTTCCGCTCGGCGGCGGCCCGGCCGCGGATCGCCGACACCGCCGACTGGCAGGCGGCCGCGGAACGCGCGCAGCCGCGCGGCCTGCCCGGCTTCGAGGAGGGCGTGGCCCTGCTCGACCTCCTGGCGACGCTCGACGCGCCGCGCCGTGAGGCGTTCGTACTCACCCAGCTCGCGGGGCTCCCCTACGCGGACGCGGCGGCTGCCGTCGACTGCCCGATCGGCACCGTGCGGTCGCGGGTGGCGCGCGCACGGGAACGGGTTCGGCGTGCTGCTCGCCGCGGCGGACCACGCGGCCTGACCGCCCCGCCACCGCCCTCGTCGTCGCCCGGCGCACTGTACGCGAGGCGGTCGGCGGGGGCGGTGCCGGACCCTCCGCCCCCGCCACCTTCCCCTCCTGCCGCGACGCTTGCAGCTACCGGGGCGTCTCACGTACGAAAGAGGTCACCACCACGCCCGCCCCGAAGCCGTTACTCCGCATCAACGCGGCCGAGGCAGTGTTACGGGACTCGACCTCGCCACCACAGCACTCGCGCCCGCTTCCGTGAGCGTCACGCAGCAGGCTTTCACCAGACGGCTCGCGACGCCCTGCCACCGCCCTCGTCGTCGCCCGGCGCACTGCGCGCAAGGCGTCGGCGGGGGCGGCCCTCCGCCCCCGCCACCTGCCCCCTCCGCAGCAGCGCTGCGACTACCGGGCCGTCTCACGTACGAAAAAGGTCACCACCACGCCCGCCCCGAAGCCATTGCTCCGCATCAACGCGGCCGAGGCCGTGTTGCGAGACTCGACTTCCGCCACCACAGCACTCGCGCCCGCTTCCGTAAGCGTCGCGCAGCAGGCCTTCACCAGACGGCTCGCGACGCCCTGTCCCTGGTACTCGGGGGCGCTCGCGATCCACTCCATGTTGCCCCAGTCGGCGCGCTGGTCGAATCCCATGGAGCCGAGCACGAATCCGGCGAGCCGCTCCCCGTCGAGCGCCACCCAGCAGGCGGACGCCTCGCTGTCCAGGTGTCTCGCGATCGCCGAGAGCGACCAGGGAGTGTAGGGCTTCGCGGATGTGTCGTAGACCTGGTGGCCGAGGGCGAGGACATCGGCCACATGGGTGGCCGCCATCGGCGTGAGACCGATCGCCCGGCGCTCCGGCGCGGCGGGGGTGGGCATGGGGCCTCCCTGGGGGCGGGCGGCGGTCGGCCGCGGCTTCGTCCCCTTCACGCTAGGAGGCGGGCCGGGGTCACGCATGCGGAGCGGGGCGCCGGGGCGTGCCTGGGCGCGCCCTCGGGCACGGCCGCGAGCGCGTGGCGACGCGGGCACAGGCAGCCGCCGACCAGCCGGCCGGAGGGGCGGCCGGGCAGAGGGGCGGCCGGTCAACTCACCCATGCAGACGGTACTTTGATCAGGTCGACGTCCGTCGAAGGCGTCGCCGCCGAGCCCATATCGTGGTCCGCATGCCCGTTCCTGAGCTGATCCGCATCGTCTCCCGCTCCTCCCCCGTGGCTCTGGCCCAGGTGGAGCGCGTCCGCGCCGAACTCGCTGCGCTGCACCCCGGCATCCGTACCGAGGTCGTGCCGGTCACGACCTCCGGCGACCGCTGGATGGGCGACCTGGCCCGCCTCGGCGGCAAGGGCGCCTTCACCAAGGAGGTGGACGCCGCGCTGCTCGCGGGAGAGGCGGACCTCGCGGTGCACTGCGTCAAGGACGTACCGGCGGACCGGCCGCTGCCCGCCGGGACGACGTTCGCCGCGTTCCTGAAGCGGGACGACATCAGGGACGCGCTCATCCACCCGGGCGGACTCACCCTCGACGAGCTGCCCGCGGGGACCCGCATCGGCACCTCCTCAGTACGCCGCCGCGCCCAACTGGCCGCCTCGCACCCCGAGTTGGAGTGCGTGCCGATGCGCGGCAACGCGGGCCGCCGCCTGGAGAAGCTCGCCGCCGGTGACGCCGACGCCCTGCTGCTCGCCCAGTCCGGGCTGGAGCGCATCGGCCGCCCCGACCTGGCCAGCGAGGTCCTGTCGGTGGAGACGATGTGCCCGCCGATCGGCGCCGGCATCCTGGCCCTCCAGTGCCGCGAGGACGACACCACGACGATCGACGCGGTGACGGGCCTCGGCGACAAGGACGCCTGGCGGGAGGCGACCGCCGAGCGCATGTTCCTGCACGTCCTCCAGGGCCACTGCAACTCACCGATCGCCGGGTACGCGCGCTCGGAGCGCGGCGGTGACCTGTCGCTGCGCGCCTGCGTGTTCACACCCGACGGCAAGACGGTGCTGAACGCGCACGAGTGGGCGGGCCCGCTCGACCCGGCGACCCTCGGCACATCCGTGGCTGTCGCGCTGCTGCGCCAGGGCGCCCGGGAACTGATCGACGGCATCGCGCACTGACCGCCGCCCCTGGGGGGAAAAACCCCCCAGCCCCAGACGGAGGCCAGCCCCCGTTTCCCGCGCGCGCGCGCCGGCCGCTAGCGTGTGAGCAGGGAGCACGTCAGGTCTGTGGCAGGAGTGGCGATCAGCGAGCCGGAGCGGCTCAGCAAGCGACACGGGCCCACCGTCGCCGTCGACCCGACAAACACCGCCCTCGCGGGCATGCCCGCCCGGCGCCTCATGGTCGGGCGGTCGGCGGTCCGCCGGGACACGTGACGGGAAACTGGGGCTCATGCACGCACAGGAGGTCGTCCGCGCTCCCTTCACCCGCAGGGCGTGGGCCGAGGCGGCGTACTGCCTGGCCGCTCTGGTGCCGGCCCTCGCGGGCGGGGTGGCCCTCACCGTGCTGCTCGCCCTCGGCGCCGGGCTGACGCTCTCCCTGGTCCTCGCGGTGGTGGGCGTGCTGCTGCTCCTCGCGGGCTGCGGCTCGCCCGCGCGCTAGCCGGTGTCCACCGCGGGCTCACGGCACGACTGCTCGGCGAGCGGACGGACGTCCCCCGCCGCTGCCTCCGGGCGAGGGTCTCGTGGGGCGGCTCGACGCGCGGCTGCGGGACGGCACCGGCTGGCGGGCGGCGGGTTACGTCCTCGCGAAGCTGCCGGTCGGCGCGCTCGGTGCGTACGCCGTGCTGTGGTGGATCACGGGGCTGGTCAACCTCACCGCGCCGCTGCGGTGGGCGGTGTTCGGGCAGCGGCCCGAGGCCGGCTCCTCGGAGGGCATGCCCGTGCTGACCCCGGTGCCCTTCGGCGGCCTCGAAGCGGACACGTTCGCCGGAACCTGGCTCGCGGCGCTGATCGGCGCGGTGACACTGCTGTGCGCCCCGTGGGTGACCCGGCTCGTCGTCGCGGGCGACCGCTGGCTGATCCGGGCGCTGCTGGGGCCTGGCCGGCTCGCGGACCGCGTACGGGATCTGGAGGAGACGCGTGCCCTCGCCGTCGACGACTCGGTCGCGCTGCTGCGCAGGGTCGCCCGCGACCTCCACGACGGCGCGCAGGTCCGGCTGGTCGCGGTGGCGATGGGCCTCGACATGGTGAGGGAACGCCTCGACGACGGGCGCCCGCTGGACGTGGCGGACGTCCGCAGGCTCGTCGAGGGCGCGCACCGCAACGCCACCGAGGCGCTCACCGAACTGCGCGACCTGGCCCGCGGCATCCACCCGGCGCCCTCGACGACGGCCTGGCCGACGCGCTCGCCACGCTCGCCGCGCGCAGCACGGTGCCGGTCGAGCTCGCCGCGGACGTGCCCGTACGGCCCACGCCGGCGATCGAGACCATCGCGTACTTCTGCGCCGCCGAGCTGCTGACCAACGTCATCAAGCACAGCGGGGCGAGCCGGGCCGTGCTCGGCGTGACCCAGCGGCGGGACGGGCTGCTGCGGCTCCAGGTCACCGACGACGGCCGGGGCGGCGCCGTGCTCGGCGCGGGCACGGGCCTGAGCGGGCTCGCGCAACGCGTCCGTACGGTCGACGGCCGCATGGACGTACGCAGTCCTCAGGGCGGTCCGACGACGGTGACCGTCGAGCTGCCGCCGCACGCGTGAGAGCATGCGGGCCATGCGTGTCGTGATCGCCGAGGACGCCGCCGTACTGCGGGAGTTGCTGGCCCAGATGCTCGCCGAGCGCGGGCACGAGATCCGTGCCTCCGTGGGGGACGCCGACGCGCTGCGCGAGGCGGCGGCCGACACACCGCCCCGACGTCACGGTGGTCGACATCCGGATGCCGCCGACCCACACGGACGAGGGACTGCGGGCGGCGATCGACATCCGCGCCGCGTACCCCGGCACGGGGGTGCTGCTGTTCTCGCAGTACGTCGAGACGAAGCACGCCACCCGCCTGCTCGCGGCGGGCTCTGCGGGCGTCGGCTATCTGCTCAAGGACCGGGTGGCGAACGTCGCGGAGTTCACGGACGCCCTGGAGCGGGTCGCGGCGGGCGGCACCGCGCTCGACCCCGAGGTCGTCACCCAGCTGGCCGGCGCGGGCCACCGCGCGGCCGGCCTCGCGCCGCTCACCGGCCGGGAGCGCGAGGTGCTCTCGTTGATGGCGGAAGGCCGCTCCAACGCGGGCATCGCAGGCCCTCTTCGTGTCGGCGGGCACGGTGGAGAAACACGTGGCGGCGGTCTTCGAGAAACTCGGGCTGCCCGTGTCGCAGGACCACAATCGGCGGGTACTCGCGGTGATCAGATATCTGCTGCTTGCGCGAGGCGGCCGGGCCCGGGCCGGCGTCCAGCCGGCGTAGCCGGACCGGACACCTCACCGCCTCAACTCCCCCACAGGAGCACCATGTTCCGCCCTCTTCGCCTACGCATCGTGCACCGTTCACCCCTGGACTCGCACCGTCGGCTCCGCATTCCCGCAGGACAAAGGCATATGCCATGAGCACCACCGCATCAGGTGTCGCCAAATCCCTTACGGGCCCCCTTCTGCTGTGCGAAAGTCGGTAGCGGTCCACCACCCGTCAAACTGGTCGCACCGCACCCTCACCGGAGCAACCCATGCCCTCCCATGTCTTCGCGGACCACGCCGCCGGCCGGCCGCCCGAGGCGCGGCACGTCGACGCGCTGATCTCGCTGACGGCGCCGACTCCGCGGTGAGGTGGACGCCGTACGGCGCGAAGCCGTGACCGACCGGGGAGACCCGGCGGGGCGCTGGCAGCGAGCCCTGTGCGAGCTGGCCGTGCACCAGCTCGACGACCTCGACGAGCACTTGGCCCAGTTGCGGGAGGGCCCCCCGGGCATGGGCGGCGAGCCCGTGGCGCCGGTCGCGCCCACAGCCACCGACCCGCGCCGGGGCGCACTCCTGAGCCGGGTGGGCAGCGCCGAGTGGAACCTCCTCACCGACGAGGCCACCTGGTCCTGCGAGCTCTACCAGATCCTCGGCCGCGACCCCGCCGCTCCCCCGCTCTCCCTCGACGAACTCCCCTCCCTCGTCCACACCGACGACCAGCCCCTGCTGACCGCGATGGTCACGGACTGCCTGGTCGACGGGAAGCCCATCGACGGCGAGTTCCGCATCGTGCGTCCCGGCGGGGATGTGGGCCACGTGCACATGATGGGCGAGCCCGTACTCGCCGCCGACGGCTCCACCGCCTCCATGTGGGCGGTCCTGCGGGACGTCAGCGCACTGCGCCGCAGCCGGCGCGTGCTGCACGAGACCCAGGAGTCGCTGCGCCGGCGCCACGAGAGCGAGCAGACCCAGCACATCAAGCAGGCTCAGCAGACCGGGCAGACCCAGCAACGGTTCACCGTCGAACGCCAGGTCGAGGCCCCGCCGCCCTGGCGCAGCTCACTGCGCTTCCCGCACGGCGGCCCCGCCCGACTCGAC
>RBWT01000140.1 GCA_004010275.1 Streptomyces huasconensis
GGCCAAGAAGGCCACCACCGCCAAGAAGGCCACGGCCGCCGCCGCGAAGAAGACCACGGCGAAGAAGACCGCGCCCGCCGCCAAGAAGGCCACCGCGAAGAAGACCGCGCCCGCCAAGAAGGCCACGACGCGCAAGACGACCGCCAAGAAGGCCACCGCCCGCAAGAAGTAAGGGCACAAGGCACTCACGCGCCGCCGCTCCCCCAGGGGAGCCCGGCCCGCGTCGTGTGCCCGCCATCGTGGGGCAGCCGCCCCCGGGCCCCGGTGCCTCAGAACGTCTGGAGCGTCACCAAGGTGATGCGGCGCGCCTCGCCCTCGCCGTCCACCTCGATCCGCACCCGCTGACCCGGACGCAGCAGCCGCAGTCCGCCCGCGTCGAACGCGGGGCCCTCGAAGGGCACCGGAGTGCCGTCGTCGAGCAGCACACTGCCGCTGCGGGTCTCGGGGTCGTACGTGTACGCGGTCGCCTGCATGGCAGCAGCGTACTGAATGGCGGCCGCGCACTCGGTCGGCGCAGTCGGCGCAGTCGGCGCAATCGACTCAGTCGGTTCAGTCGGTTCAGCCGATGGTTCAGTGGTTGGTTCAGTGGTTGGTTCAGTCGGTTATGAGCAGCCGGGCGGCGGCCTTCGCGGTGTACGCGCCGACGCCCAGCGCGAGGGCGGCCCGCAGATCCTCTCCCGTGTCCACGTCCTGGCGTACGGAATCGACGCCGCCGATTGCGAGTTCCACCGCGCCGGACGCCGCGTGCCGGGCGCGGGAATCCGTGCCGAACGCGGGGCTCAATTCCGAGCCGCCCGCCGCGGCGAGCAATGTCGTCCCCATTCCGGCGGTGTCCGCCAGAAAAGCCCGGGGAAATGCGGCGGCGCCATCGAGAACCCGGGCCAATTCCAGCGGGCGCAGCGCCGGCAGATCCGCGTTCAGGGCGGCGACGCACGCTCCGGGCCGTTCCGCGCGGACGGTCGCCGTGCCGTGGCGCAGTGCGGCGTTCAGGCCGGCCCCCGGTTCGTCCGGCACGATGAGCGCGCCCAGCGCCGCCAGCTCGCGGCGCGCCAGTGCGTCGGTCCGTGACAACTGCCACATCCCGCACCGCGGGGCACGCGATCGCGGCGGCCACGGTGTCCTGCGCGAACGCCAGGGCGAGGCCCGGCCGCAGGCCGTCACCGGCGGTCGGGGCGAGCCTGCTCTTGGCACGCTCCAGCGGCTTCAGCGGTATGACCAGGGTCCACTGCACGGGCGCTCCGTCCTTTTCGTCGCGCCCATTGTGACCTGCTGGGGGGCCTTGATACCCGGGCGGGCGTACGGTGTTCTCGACAGACCGGCAGCCTGGGGCGACACTTGTGCGGCCGACCAGGCTCATGGAGGAAGGTGCCCGCGTGTCCCGCCGCAGAATCGGCTTCTGGTACCGCCTGGCGGCGGCCATCGCAAAACCGCCGCTGGTGGTTCTGTTCAAGCGGGACTGGCGTGGAATGGAACACATTCCGGCCGACGGCGGATTCATCACGGCGGTGAATCACAACTCGCATATCGACCCGTTGTCGTACGCACACTTCCAGTACAACACCGGTCGGCTGCCGCGGTTCCTGGCAAAGGACGGCCTTTTCAAGGACGGCTTCGTCGGCAGGGTCATGAAGGGCACGGGCCAGATCCCGGTCTACCGCGAGACCACCAACGCGCTCGACGCCTTCCGGGCCGCGGTCGCCGCCATCGAGCGCGGCGAGTGCGTCGCGTTCTACCCCGAGGGCACCCTCACCCGGGACCCCGACATGTGGCCGATGATCGCCAAGTCCGGCGCAGCGCGGGTCGCCCTGGAGACCAAGTGCCCGGTCATCCCCGTCGCCCAGTGGGGTGCCAACCTCGCCCTGCCGCCGTACAGCAAGAAGCCCCGCCTCTTCCCGCGCAAGACCCTTCAGGTGAAGGCCGGGGCCCCCGTCGACCTGTCGCGCTTCTACGACAAGGAGCCGACGCCCGAGGTGCTCCGCGAGGCGACCGAGGCCATCATGGCCGCGATCACCGAACTGCTGGAGGAGATCCGGGGCGAGAAGGCCCCCGACCGGCCGTACGACCCGCGCAGGGCACGACTGGAGCAACGACGCAAGGCAGCGGGCCGCCAGACGCGGCGCGGCACCACCCACAGCACCCCGGAGGACAGCAAGTGACGAACCCCGTGAACCCCGTGGACCCGGCACGGCCTGTGAAGGCCGCCGTCTTCGGAACGGGCTCCTGGGGTACGGCCTTCGGCATGGTTCTCGCCGACGCCGGGTGCGACGTCACCCTGTGGGGCCGGCGCGCCGAACTCGCCGAGGCGGTCAACTCCACGCGGACCAACCCGGACTACCTCCCCGGCGTCGAACTCCCCGAGAACCTCCGGGCGACCACCGACCCGGCCGAGGCCGCCGCGGACGCCGACTTCACCGTCCTCGCCGTGCCCTCCCAGACGCTGCGCGGCAACCTCGCCGCGTGGGCGCCGCTGCTCGCCCCCGGCACCGTCCTCGTCTCCCTCATGAAGGGCGTCGAACTGGGCTCCGCCATGCGCATGAGCGAGGTCATCGAGGACGTCACGAAGGTCCCCTCCGACCGCATCGCCGTCGTCACCGGGCCCAACCTCGCCCGGGAGATCGCCGCCCGGCAGCCCGCCGCCGCCGTGGTCGCCTGCGAGGACGAAGCGGTCGCCCAGCGCCTCCAGAAGGCCTGCCACACGCCGTACTTCCGCCCGTACACCAACACCGACGTCATCGGCTGCGAACTGGGCGGCGCCGTCAAGAACGTCATCGGTCTCGCCGTCGGCATCGCGGACGGCATGGGCCTCGGCGACAACGCCAAGGGCTCGCTCATCACGCGCGGCCTCGCGGAGACCACCCGCCTCGGGCTCGCCATGGGCGCCGACCCGCTGACGTTCTCCGGGCTCGCGGGCCTCGGCGACCTGGTGGCGACCTGCTCCTCGCCGCTCTCGCGCAACCACACCTTCGGCACCAACCTCGGCAAGGGCATGACGCTTCAGGAGACCATCGCGGTCACCAAGCAGACCGCCGAGGGCGTCAAGTCCTGTGAGTCCGTGCTCGATCTGGCCCGCAGGCACGGCGTCGACATGCCCATCACGGAGACCGTCGTCGGCATCGTCCACGACGGCACGCCCCCCGTGGTGGCCCTCAAGGAACTCATGTCGCGCAGCGCCAAGCCCGAGCGTCGCTGACTGTTTTTCGGTCAGCAGGTACGCTCAACGCGATATGAGCAGCGAGAACCTCCCCCTGAGCCCTGAAGCGAGCCCCGAGTCGAGCTCCGGGCAGCAGCTCCGCAAGCCGCGCGTCGCCGTCGTGTTCGGCGGCCGCAGCTCCGAGCACGGCATCTCCGTCGTGACGGCCGGCGCCATCCTGAGCGCCATCGACCGCACCAAGTACGACGTCCTGCCCATCGGCATCACCACCGACGGCCGTTGGGCGCTGACGGCGGACGAGCCGGAGCGGATGGCCATCACCGACCGCAGGATGCCGAGCGTCGCCGACATCGCGGAGTCCGTGGACGGTGGTGTGCTCCTGCCGCTCGACCCGGGAAACCGCGAGGTCGTCTACAGCGAGCCCGGCTCCGTGCCCAAGGTGCTCGGTGACGTCGACGTCGTCTTCCCGATGCTGCACGGCCCCTACGGAGAGGACGGCACCATCCAGGGGCTGCTCGAACTGTCCGGAGTGCCCTACGTCGGCTCCGGAGTCCTGTCCTCGGCCGTCGGCCAGGACAAGGACTACATGAAGCGGGTGTTCGCCTCCTTCGGGCTGAACGTCGGCCCCTACCTGGTGATCCGTCCGCGCGAGTGGCGCCAGGACGAGGCGGGCGCCCGCCAGCGCATCGCGGAGTTCGCGGGGGAGCACGGGCTGGCCGCTGTTCATCAAGCCCGCGCGCGCGGCGTCCTCGGATCGCATCACGAAGGTCGACTCCTTCGAGGGCCTCGACGAGGCGATCGCCGAGGCACAGCGCCACGACCCCAAGATCCTCGTCGAAGCGCTGCTGCGCGGCCGTGAGATCGAGTGCGGCGTCCTGGAGTTCGAGGACGGCCCGCGGGCCAGCGTCCCCGCCGAGATCCCGCCGGTGCAGACACACGACTACTACGACTTCGAGGCGAAGTACATCGACTCGACGCCCGGCATCGTGCCCGCGCCGCTGACGCCCGAGCAGACCGCGGAGATCCAGCGGCTCGCGGTCGAGGCGTTCGAGGCGGCGTCCTGCGAGGGCCTGGTGCGCGCGGACTTCTTCCTCACCGAGGACGGGCAGTTCGTGATCAACGAGATCAACACGATGCCCGGCTTCACGCCCATCTCGATGTACCCGCAGATGTGGGAGAAGAGCGGCGTCGGCTACGCGGAGCTGGTGGACCGCCTCATCCAGGCGGCGCTGAACCGTTCCACCGACCTGCGCTAGCGGCCGGGCACCGAGGGCGTCAGGCGATGCCCTCGGGAATCGCCTTCTTGATGGGGGCGGCGACGTCCGTGAGCGGGCCGAGACCGTCCCCCGCCCGCTCCTCGGGCAGCGTCACCTCGACGTAGGCCAGGCGCGCCCCCGTCGTGAAGGTGTACGACCCGTCGTCGTGCTTCTGGAGCAGCCAGGCGACGCCGTTCACCCGCACCCCGTTCGTCCCGGCGTACTCGGGATCGATCATCTCGGGGGGCCGCTCCACCCCGCAGCGCAGTATGATCGCCGGGTCTCCCCACCCGGCGGTCAACTCGGACTTCGGCCCGGGGTCGCTGCGCTCCAGCCCGTCGACCTTCCGCGGGAGCTGTGCGTGCAGGTCCCGGCAGAGCCCCGCGGCCTTCGCCTCCGGAGAAGGAACCACCACCGACGCCCGGTCGTCCGTAGCTGAGCAGGCCGCTGTCGTGATCGACAGGAGGAGAGCGGACGTTCCTGCGAGACAGTGGCGCCGGAGACGAGGGATGTTCACCGGGCCAGGGTAGACGGGGGCTACAAATGCACGACCGGGCAGGTCAGGGTTCGGGTGATGCCGTCCACTTGCTGGACCCTGGCGACCACCATGCGGCCGAGCTCGTCCACCGTGTCCGCCTGCGCGCGCACGATGACGTCGTAGGGACCCGTCACGTCCTCGGCCTGGAGCACGCCGGGGATCTTGCCGATCAGCTCGGCGACGGTCGAGGCCTTGCCGACCTCTGTTTGGATCAGGATGTACGCCTGTACCACGGAACCTCCAGGGCGGGCACGAGGATCATGTGGGGAGAAGGGACGCCACGGTACCGCGTCGCCGCGCACCGCGGGGAGACCCGCGGAGCCTGTGGCGCACACATCGTGGCGCACGGACAGCAGAAGTCGACGCTCCCGTCGACCGTACCGACGACGAAGACGGCTCGCGACCGCAGGCCGAGCAGCGTGAAAGGGCATGGTGAGACTCGGTGAAGGGAACCGTGGGCGAGTTGGGGGAGTTCGGGCTCATCAGAGAGCTCACCTCGCGGCTCACCTCCACTCCGGCCGTACGGCTCGGCCCCGGCGACGACGCCGCGGTCGTGTCCGCCCCGGACCGCAGGGTCGTGGCGAGCACCGACATCCTCCTGGAGGGGCGGCACTTCCGCCGCGACTGGTCCACCGCCTACGACGTGGGGCGCAAGGCCGCCGCGCAGAACCTCGCCGACATCGCGGCCATGGGCGCCGTGCCGACCGCGCTCCTGCTCGGCCTGGTGGTCCCCGCCGAACTGCCCGCCAGCTGGCCCACCGAGCTGATGGACGGCCTCAGGGACGAGTGCCAGGTGGCCGGCGCCGCCGTGGTGGGCGGCGACCGCGTCCGCGGCGACACCATCACCGTCGCCATCTCCGCCCTCGGCGACCTGCGCAACCACGAGCCGGTCACGCGCGCGGGCGCCCAGCCCGGCGACGTCGTCGCCGTCACCGGCTGGCTCGGCTGGTCCGCCGCCGGGCACGCGGTGCTCTCCCGCGGCTTCCGCTCGCCGCGCGCCTTCGTGGAGGCCCACCGCAGGCCCGAGCCGCCCTACCACGCGGGCCCCGCGGCCGCCGGGCTCGGCGCGACCTCCATGACGGACGTGAGCGACGGCCTCATCGCGGACCTCGGTCACATCGCCGAGTCCAGCAAGGTACGCATCGACATCCGCTCCGGGGACGTCGACGTGCCCACGCAGATGAACGACATCGGCCAGGCCGTCGGCGTCGACCCGCTCCAGTGGGTGCTCAACGGCGGCGAGGACCACGCGATCGTGGCGACGTTCCCGCAGGACGTGAAGCTGCCCGCCCGCTGGAAGGTCATCGGCGAGGTCCTCAACCCCTCGGCGCTGCCCCAGGTGACCGTGGACGGCGCGGCCTGGACCGGCAAGGGCTGGGACCACTTCGGGGACAACGGAGACGCCGAGTGAGCGCCCCGCCCCGGGTGCTCACCGTCGCCGGCTCCGACTCCGGGGGCGGCGCGGGCATCCAGGCCGACCTGAAGACGATGCTCGCCCTCGGCACGCACGGCATGAGCGTCGTCACGGCCGTCACCGCCCAGAACTCCCTGGGCGTCCAGGGCTTCTGGGAGCTTCCGGCGGACGCCGTGCGGGCCCAGTACCGCAGTGTCGTCGACGACATCGGCGTACAGGCCGTGAAGACCGGCATGCTCGCCTCGGCCGAACTCGTCGAGACCGTCGCGGAGTTGATCATGGGCACGGACGCGCCCGCCGTCGTCGACCCGGTCGGCGTCTCCAAGCACGGCGACTCGCTGCTCGCCGCGTCCGCGCTGGACTCGGTCCGCACGAAACTGCTGCCGGTGGCCACGGTCGCCACGCCCAACCTCGACGAGATCGCCCAGCTCACCGGCGTCGAGGTCACCTCGGAGGACGAGATGCGGCGCGCGGCCGCCGCCGTCCTCGCGTATGGCCCGAAGTGGGTGCTCATCAAGGGCGGCCACCTCCAGGGCGACGCCGTGGACCTGCTCACCGACGGCTCCCAGGAACACGTGCTGCGCGCCCCGCGCCACGACAACCGCCACACGCACGGCACCGGCTGCACCCTCGCCAGTGCCATCGCGGCGCAGCTGGCCAAGGGGCAGGACGTCCCGACGGCCGTGGCGGCGGCCAAGGAGTACGTGACCGGGGCGATCGCCGCGGGGTTCGCGCTCGGGTGCGGGATCGGGCCGGTGGATCACGGCTGGCGGTTCAGGGAGCGGTAGGCGTACGAGGGCTGCGTCATGTGGCCCTCACACGTCGGCGCGCGGGGCATACGAAAAAGCCGGCCCCCCGAAGGGGACCGGCAGTTTCAGCAACCAGCAGGGTGCCGCGCTGACGTCAGCGCGAGACCTTGCCGGCCTTGATGCACGAGGTGCAGGCGTTGAGGCGCTTCGGCGTCCCGCTCACCACGGCACGCACACGCTGGATGTTCGGGTTCCAGCGACGGGGCGTACGGCGGTGCGAGTGCGAGATGTTGTTGCCGAAGCCCGGCCCCTTGCCGCAGACGTCGCAGTTGGCAGCCACGGGTCACTCCAAAGACTTCAGATGCACTTACGGTTAATCCCGGCATGCCGAGATCAGTGCAATGATCGAAGTGGCGTTGCCAGGAGGAATGTCCCGATGGGTATCGGGCAACCGGAGCAGCATACAACGACTGCTTCGGTACAACGAAACTACCACGGCTCGCCCGGCCCCCGCCCCGGGCCCCGTGTTCACCCTCGGTCTACGCTGCGTCCATTCCGGATGGTCAAGGAGGCGAAACAGGTGCCGCACAACCTCGACGCGGTCGCGGTGCGCGCCTGGTGCCGACTGGCTCTGGACGCCCTCGGCAGGGCCCGCGAGGAGATCGACTCCATCAACGTCTATCCGGTCGCGGACGGGGACACCGGCACGAACCTCTATCTGACGGTGGAGTCGGCCTCCCAGGCGGTCGACGCGGCCTTCACGGGCCACGACCCGGCCCTGCCCTCGCTGGCGGAGACCGTGCGCGCGATGGCCCACGGCGCCCTCATCGGCGCCCGCGGGAACTCGGGCACCATCCTGTCGCAGCTGCTCAGGGGCATGGCCCAGATCCTCGGCGGCCCCGACGGCGGCGAAGCGGGGGAGACGCGTGAGGCGGATCACCCCGACGGCGCCGACGGACACATCCTGGAGCTGGCCCTGCGCCGGGCCGCCGAGTCCGCGTACGAGGCCGTCGCACACCCGGTCGAAGGCACCGTCCTGACGGTGGCGACCGCGGCGGCCGAGGCGGCGGGCGCGGCCGGGAGCACCGACTGCGGGACGGTGGCCAGAGCGGCCTACGACGGCGCCTGCGCGGCGCTGGACAAGACGCCGGGGCAGCTGGCCGTCCTGGGGCGCGCGGGCGTCGTGGACGCGGGCGGGCGCGGTCTCGTCGCGGTGCTCGGGGCTCTCGTGCGGGCCCTGTCCGGCGAGACGGTGTCACGCAGGGGCGCCGTCAGCGCCACGCGCGCGTGGCGCGACCGAGTGCGACGAAGCCGCCGAATGCGATGAGCCGTCGGCCGACGCGGGCGGACCCGCGTTCGAGGTGATCTACCTCTTGGAGGCCGACGACAGTGCGGTCGCACGGCTGCGCACCCGGCTCGACCGGCTCGGCGACTCGCTCGTCGTGGTCGGCGGCGACGGCCTGTGGAACGTCCACGTCCACGTCGACGACGCGCGGCTCGGCCGTCGAGGCGGGCGTGGAGGCGGGGCGCCCGCACCGCATCCGGATCACCCACTTCGGAGTAGGCGACGCCCACACCACCGCCCAGCCGCCCCAGGAACGGACCCAGCGGGCCATCGTCGCCGTCGTGCCCGGCGAAGGGCTCGCCGGGCTCTACGCCGAGGCCGGGGCCACCACCGTGCCCACGCGCGTGGGGGAGCCGCCCGCGAGCGGCGAGCTGGTCGACGCCATCCGGCGGGCGCACGCGCGCGAAGTGGTGCTCCTGCCCAACGACGCCGAGCTGCGCCACACCGCGGCCGCCGCGGCGGCACAGGCCAGGACCGAAGGCGTACGCGTCGCCCTGATCCCCACCCGCTCCGCGGTCCAGGGCATCGCGGCCCTCGCCGTGCACGCGCCCGACCGCCGTTTCGACGAGGACGTCGTCGCCATGACCTCGGCGGCCGGCGCGACCCGCTACGGCGAACTGGCCGTCGCCGAGCGGCAGTCCTGGACCATGGCGGGCATCTGCCAGGCCGGCGACGTCCTCGGCCTGATCGACGGCGACGTCGCGGTGATCGGCGCGGAGGTCGCCCCCACCGCCGCGTCGGTCCTGGACCGCATGCTGTCGGCGGGCGGCGAGATGGTCACGCTCGTGCTCGGCGAATCCGTGCCCGACGCGGTCGCCGAGCGGCTGGAGAAGCACGTGCGCGACACATACCTGGCCGTCGACACGGTCGTCTACCGCGGCGGCCGCCAGTCCGCGCTGATGCTCATCGGCGTCGAGTAGGCCCCGGCCGGCCGGCGGTTCCGCGGGACCTGCGACGGATTGTCAGTGGCGTGGTGTGCAATGGATCTCGTGCCCGCGCTCGATGAACCCCTGAAGAAAGTGGTCGGACCCGCCACCGCGAAGGTGATGGCCGACCACCTCGACCTGCACACGGTCGGCGACCTCCTGCACCACTACCCGCGGCGGTATGCCGAGCGCGGCGAGCTGACCCGCCTCGCCGACCTCCCGCTGGACGAACACGCCACGGTGGTCGCCCGGGTGGAGAGCGCACGCATCCTGAAGTTCAACGGCGGCCGCGGCCAGCGCCTCGAAGTCACCATCACCGACGGCAGCGGCCGGCTCCAGCTCGTCTTCTTCGGCCGCGGCATCCACAAGCCCCACAAGGACCTGCTCCCCGGCACCCGCGCGATGTTCGCGGGCAAGGTCTCGGTCTTCAACCGCAAGATGCAGCTGGCCCATCCCGCGTACGAACTGCTGCGGGCCGACGGCGACGAGGGCGTCGGCGAGGCCGTCGGCAACTGGGCGGGCGCCCTCCTGCCGATCTACCCCGCCACCGCCAAGCTGGAGTCCTGGAAGATCGCCAAATCGGTCGACATGGTCCTGCCCAGCGCCCAGGAGGCCCTGGACCCGCTGCCGCCCGCCCTGCGCGACGGCCGCGCCCTCATCCCGCTGCCCGAAGCGCTCCTGAAGATCCACCGCCCGCACTCCAAGGCGGACATCGCCGCCGCCCGCGACCGCCTGAAGTGGGACGAGGCCTTCGTCCTCCAAGTCGCCCTCGCCAGGCGGCGCTTCGCGGACGCGCAACTGCCCGCCGTGGCCCGCAGGCCCAAGGCGGGCGGCCTCCTCGACGCCTTCGACGCCAAACTGCCCTTCACCCTCACCGAGGGCCAGGAGAAGGTCTCCAAGGAGATCTTCGACGACCTCGCCACGGAGCACCCGATGCACCGCCTTCTCCAGGGAGAGGTCGGTTCCGGCAAGACGATGGTCGCCCTGCGCGCCATGCTCGCCGTCGTGGACGCGGGCGGACAGGCCGCCATGCTCGCGCCCACCGAAGTCCTCGCCCAGCAGCACCACCGCTCCATCGTCGAGATGATGGGCGAGCTGGCCGAGGGCGGGATGCTCGGCGGCGCCGACCAGGCCACCAAGGTCACGCTGCTCACCGGCTCCATGGGCACCGCGGCCCGCCGCCAGGCCCTGCTCGACCTCGTCACCGGCGAGGCCGGGATCGTCATCGGCACCCACGCCCTGATCGAGGACAAGGTGCAGTTCCACGACCTCGGCCTGGTCGTGGTGGACGAACAGCACCGCTTCGGCGTGGAGCAGCGCGACGCCCTGCGAGGCAAGGGCAAGCAGCCCCCGCACCTGCTGGTCATGACGGCCACGCCCATTCCGCGCACGGTCGCGATGACGGTCTTCGGCGACCTGGAGACCTCCGTCCTGGACCAGCTCCCGGCCGGCCGCTCGCCGATCGCCAGCCATGTCGTGCCCGCCCAGGACAAGCCGCACTTCCTCGCCCGCGCGTGGGAGCGCGTGCGCGAAGAGGTGGAGAAGGGGCACCAGGCGTACGTGGTCTGCCCCCGCATCGGTGATGACGTCGACGAACCGGCCGGCTCCAAGAAGGGCGGCAAGAAGTCCGCCGAGGAGAAGGCGGAGGAAGCGGCCACGGCCGAGAAGCGGCCCCCGCTCGCCGTGCTGGAGGTCGCCGAGCAGCTGGCGCGCGGCCCTCTCCAGGGGCTGAGCGTCGAGGTGCTGCACGGCCGGATGCAGCCCGATGAAAAGGACGCGGTGATGCGCCGCTTCGCCGCCGGCCAGACGCAGGTCCTGGTCGCGACGACGGTCATCGAGGTCGGGGTCAACGTCCCGAACGCCACCGCCATGGTGATCATGGACGCGGACCGCTTCGGCGTCTCCCAGCTGCACCAGCTCCGCGGCCGCGTCGGCCGCGGCTCGGCCCC
The DNA here is from genome assembly GCA_004010275.1 of Streptomyces huasconensis. Classification (GTDB taxonomy): domain Bacteria; phylum Actinomycetota; class Actinomycetes; order Streptomycetales; family Streptomycetaceae; genus Streptomyces; species Streptomyces huasconensis. The sequence goes on from RBWT01000140.1 coordinate 11,329, forward strand.
GGGCCTGTGCCTCCTGGTCACCGACATGCCCGAGGCCAGCCCCGCCCGCGCCCGCCTCGGCGCCGTCGCCTCCACGCTCGACGGCTTCGAGCTCTCCCGCATCGACCTGGAGCAGCGCCGCGAGGGCGACGTGCTCGGCCAGGCCCAGTCCGGGGTCCGCTCCTCCCTGCGCATGCTCACGGTCATCGACGACGAGGAGATCATCGCCGCCGCCCGCGAGGAAGCGGTGCAGGTCGTCGCCGCCGACCCCGGCCTGGAGCGCCTGCCGGAGCTGCGCACCGCCCTGGACGCCCTGCTCGACGCCGAGCGCGAGCAGTACCTCGACAAGGGGTGAAGCCCGTGCACGCCATATCGTGGAGGCAGCCCACCTCTCAGCCAGAAGGATTCAGATGACCCGCGTGATCGCCGGCACGGCCGGCGGACGCCGCCTGGCCGTCCCGCCGGGCAACGGCACCCGCCCCACGTCCGACCGTGCGCGCGAGGGCCTCTTCTCCACCTGGCAGGCCCTCCAGGGCACGCTGGACGGCACACGCGTGCTCGACCTGTACGCGGGCTCCGGCGCCGTCGGCCTGGAGGCCCTCTCCCGCGGCGCGGCGCACGCCCTGCTCGTCGAGGCCGACGCCCGAGCGGCCCGCACCATCAGGGAGAACGTGCGGGCGGTCGGCCTGCCCGGCGCCGAGGTGAGAGCGGGCAAAGCCGCCCAGATCGTTCGGCAGGGGGCGCCGGCCACCCCGTACGACCTGGTCTTCCTCGATCCGCCCTATGCCGTCACCGATGACGATCTTCGGGAGATACTGCTCACACTCCGCTCGGAGGGCTGGCTCACGGAGGAAGCGCTCGTCACCGTTGAACGCAGTACAAGAGGCGGAGAATTCGGTTGGCCGGAGGGTTTCGAGCCCCTCAGGTCCCGTCGCTACGGCGAAGGGACGTTTTGGTACGGTCGCGCCGCCTCTACGTGCGACGACTCAGTGATCGCGCCATGACCGGACCGGAGAGCGAGGGACTCACGTTGCGCCGCGCCGTCTGTCCGGGGTCTTTCGACCCCATCACCAATGGACACCTCGACATCATCGCCCGCGCCTCCAAGCTGTACGACGTGGTGCACGTCGCGGTGATGATCAACCAGTCGAAGAAGGGCCTGTTCGAGATCGAGGAGCGGATAGAGCTGATCCGCCAGGTCACCGCCGAGTTCGGCAACGTCGAGGTCGAGTCCTTCCACGGCCTTCTCGTCGACTTCTGCAAGCAGCGCGACATCCCGGCCATCGTGAAGGGCCTGCGCGCGGTCAGCGACTTCGACTACGAACTCCAGATGGCCCAGATGAACAACGGCCTCTCGGGCGTCGAGACCCTCTTCGTGCCGACGAACCCCACCTACAGCTTCCTCTCCTCCTCGCTGGTCAAGGAGGTCGCCGCCTGGGGCGGCGACGTGGCGCACCTGCTGCCGCCGGTGGTCCACGACGCCCTGGTCGAACGCCTGGGCAAGAAGTGACCCCTCGCCCGACCCGGTGACGCCGTGTCAGCCGGTGTCGGACAGGTGCCCGTCGGCCTTACAGTCGTCCCGTCCGTCTCCCAACCAGCTGTAGAGAGTGGCGAGCACACGGTGGACGTGCAGAAGAAGATCGACGAGATCGTCCAGGCGGTCGGCAGCGCCCGGTCCATGCCCATGTCGGCTTCGTGCGTGGTCAACCGCGCCGACCTGCTCTCGATGCTCGAAGAGGTGCGCCAGGCCCTGCCCGGCTCCCTCGCCCAGGCCCAGGAGCTGATCGGCGGCCGCGAGCAGCTGGTCGAGCAGGCCCGGCAGGAGGCGGAGCGGATCATCGAGAGCGCGCACGCCGAGCGCGGCTCCCTGATCTCCGACACCGAGGTCGCCCGCCGCTCGCAGGGCGAGGCCGACCGCATCCTCGCCGAGGCCCGCCAGGCCGCCGAGGAGGTCCGCGCCGAGGCCGACGACTACGTGGACAGCAAGCTCGCCAACTTCGAGGTCGTCCTCACCAAGACCCTCGGCTCGGTCGGCCGCGGCCGCGAGAAGCTCCTCGGCACCGGCCCGGGCCTCGACGAGAACGGCTACGACGACGAGGACGCCCCCGAGCGCAGTCACGACCCGGAGACCCTGCGCCGCGACGCCGACGCGTACGTCGACGCCAAGCTCGCCGCCTTCGAGGCGGTCCTCGCCAAGACCCTGGAGGCGGTCGGCCGCGGCCGCCAGACGCTGCACGGCCGGGCCCCCGCCGACGAGCTGGGCAGCCTCGGCGAGGGCCACACCACCCAGGGGCACACCACCGACGCCGAGACCTCGCGGACCTCGCCGCTCCCGCCCCGGCCCCGGCCCGCCGGCAGCCTCCCCAGGCCCCGCCGATCCCGGCCCAGCAGCCGTACGCCGCCCCGGAGCCCCAGCAGCCCGACCCGTACGGGTACCAGCAGCAGGACCCCTACGCCTACCAGCAGCCGTACGGCCAGCAGGACCCCTACGCGTACCAGGCCCAGGGCGGGCACCAGGACCAGCAGCACCAGTACGGATACGCGCAGCAGGGCTACGAACAGCCCCACCAGCCCCCGTACGAGGCGCCCCCGGCCCTGGAGGAGACCAGCCTCTTCGACACGACCATGATCAGCGCCGAGCAGCTGCGCCAGTACGAGCAAGGGCGTCAGTAGCGGCGTCCAGTAGCGGCGTCAGCACAGCCGTCAGCACGGGCACCGGGCCGGATTGGGCCGTGGGCGAAAGGTCAAGTATCCTGGCTCTTCGGTCGCGCATACGTCCGCGACTTCGGCTGCCCGCCCGCGTGGCACATGTGCCGCATCGGTGCGGCGGCCCTTCCTTTGGACTTCCAGGATTCGAAAGCAGGAACAGCCCTGAGCACGCGCCTCGATCACCGAAACCCCCTCGTGTTCGACACACACGAGTTGGGTCGGCGTCCTGGTGCCATGCAGCGGCTGACCCGCGAGATCGAGGCGCCCGGCTCGCCGGCCCTCGGGATCGAAGGGGTCATCGGAGTGCCGCAGGGCGCCCCCGTCCAGCTGGAGATCCGTCTGGAGTCGGTCATGGAAGGGGTGCTTGTCACAGGCACCGCCCGTGCATCGGCCGAGGGGGAGTGCGTAAGGTGTCTGGAGCCGCTTGAGCTGGAGCTCGAAGCGGACTTCCAGGAGATGTTCTCGTACCCTGACGCCGACGACCGGGGCCGCGCAGCGGAACCGGCCGACGACGCCGAGGACGATGAGGACAGGCTCTTTCTCGAGGACGGCATGTTCGACCTCGAGCCTGTGCTGCGTGATGCGGTGGTGCTCGCACTGCCGATGCAGCCGGTGTGCCAGGACGACTGTCCGGGCCTGTGCTCCCAGTGCGGAGTGCGGCTCGCGGACGACCCGGACCACCACCATGACGCCGTCGACATCCGTTGGGCGGCACTGCAGGGACTCGCTGGCACCATCCAGGACGGCGAGAAGGACGAGATGAGCGGCGCCGAAGCGGAAGCGGGCGTCGACGAGAAGCAGGAGAAGTAGCCGTGGCTGTTCCGAAGCGGAAGATGTCGCGCAGCAACACGCGCCACCGCCGGTCGCAGTGGAAGGCTGCGGTCCCCACCCTGGTTTCGTGTGAGCGTTGCCAGGAGCCCAAGCAGCAGCACATCGCGTGCCCGAGCTGCGGCACCTACAACAAGCGCCAGGTCCTCGAGGTCTGAGCGGCTGGTGAGAGGCACCGTGTCTAGCCCCAAGAAGGCGGAAGACGCCAAGAAACTGGCGGAGACAACGGCCTCGTCCCACACGCTTCTGGAAGGGCGGCTCGGGTACAAGCTCGAGTCCGCCCTTCTGGTGCGTGCGCTGACCCACCGTTCGTACGCGTACGAGAACGGCGGCCTGCCGACGAACGAGCGTCTGGAGTTCCTCGGTGACTCCGTGCTCGGCCTCGTCGTCACGGACACGCTGTACCGCACCCACCCCGACCTGCCCGAAGGTCAGCTGGCCAAGTTGCGGGCCGCGGTGGTCAATTCGCGTGCGCTGGCGGAGGTCAGCCGCGGCCTCGAACTCGGCTCCTTCATCCGGCTCGGCCGGGGCGAAGAGGGCACGGGAGGCCGGGACAAGGCATCCATCCTCGCCGACACCCTGGAAGCGGTGATCGGCGCGGTCTATCTGGACCAGGGTCTGGACGCGGCGGGCGAGCTGGTGCACCGGCTCTTCGACCCGCTGATCGAAAAGTCCTCGAACCTGGGCGCGGGCCTGGACTGGAAGACCAGTCTCCAGGAGCTGACCGCGACCGAGGGCCTCGGCGTACCCGAGTACCTCGTCACGGAGAGCGGCCCCGACCACGAGAAGACCTTTACTGCTGCCGCCCGCGTCGGAGGCGTCTCGTACGGCACCGGCACCGGCCGCAGCAAGAAGGAAGCGGAGCAGCAGGCCGCTGAGTCCGCGTGGCGCGCGATCCGCGCGGCCGCGGACGAGCGGATCAAGGCGGCGGAAGCGGCAGCCACGGCCGAGGGGATCGCCGACACCCCCTCGACCTCGGACGCCGCACCGGCCTGACGTTTCATTCCTTGCGACCCCCGTGGGACCTCGGTCCCACGGGGGTCGTGTCGTCTGCGGCCGAGGCCGCCACCTGGGGCCGGGCGGTCCGGCGCCGCGCGATAACCTCCAAGGACCCCACCCCGTCCCCTGACCCGAGGAGCGCCGTGCCCGAGCTGCCCGAAGTCGAAGTCGTCCGGCGCGGTCTCGAGCGGTGGGTCAGCGGGCGGGTCGTCGCCGACGCGCAGGTGCTGCACCCGCGTGCCGTACGGCGGCATCTCGCGGGCGGCGAGGACTTCGGGGCCCGGCTGAAGGGGCACCGGATCGGGCCCGCCCAGCGGCGCGGCAAGTACCTCTGGCTGCCGCTCGCCGACTCCGGCCAGGCGGTCCTCGCCCACCTCGGGATGAGCGGCCAGCTCCTGGTGCAGCCGCACGACGCCCCGGACGAGAAGCATCTGCGGGTCCGGGTGCGCTTCGACGACGTGCAGAGCACCGAGCTGCGCTTCGTGGACCAGCGGACCTTCGGCGGGCTCTCGCTGCACGACACCACCCCGGACGGGCTTCCGGACGTCATCGCGCACATCGCGCGCGACCCGCTCGACGACGCCTTCGACGACGAGGCCTTCCACCTCGCCCTGCGTCGGCGCCGTACGACGATCAAGCGGGCGCTGCTCGACCAGTCGCTGATCAGCGGCGTCGGCAACATCTACGCGGACGAGGCGCTGTGGCGCGCGCGGCTGCACTACGAACGGCCCACCGCCGCCTTCACGCGCCCGCGCACGGCCGAACTCCTCGGCCACGTACGGGATGTGATGAACGCGGCCCTCGCCGTCGGCGGCACCAGCTTCGACAGCCTCTACGTCAACGTGAACGGCGAATCGGGGTACTTCGACCGGTCGTTGGACGCCTACGGCCGCGAGGGTGAGCCCTGCCGCCGCTGCGGCGCGGCGATCCGCCGCCGTCCGTGGATGAACCGGTCCAGCTACTTCTGCCCGGTCTGTCAGCGGGCGCCGCGCGTCGCGTCGTAGCGCTCCTGGGCCTGGAGGACCTCGTCCTGCCGGCCCTCCACGAAGCGGATCAGGGTCAGCAGCCGGTCGGCGATCTCCCGTCCCAGCGGGGTGAGTTCGTAGTCCACGCGCGGCGGGTTGGTCGGCTGCGCGTCCCGCCGCACCAGGCCGTCGCGCTCCAGCGCGTGCAGGGTCTGGGAGAGCATCTTCTCGCTCACGCCGTCGACGCGGCGGCGCAGTTCGTTGAAGCGGAACGTGCCGTCGTGGAGCGCGCCGAGGGTGAGCGCGCCCCAGCGTCCCGTGACGTGCTCCAGCGTGCCGCGCGAGGGGCACTGCCGGGAGAACACGTCGTACGCCATGTCCGTGGAGTCCATGGAGACACCGTACTCCTCCACAGCGCTCACTCCCAGGTTGCGCTAACCAGGGGTTAGTCCGGCAGCCCGGGTTCTCCACACGCGGCCCGACCCGGCCCGGCCCCGCGGCTCAAAAGCCGAAGTCCTGCGTCCACCACGGGCCGCCGGGCGCGAAGTGCGCGCCGACGCCCATGGTCTTGTAGTCGCAGTTGAGGATGTTGGCGCGGTGGCCGGGGCTGCTCATCCAGGCCGCCATGACCGCCCGTGCGTCGGCCTGGCCGCGGGCGATGTTCTCGCCGCCCAGGCCGGCTATCCCGGCCTTCTCGGCGCGGTCCCACGGCGTCGCGCCGTCCGGGTCGGTGTGGGCGAAGAAGTCCCGCTCGGCCATGTCCGCGCTGAACCGGCCCGCCAGCGCGGCGAGCCCGCTGTCGGCGGTCACCGGACGGCAGCCGACCACGGCCCGCTCGGCGTTGACCAGCGTGAGCACCGCGGCCTCCGCCGCGCTCTCGCCGGACGGCGTCTGCGCGCTCGCCGCGGGTGCCTCGGGCTTCTGTACCGGCGTACGAGAGGGGCTCGGCGTCGACTTCTTCGGGGCGTCGGGCTTGGACACCCGCGGCGACGGCTTCTGGGACGGTTTCCCGGACGGCGTCTTCGACGGGGTCCGGGAGGGCTTCGGGGCCGCCTCGGTCCGGGAGGGAGCGGGCTTCGGGGCCGTGGAACGGCCGGTGCCCCGGCTCGGGGACGGCTCGGCGCGGTCGGTCTCGCTCCCCCGCGCCGCCCTGGGCGTCCACCGTGACGGGCGCGCTCGCGGAGCGCACCTCGCCGTGCTCGCCACCACCGTCCAGCCGGAACCCGTCACCGCCGGGCAGCGCACCCGTGGCGACCGCGACGGCGCCCATCGCGACGGCCGCGGAGACACCGAGCAGGCCCGTGCGCACCGGGGCGGAGGACCGGCCCCTGCGGCGGTGCGACACCGCGCCGGACCGGACCCCGGCCGGGTGGTTCTCAGGGGTGGCGGCGGCCGTCCAGCGCCGGAGCGTCGGTGGCGTCCCATCTCCTGGCCCTTTCGTTCTTCGCGGTGTCGTTCTTTTACGATCAAATCTTTATGATCAACGTGACTCACCCATATGAGTGAGGCTTGGCGATTCGCGACTGTACGCGATGACGTATGGGGGCGAAGTGCTCCCAGAGCCATTGGCCGGTTAGCGTGCCCCCATGGACGAAGATGTACGACTCACCGCCTGGGTGCGCGGACGCGTGCAGGCCGTGGGTTTCCGCTGGTTCACGCGGGCCAAGGCGCTGGAGATCGGCGGCCTGAGTGGTTTTGCTCTCAATCTGGAGGACGGCCGCGTGCAAGTCGTCGCCGAAGGCCCCCGGGCCGGCTGTCAGGCACTCCTCGACTGGCTTCGCGAGGGCGACACACCCGGCCGGGTCGACGGCGTGACCGAGATCTGGGACACACCGCGCGGCATATACGACGGCTTCGCCATCCGCTGACCGTGACCGGGGCGTACGTCACGGGACGGGTATCGCAGGACCCCCGTCCGGGTGCTCCGGGCAACTGCCCGGGGCAGGAAAGACCTGGTGGTTGCCAAGAACGGCTAGCCGTGGCAGGCTCCCCAGGTAAGGATGATCTCCACGCCCCCCAGGGCCCCGAAGGAGTTGCCGCGCCGCCCGCTGTGAGGCCGCGCGCCCCCGGGTCGCCCGCCAATACGGGGCGTGATCGTGTTGACCGTCAAACTTTTTGGTGAGACTCTGGAAGCCCCGCGCACCTTAGCTGTTTGGCATGTGAGAACGGCCAGCAGGACCAGCAAAACAACGAGTGCCAGACACCGCGGGTGCGATTCCCTCACGACCTACACCGCACCGCTTCGGTCGGTCACTCATTGTGGAGGACCATCCATCATGGCAAAGGCGCTTCTCGGTTACGTCGGCGGCAGCGACCCGCGACTCCTCGCCGAGATGCGACGGCTCCAGCAGCGCGTCCAGGACCTGGAATCCGAGCTGGTTCGGATTCAGCAGGAGAACGACGCGCTCGCGGCTGCCGCTTCTCACGAATCGCTCATGGAGAGCATCGACGTACCCCAGGCGGAGCCTGCGCTCACCTGACCACCATTGATGACGTACGCACCAGGGCCTTCCTCCCGTGAAGGCGCCTCGCACTAAGCACGTGGTCAGGCTGCCCTGTCAGCCGCTGTCTCCAGATCTGCAAGGGACGCCGCTCCGGCGTCCCTTCTTTCTTGGCCCGGACTCTCACCGGCGTACGCTGCTTTCTTTACCGTCTGATGTGCCCTGCACCTTCATCGGTGAAACGGCCAGTGAAAGGTAGAGTCCGACGGCGTGCACCTCAAGGCCCTGACCCTGCGCGGATTCAAGTCCTTCGCGTCGGCCACGACGCTGAAGTTCGAACCGGGCATCACCTGCGTCGTCGGACCGAACGGTTCCGGCAAGTCCAATGTCGTGGACGCGCTCAGCTGGGTCATGGGGGAGCAGGGCGCCAAGTCGCTGCGCGGCGGCAAGATGGAGGACGTCATCTTCGCCGGCACCACCGGGCGGCCCCCGCTCGGCCGCGCCGAGGTCTCCCTCACCATCGACAACTCCGACGGCGCGCTCCCCATCGAGTACGCCGAGGTCACCATCACGCGGATCATGTTCCGCAACGGCGGCAGCGAGTACCAGATCAACGGCGACACCTGCCGCCTCCTCGACATCCAGGAACTCCTCTCCGACTCCGGCATCGGCCGCGAGATGCACGTCATCGTCGGCCAGGGCCAGCTCGACGGCGTGCTGCACGCGACCCGATGGGACGCCGCGCCTTCATCGAGGAGGCCGCGGGCGTCCTCAAGCACCGCAAGCGCAAAGAGAAGGCGCTGCGCAAGCTCGACGCGATGCGGGCCAACCTCGCCCGCGTCCAGGACCTGACCGACGAGCTGCGGCGCCAGCTCAAGCCGCTCGGCCGGCAGGCCGCCGTGGCCCGCCGCGCCGCCGTCATCCAGGCCGACCTGCGCGACGCCCGCCTGCGCCTGCTCGCCGTCGACCTCGTGCGCCTGCGCGAGGCGCTCGCCGCCGAGGTCGCCGACGAGGCCGCCCTCAAGGAGCGCAAGGAGCACGCCGAGGCCGAGCTTAAGGCCGCCCTTCACCGCGAGGCCCAGCTCGAAGAAGAGGTGCGCCGCCTCACCCCGCGCCTCCAGCGCGCCCAGCAGACCTGGTACGAGCTGTCTCAGCTCGCCGAGCGGGTGCGCGGCACCGTCTCGCTGGCCGACGCCCGGGTCAAGAGCGCCACCGCCGCGCCGCCCGAGGAACGGCGCGGCCGTGACCCCGAGGACATGGAGCGCGAAGCCGCGCGGGTGAGGGAGCAGGAGGCCGAGCTGGCAGCCGCCCTCGAAGCCGCCGAACGCGCGCTGGAGGACACGGTGACCCACCGGGCCGAGCTGGAGCTGCAGCTGGCGGTCGAGGAAGTGGCGGCTGAAGGACGTGGCCCGGGCCATCGCCGACCGCCGCGAAGGGCTCGCGCGGCTCGGCGGGCAGGTCAACGTGGCCCGTTCGCGCGCCGCCTCCGCCCAGGCCGAGATCGACCGGCTGGCCCTCGCGCGGGACGAGGCCGCCGAGCGCGCGGCGCCGCACAGGAGGAGTACGAGCAGCTCAAGGCCGAGGTCAACGGGCTCGACGCGGACGACGCGGAGCTGGGGAGCGGCACGACACGGCCGAGGCGGGACCTCGCCGAGGCCGAGGCCGGCGCTCACCGCGGCGCGCGAGGAGGCGACCGCCGCCGAGC
>RBWT01000141.1 GCA_004010275.1 Streptomyces huasconensis
CGCGGGCGGCGTCGGCGCGCGTGCCCCCGCCCCGCCGCGGGCGACGACGAAGGAGCCGGGCGGGGCCGTCGGGGTGTCCCTGCCGGGGACTGACCTGAGGAGGAGGCGACGGTTCGTTCCGCGGTCACGGGGTGGTGCACTCCCTGTACTCGGCGGCGTCGGCGGCGTTGGTGGGCGCCGCACCCAGAAGCTCGCGGTAGACCACGCCGATCGCGGCAGCGGCGTGCCGCGCGTCGTGGTGGTCCAGGACGTGCCGGCGTCCGCGCCGGCCGAGCGCGTCGCGCAGGGCCTGGTCCCGCAGCAGGGCGGCCAGGGCGCGGGCCAGCGCGGCGGGGTCCTCCGGCGGCACGCGCGCGTGCGCGCGGCCGTCCCCCGGCAGGCTCTCCCGGGCGCCGTCCACGTCGGTGACGACGACCGGCCGGGCGCAGGCCATGGCCTCCAGCGGGGCCAGCGCCATCCCCTCCCACCGGGAGGGCAGCACCACCACGTCGGCCGCCCGGTACCAGTCGGCGGCGTCCGGCGCCGCCCCGGCGAACACCACGGAGGGGTCCGCCGCCGCGCGCAGCCGGGCGGCGTCCGGCCCGTCCCCCACCAGCACCAGGCGGGCGCCGGGCACCCGCTCGGTCACCGACGGCCAGGCGCGCAGCAGGACGTCCTGCCCCTTCTGCCGGCACAGCCTGCCGACGCACACCACGAGGGGGGCGCGGACGAAGGGCGCGGGCAGCAGCCGTTCGCGGGCCTCGTGCGGCGCGCCGGGCCGGAAGCGGTCGACGTCCACGCCGTTGGGGACCACCGTGAAGGCGCCCTCGACGCCCGCCCGGCGGCCGGTGTCCCGTTCGGCCTCGCTGACGCAGACGATGCGCGCCGCCCAGCGGGCCGCGTGGCGCTCCCAGCGCCGGGCCAGGAGCGCGGTGGCCCCGCCGACCGCCTCGAAGGACCAGGCGTGCGGCTGGAAGACGGTCGGGACACGGCCGCGCAGGACGAGCCGGGCGGCGAGTCCGGCCTTGGCGCTGTGGGCGTGGACGAGCGTCGGACGTACGGCGTCGATGACGCGGCCCAGTGCCCGCGCCTCGGCACGCAGGCCGGGGCCGGGGGAGCGCGACGCGGGCCAGGAGTGGTGGTGCACCCCGCCCCCGGCGCCCCGCAGCGCCCGTGGCAGGAGGCCTTCGTCCGGGCAGGCCACATGGACGTCCAGGCCCGCCGCCGCCTGGGCGCGGGCCAGCTCGGCGACGACTTGGGCCACACCGCCGTCCACGGGCTGGCTGATGTGCAGGACCCGTGGCGAGAGGGGTGCTGACGGCAGAGGCATGCGCAACTCCCTGGAGTCGGTGCGGAGCAGTGCGCGCTAGCGCCGGGCGTCGACGGCGGCGTGTGCGGCGAGCGGATTCACATTGAATGCGCTGTTCTTACCTATATGACTGAAATGACCGTATAGCGGGGGCAACTGTAACGGCTGCGCGGAGCCGCTCCGTCAACCCGCGTACGTGTGTCGGATGCGTGCGGCGCGCAGCTCACCGGCGACGCGGGGCGCGACACGCGGCCCCGGTGAGCGGGCGCGGCCCCCTGACGGCGCGTCAACCGGCGTTGCCGTCGCGGCAATCAGAGCCGCCGCACATCACTCTTCCGGGCGCACAACTCGCCGTACCGATCGGCAGTTGATCCCACGTACGGGCACACGGCCCGTATGGCTCACCCTCACAAGGAGCAGTACTTCATGTCGCGTACCACCAAGGCCCTTGCCCTGTCCGCCGTCGCCGCCGCCGCCGTGGCCGCGGGCGCGGGCGTCGCCACCGCCGACGCCGGGGCGCACGGCACCGCCGCCAACTCCCCCGGCGTCGTCTCGGGCAACGTCATCCAGGTGCCGGTCCACGTCCCCGTGAACGTCTGCGGCAACACCGTCGACGTCATCGGTGTGCTGAACCCGACGTTCGGCGTGTCGGGACGGCGGCGGCACACGTCCCGGTGCCCCGAATGGCGGCCGCCGCGCAAGCGCCCGACGAACCGTCACCTTCCCTCCCGGACCTGCGCGGATGTGCCTTCGCCGGGGAGCCGCCCGGCACCTGCCGGAGTCGTTCGGTTGCGGCCGGCGCGTGCCGCTTCCACGGTGATCACAAGATCCGACGCGGCACCGAAAGGGACCCCTCCATGCGCGCTCTGTCCACCCGGCGTATCGCGACCTCCGCGCTGTGCGCGACGCTGCTCCTCGGCACGGCCGGCACCGCCTTCGCCTTCGCCGACGACGACGCCCCCCGCGACGAGACCCGGAACGCGCACCGTGCGCCCGCCCCGGCCCCGGAGACGTTGCTGGCCCAGGCCGAGCAGCTCCGCGACGCCGCCGGGGTCATCACCCCCGCGTCGGATCTGCTCACCGCGGTGCTCAAGGCCCCGGGCAACAAGCTCTCCCCCGCGGAGATCAAGAAGCACAGGGAGGCCATGCGGCGGGCGGTCGACACCGCGGGCGCCACGACACCGTGCCCGAGTCCCCGGCCGCCCCCGCCGCCCAGCCGCCCCAGACGTCCCAGCTGCCCCAGACCCAGATGCCCGAGCGGCCCGTGGGGACCGCCGCCCGCGACACCAAGGCACCGGCCGACCCCAGGGCGAGCGCCCTGACCGCGCTCCACCAGGCGGACGCCAAGCTGCTCAGGGCCGCCGCGGCGGGTGACGCCGCGGCCGTGCGGGCGCACGCCCCCGCCGTCGTCACCGGCATGGTCAACGTGGCCGCCGCCACCCTGCTCGTCGGCGGCTGCCCGCGCCCACCCTGCCCGGCCTCCCGCCGCTGCCCACGGCGCCCGCCGCGCCCGCCGCGCCCGCCAACCAGGGCCTGCCCACCGGAACGCTGCCGCAGACCCCGGCCGTGCCCGAGACCCCCGCGCCCTGACCTGGCCGACGCGGAGGCCGGGAGCGCCGAACCCCCGCCGTACGGTGGTCAGTTGATATGAGGATGGGACGCGTTCTTCATTCGAGTGGGCTCGGGCGAAGTTTGTGGACCCGAGGGTTTCCGTACCCGCCCGTGCTCGTTGGGCCCGGTGAAGTGAGACGCCAGGCAATCCGTGCCTGAACGGTGCCCCACAGGCGACACGCGTTGCCGAAGAAAGGAACATGATGAAGGCCCTGAAGGCTGCTGCCGTCCTTGCCGGTTCGATCGCCATCGCCGGTTCCGCCGCGCCCGCGTTCGCCGGCGGTCTGACACCCACCAGCCTGACCACCGAAGTCGAGTCCCTCGCCACCCAGCCCCTCTTGGACCGCCAGCCGGGAGACGGGGACCTGATCGACGTCCAGAAGGGCGCCTCCGTCGTCAACACCGTCTCGGACGCCGCGGACCGCGTGAACACCCGTGGCGGCCCGACGAAGCTCATCGGCGGCCTTCGCCCGGGCCAGTAACGCGCGGGCCGCCCCCTTTCCCCGGTGTACCGCCCCGGCCGGAAAGGGCGAGCGATCCGCACGCCATCGTCCGGCCTCCGCGGCCCGAACGACGCAAGGGCCGGTCACCTCTTCCACAGGCCGGCCCTTGCGCGTGTCCCCGGCCCCGCGCCGAACCCGTACGCCGACACGGCACGCCGACACGGCACCCCCCGCGCGAAGACCAGTTCGACCGGCGGGGCGCCTGCGGCCCGCGGCGCGTGACCCCATCGTGTGATGCCGGTTCCGGGCTGGACCACATGGGTGACAACGGCACCGGACCCGCCCCCGGGCGTCTATACGGTTCCCCCCATGACCTCAGCAGCCGGCGAACAGCGCCCCTCCCCAGCGACCGGCCCCGGAACGGACCCGCGCCGATGAGCACCACCGATCTGCCGCGCCGCGTACCGCGTCAGGGGGCCGGGACGCCCCGCGCGGACGGCACGGCACCCGCGGAAGGCACCCACCGGCGCGAGGGGGGCCGGTGGTTCGGCCTGCTCCTGGTGGTCACCGGCGCGGCGGGACTCCTGGCCTCGTGGGTCATCACGCTCGACAAGCTCAAGCTCCTGAAGGACCCGCACTACACGCCGGGGTGCAGCCTCAACCCGGTGGTGGCGTGCGGCAACATCATGAAGAGCGCCCAGGCCTCGGCGTTCGGCTTCCCCAACCCCCTGCTCGGCCTGGTCGCCTACGCCGTCGTGATCGGCGTCGGGGTGAGCGTGCTGGCGGGCGCCCGCTGCCCGCGCTGGTACTGGCTGACGTTCAACGCGGGCGCGCTCTTCGGCGTCGCGTTCTGCACGTGGCTGCAGTTCCAGTCGCTGTACCGCATCAACTCGCTCTGCCTGTGGTGCTGCCTCGCCTGGGCCGCCACCACCCTCCTGTTCTGGTACGTGACGGCACACAACGTGCGACGCGGCTTCCTGCCCGCCCCGCGCGCGGCCCGCGCCTTCCTGCACGAGTTCACGTGGGCCCTGCCCACCCTGCACCTGGGCGCCGTCGGCATGCTCGTCCTGACGCGCTGGTGGGACTTCTGGACCTCCTGAACCTCCGCGACGGCCCGACCGTGTGCGCGCACCGGTCGCCGCAGGGCGGTCAGAGCAGCGGGGCCCCTCGTCTGGCCAGGTAGCGGACCGGGTCGATGTCGGAGCCGTAGCGGCGGCGCGACCGGATCTCCAGGTGGAGATGGGGCCCGGTGGCCCGCCCCGTCGCCCCGCTGCTCCCGATGCGCGCCCCGGCGCGGACGGTGGCCCCCGGGCGGACCTTGATGCGGGACAGATGCGCGAAGACGGCGTAGTGGCCGTCCCGCATCCGCACCGTCACCGCCTTGCCGTACGCCCCCGACCGGCGCGCCAGTATGACGACACCGGAGGCCACGGCGTACACCGGCGTCCCGGTCGGCACCGCCAGGTCGATGCCGGTGTGGTGCCCGGCCAGCCAGTCGCCGCGGACGCCGTAGCGCGCGGAGACCCGGAAGCCGCGGCGCAGCGGGAGGGTGTACCGGCCGGGCGGCCGCTCGGGGGCGACGGCCCGGTCCCACTCGGCCTGGAACTGGGCCGCCGCCTCGGCGAGGGCCGTCTCGAACTCGACGTCGTACCCACCGGTGCAGACGTCGGCGTCATGGGAGTGCGCGACGGCCCGGGGCGCGGTCAGCGGAACGGCTCCGACGGCCAGGAGTCCGGCGGCGACCCGCAGGGCGTCGCGCCGCGTGGGAGGCGCGTCAGGCGCCTTCGCTATGTGGTGGTCCATGCCCGCCACCTCACTAGCGGCGGGCCCGGCACGCATCCCGTGGCCGCTCCGACTACGCCAGGCGGTGGAATCGGCCGCGTCTCCCACGTGCCCGCGGCGCCGCCCGTCACATGAAGGACATGCCGCCGCCCACGACGCAGGACCTGCCGTACTTCCAGTCGCACTCGACCTGGTGGACGACGGAGTCGGGAAGGCCGGCCGGGCCCGTGGGCGCGGCTGCGGCGGGGCTGAACGCCAGCAGGGGGACGAGCGCCAGGGCCAGCGACAGCAGGAGCCTGAGGTGAACCGACACGTCCGTTCTCCTCGTGATCGTCGAATCCCGAGACGGAACGATCCTGCCCAGATGTCACCCATGATCGCTATTCCGTCGCGGAGGGTGACGGCGGCGGCCGCTCACCTGAGTGGGGGAGACGGGCGGTGGTCGGGGGCGACACAGCGCCGCTGTTCAGCTGTAAAGCGGCGGGCGGCGCCTACGTTGGTCGGCGTGAAGATCCATTGCGTCGGCGGAGGCCCCGCCTCCCTGTACCTGGCCATCCTCGCCAAGCTGCGCGAGCCGGGCCACGAGATCACCGTCCACGAACGGCACGCGGCCGGCGCCAGCCACGGCTGGGGCGTCACGTTCTGGCCCGATCTCCTGAAGGAGCTGCGCCGCCACGACCCCGTGTCCGCGCGCGCCATCGCCGAGCACTCCGTGAGCTGGCGCGGCGGCTTCGCGTACGTGGGCGACAGGACCACCGCCCACGACGGGGACGTGGGCCATGCCATCGGCCGCCACCGCCTGCGGACCATCCTCGCGGACCGCGCCCGGGAGCTGGGCGTCCGCCTGGAGTACGGCGTCGAGATCGGCGGCCGCGAGGACCTGCCGGACGCGGACCTCGTCGTCGCGGGGGACGGCGCGCACAGCAGGCTCCGCACGCAGAGCGCCGGCCACTTCGGGACGCGCGTGACGACCGGTGCCAACCGCTTCATCTGGCTCGGCACGACCCGCGTCTTCACGGCGTTCACCTTCGCCTTCGTGGAGACCGGGCACGGCTGGATCTGGTGCTACGCCTACGGCTACAGCGGCGAGCACAGCACCTGCGTGGTGGAGTGCTCCGAGGCCACCTGGACCGGCCTCGGCCTCGACCGGCTCGGCCACGGCGACGCCCTGCGCCTGTTGGAGAAGCTCTTCGCGACGATGCTCGACGGCCATCCGCTCCTCGGCCGCACCGACATCGAGAGCCACGCCCTGTGGCAGGCCTTCCCGACCGTCACCAACGAGTCCTGGTCCCACGGCGACCTCGCCCTGATCGGCGACGCCGCGCACACCACGCACTACTCGATCGGCGCCGGCACGAGCCTCGCCCTGCGGGACGCCGTGTGCCTGGCCCGGCAGTTGGGGAGCACCGACGCGGCCGGGCTCCCCGCCGCCCTCGCGCGCTACGAACGTGAGCGCAAGCAGGCCCTGCTGTCGGTGCAGAGCGCGGCCCGGCACAGCGCGCAGTGGTACGAGAACCTGACCCGGTACATCGGCCTGGAACCCCGCCAGATGTTCGCGCTGCTCGGCCAGCGCCACTCCCCGCTGCTGCCGTACGTGCCGCCCCAGCTCTACTACCACCTGGACCAGACCGTCGGCCGGCTGCCGTCCCTGCGCCGCCTCAAGCAGAGCCTCGGACCCCGCCTGGCGCGCGCCCTCCAGAGCCGGCGGCCTCCGGCCTGAGCAGCCGCCCGCCTGGGCGGAGCGGGTGAGTGTAGGGGCCACGCGTTCACCCGAATGGCCCTGTCGGGGCCGTGGCGGATGCATGCGGTCCGACCGCCGTCGGCCCCGGCACGACGAAGTCGTCGCGGACGTTCCCCATACGCTGCGTGATTCTTCGCCTTGCGGGGCGGGCCTCGGCGGCGCGCGATGGACATGAAAGCGTGCGTCGTCCCGTGGCGGATTGGTTTCTGCCCGTCGCATGCTCCAAGGGAGTGATCACCCATGACGCAGGGCGAGGCCTTCACCAACCCCGACGCGCTCAAGGGCCTGACAGCCTACGACCGGACCGGCGAGAAGATCGGCAGCATCGAACGGGTCTACCTCGACGACCGCACCGGCCGCCCCGAGTGGGTGACCGTCAAGACCGGCCTGTTCGGCATGAAGGAGAGCTTCGTGCCGCTGGCGGGGGCGCGTCTGCGGGGAGACGACCTGCACGTCACGGCCACCAAGGAGGCCGTGAAGGAAGCCCCGCGGGTGGATGCCGACCAGCACCTCGACCCTGGCCAGGAGCATGAGCTCTACGCCCACTACGGGCTCGCCCGGCCCGGCACCGCCCCCGGCATGGCGCCGACCGGCACCGGCACCGGCACCGCGGGCACGCAGGAGCACCCGCTCACCGGAGCGGCCGCCGGTACCGGCGTGGGGGGCCCGCGGGCAAGCGGGGAGTTCGCCACCCGCGCCGGGATGGGCAAGGACGAGAAGGCGCGGGAAGAACTCGTGCGGTCCGAGGAGCGGCTGCGGATCGGCACGGAGGAGGAAGAGGTCGGACACGCCCGGCTGCGCAAGACGGTCGTGAGCGAGGACGTCACGACGTCCGTCCCCCTCTCCCACGAGGAGGTCCGTGTCGTACGGGAGCCGATCCCTGAGGGCGAACGCGTGCGCGGCACCATCGGCGAG
Source organism: Streptomyces huasconensis (assembly GCA_004010275.1). Classification (GTDB taxonomy): domain Bacteria; phylum Actinomycetota; class Actinomycetes; order Streptomycetales; family Streptomycetaceae; genus Streptomyces; species Streptomyces huasconensis. The sequence goes on from RBWT01000141.1 coordinate 7,781, forward strand.
GCCGAGACCGAGGTGACCCTGCACGCCGAGAAGGCCGTGGTCAGCAAGGAGACCGTGCCCGTCGAACGCGTGCACCTGGAGACGGAGAAGGTCACCGAGACCCGCGAGGTCTCCGACACCGTCCGCAAGGAGCAGATCGAGTACGACGACGACGTCAAGGGCGTCAAGGGCGAGCGCGGCGGCATGAAGGGCGAGTCGTGGCGCGACCGGAAGCAGGGCCCGCGCCACTGACGGCCACGGGTCGGTTCATGAGCGGAGGGAAGCACCGCCGGGTGCTTTCCTCCGCACATGTCCCCGCGCTGCTCGTGTCCCTGAAAGGGGGCTTTCACCATGCCGTTGGTCTGCATGTCCCTGCGCTGGCTGTCCCCGTGAACAGCGGCACCCGCTCCTGCGTCCGTGTCTGTCACCGGGCCGGATCACGGCCCGCCGGGCCGAACCGAACGGATGACGCCTTGCCGACCCCTGTCCGGGGGCGAGGCGTAGCCGGGGGCGCGGGCCGTCGTTGGGCAGGGCATGAACGACGTAAGAAGAAACGTTCTTCCGGCTGGGCAGGGCCGTACGGTCACCGTTATGCCCGTGGACGCGTCGTCGACCGTCTCGCCGACGCCCATCTACGACGCGCTCGTACAGCAGTGGCACGCCCAGCGCCGGGAGATCCCGCGCCCGCCGCTGACGTGTCCGGGCCTGCTGCGGGTGGACCCGCAGGACCTGTTCCGACGCGGCTGACCTCGGCCTATTCGCCCGCTCTGGGCGGGGCTCGGCCCCGGGGGGGCGTCGGGTGGGTGTCAGACCAGCGTGACGGCCAGGAAGCCCGACAGCAGCGCGGCGGTCGCGGCGGACAGCAGGACGACCCGTCCGCGCCCGCGCCACAGACCGCCCCATGTGGGCCAGGCGGGCCACCGGGGCCATGCGGGAAAGGAATCGTTTCTCCTCGCCGCTTCCACGCGTGCGGACAACTCGGCGAGGCCGTCCGCCTGCCGCAACTGCGCACACCACTGGCAGTAGTCGAGGCTTGCGTCGGGGTCGACCGGCCAGCGCGTCGCGCCGAAGAGATCGTCGTCAAAAACTGCCATGCCGGGCTCAACGACGTACAAACACATCTCGGAACGACCCGGTCAGCCCCCGGAGCCGCGTTTCACTCGCCTGCTGCCGGTGCCGCTTCTCGAACGGGGGAATCAGGGCCCGGGAGGGCTTCGGGGTGCGAGAGGGGGGAAGAGAGACTGTTTGCGCGGCGGGCTGAGTTCACGCTCACCTGAATGAACGCTTATCTGAATTCATGGATGCGTGTACTCTCGGCGCCATGCTGACCGCTGATGCCTCCACCGCCGTCGCCGTCCCCGACATCGAGGTGCTCGCCCGTTTCGGCCGTGCCCTCGCGGACCCCATCCGCTGCCGGATTCTCCTCGAACTCCGTACGGCGCCCGCGCATCCGGCCGACCTCGCGGACCGGCTCGGCGTCTCGCGCACCCGGCTCTCCAACCACCTGGCCTGCCTGCGTGACTGCGGGCTCGTCGTGGCGGTGCCGGTCGGGCGGCGTACCCGCTACGAACTCGCCGATCAGCGGCTCGGACGCGCCCTGGACGACCTGCGGGCCGCGGTGGTGGCCGTGGAGACGGACCGCACCTGCCCGGACGCGGATGAGAAGGGCTGCTGCTGATGGCGTCGACGCCGTGGGACGCCAAGTCGCTTGACCCCGGCTGCACTTCGGGTCAAGCCGCCGGTCCTGACCCGGCTCGGCGGGAGGTGCTCGCGCGTCGGATACGGCTGTTGGTCGCGGCCACGATCGCGTACAACGTCGTCGAGGCGGTCATCGCGATCACCGCCGGTACCGTCGCCTCCTCCACCGCGCTGGTCGGCTTCGGCCTCGACTCGGTGATCGAGGTGTCCTCCGCCGCAGCTGTGGCCTGGCAGTTCTCCGCCACGGAGCATGCCGTGCGCGAGGCGCGGGAGAGGAGGGCGCTGCGGATCATCGCGCTCTCGTTCTTCGCGCTCGCCGCGTACGTCACCGTCGACGCGGTCCGTACGCTGGCGGGGCCCGGGGAGGTCGAGCACTCCCCGGCAGGGATCGTGCTCGCCGCGCTCTCCTTGGCGGTCATGCCGTTCCTGTCCGCGCTCAGCGCGGGGCCGGGCGCGAACTGGGCTCCGCCTCCGCGGTCGCCGACTCCAAGCAGACCCTGCTGTGCACGTATCTCTCGGGGGTGCTGCTGGTGGGCCTCCTGGCCAACAGTCTCTTCGGGCTGACTTGGGCCGACCCGGTCGTGGCGCTGGTCATCGCGGCGGTTGCGGTCAAGGAGGGGCGGGACGCGTGGCGGGGGGACGGCTGTTGCGGCTGCTGAGGCCGGGCGGGTTGGCAGGCCGGGCGGGCCGGGCCGTTCCCGGCCGCGCTGTCGCAGGCCGCAGGTAGCAGGTCGCACGTCCGGGTCGTATGTCCAGGACGCAGGTACGTGCGCTGTCGGCGGCACGTCGAGGGGCCCGGGTGCCGTATCGGCACCCGGGCCCCGAGCTTTCAACACCATCTACCGGCTGAACGCGCCGGCCTTCATGTTCCGCGGGCCCGCCTGGGAGCGTGAGGCCACGGGGATCGCGGTTGCGTGACCGGGGACCACCTTCCAATCCGGGGCCTGCGGTACCCGGGCGGTCCTGCTCACCCGGGCGATCCTGATGGCGTCGGCTCCTCCTCATTCCTGTTGCTGCGTTACTGCTCTTACTGCGTTACTGCTCTTACTGCGTTACTGCTCTGTACTGCGGGTACTGCTCTGTTACTGCGTACTGCTGATCCTGCGGATACTGCGTGCGGCCCCTGGGGCCAGCTCGGCCCGGCGACCAGTGGCGGGGCCCACTGCTCTGCGGCCCCGCCACTCCGTTGCCGTTCCGTCTTCTCTGCGCGGCAGTTCGTCTCTGCCGCGCCTTCCGTGACTCGTTGAGACTGAGAAGACACTAACCCCGTCACTGAGAAATGTCTACCTTCGCTGCGACAGATTTCCTGCACGGATCATGGAGGAAGTTCTGTCGCCCGGACATACCCCTGGGCCCGCACCTGCGTCAGGAGAGCGAGCGGCCCGTAGGCCGCAGCCGAAGACGCTGGGCCTCCGCCGTCTGCGCTCGCTCGATGCCCGGCAGGACCTCGGCGCGGGCGAGCGGATGAGCCGCGACTTCGGCGAGGTGTCGCCGGTGCGCGTCCTCATCGGCGTACGAGGTGAAGATCGTGACGACGTTCTCGCCGACGCGGACCGGCAGCCTGGGGAACGTGTTGTGCGCGTGCTCGGTGGCGAGGAGGGCGAAGGGCGCGGGGCCCGTCTCCCGGAGTACGGGCAGGAGGCCGTCCCGGATCAGCGCGACGCCCTCGTGCCCCGGCGGAAAGAACCAGACGGTCGCGGCCACGAAGCGGTCCGGCGGCGGGGTGCCGACCGGGGGCCGCTCGGAGGAGGGGGCGGAGAAGCCGCTTCCCGCCGGTTCGGAACGGAGGGCCGGTTCGGGACGGAAGACCGGTTCGGGGCGGAGGAGGAGTACGTCGTCGGAGTCGAGCATGGTGGCGTTCGCCCGGGGGCCGTGCTCGGACCACACGGGGCCGCCGTAGAAGTCCGTGAGCGCGTGATGGCGTGCCGTCATGTCCCGGAAGCCGCGCAGCCAGACGAAGCGGTCCGGGTCGTCGAGGTCCCGGAACTGACCGAGTACGGCCATCCCCGCCTCTTCCTGCGGTTCGACGAGCTCCCGGTCGAACAGTTCGATGAGCTCGTCGCGCCGGCCGGGACGCAGTGTGTACTGGCGCAGCTCGATCACGGCGGGCGGGGCGGTGCGGTGGGCGGCCTGAGTGGGGCCGACGGGGCTGGGGAGTGGCACGACAAGACTCCTGTTCGACGCTTTCCAGGCGGGGCGGCCGCTGTGGATCGACGGTAGGAGAGTCCTGTGACAGGTGCTGTCAGGGTTTCCGGGGAAAATGCGCGCATGCCTGCCAGTCGACTTCTCTCGGTGCTGCTGTTGCTGCAGGCGCGGGGCCGCGTCTCCGCGCGGGCGATCGCCGACGAGCTGCACGTCTCCGTACGCACCGCCTACCGCGACCTGGCACGTCTCCAGGCCGCCGGGGTCCCCGTCTGCGCCGAGCCGGGCCCCGGAGGCGGATACCGGCTGCTCGACGGCTACCGCACCCGCCTCACCGGGATGAGCGAGGGCGAGGCGCGGGCACTGTTCTTCACCGGACGCCCGGGCCCCGCCGCCGACTTGGGGTTCGCGGACGAGGTGACGGCGGTACGGCTGAAGCTGCTGGCCGCGCTGCCGGCAGGACTGCGCGAGGAGGCCGCACGCTTCTCCGGGGTGTTCCACCTGGACGCCCCAGGCTGGTACCGGGACCCGGAGCCGGCACCGCATCTGCCGTTGCTGGTCGACGCGTTGCTGGCCCGGCGCGCGGTGGACGTGCGGTACCGCCGCTGGCGCGCCCCGCAAGAGGTCGACCGGCGGCTCCGCCCGTACGGCCTGGTGCTCAAGTCAGGTACCTGGTACCTGGTGGCCGCCACGGACAAGGGCACCGCGACCTACCGCGTCACCCAGGTCCTCGACGCGGCGCCGACCGACGAACTGTTCGACAGGCCCGCGGAGTTCGACCTGGCCGCGTACTGGGCCTCCTACCTCGCCGACTTCCAGGAGCGCCGCTACACCGGTACGGCGACCATCCGGCTGTCCCCCCGGGGCCGCCACCGGCTGCCCGACAACGCCCCGCCCGAAGTGGTCCGGGCCGTCGACGCCGGCGCGGCCCCCGTCGGCGCCGACGGATGGGTGGAGGCGACCATCCCGATCGAGAGCGTCGAGCACGCCTGCGGCGAACTGCTGAGGCTCGGCGCGGAGGTGGAGGCCCTGGCGCCGCCCGAACTCCGCGAGAGCATGGCGGCGACAGTCGAGAGGCTTGCCCGGGTTTATGCGTCCGAGCCTCGTTGACACAGCCCTCGCACGGTCATCAGGCGGAGGCGGGAGTGGGAGCGGGTGTGGCGGCAGCGGGGGCGGGAGCCGTGCGGCAGGTGAAGCCGAGCTGGGCCATGGAACGGAGCACCTCGCCCGCGCTGAAGTCGCGGCGGTCCTGGCGGGTGATGACCGCGCCGACCTGCTTGACGGGGTAGTGGCGCCGCCCGATGATCACGGACTGCCCGGTGACGGGCTCGGGCTTGACGCCCTTCATCGTTTCGAGCACGCCGCTCTTGGTCAGGTCGAACGGGAAGCGGGCGATGACACAGCGCATGAGACCTCGCAAGAAGGAGAGGGAGCGGTCAAGGGGAGACGACCGCGAGGGGGGGACCTAACTGATGTCGCTGATGCCGCTGAGGTCGCGCAGGCGGACCCGGTCCGTGTACCCGGCGCCGTCCCGGACCGCGATGAGCCCGGCCCGGGAGACCCGGCCGGTGGGCCCGCCGTCCTCGTCGCAGACGAGCAGGTGCGTGACGCGAGCGCCCGCCATGACGCTCAGGGCGACCTCGACGGTCATGTCGGTCCAGACCCGCGGCCCGGATTCGCCGGTGGTGCCGTCCACAGCCGTGACCGGAGTCATCTGATGCAACGTCAAAGAGTGCCTCCTACAGACGTACAGACCTACAGGCCAAGAGACCTGCAGACCTACAGCCCTGCAGACCTACGGTCCACAGGGCCGCAGGCCTGCAGGGATGGTTCAGTTCTGAGCGCGAGGGCTCTAGGCGGCCGAGTCGACGGCGGCCTGTCGCGGTACGGACGTACGCCGTGCCGCGCGGCGGGACGGCGCCGGCCGCGTGAGGTGCCGCCGCGCTTGGGGCGTTCGGTCACCGGCGCGGTGATGACGACCGGAATCCCGGAGGGCGCCTGGGCGCCGGTGATCCGGCTGAGCGCCTCCTCGCCGGAACGGACCTGCGTGACCTGCGGGCTGATCCCGGCGTCCGACATGAGGCGGACCATGCCGCGGCGCTGGTTGGGGGTGACCAGCGTGACGACGCTCCCGGACTCACCGGCGCGCGCGGTACGGCCGCCGCGGTGGAGGTAGTCCTTGTGGTCGGTCGGCGGATCGACGTTGACGACGAGGTCGAGGTTGTCCACGTGGATGCCGCGGGCGGCGACGTTCGTGGCGACGAGCACGGTGACGTGCCCGGACTTGAACTGCGTCAGGGTGCGGGTGCGCTGCGGCTGCGACTTGCCGCCGTGCAGGGCGGCGGCCCGTACGCCGCTGTTGAGCAGGTCCTGCGTCAGCCGGTCGACGGCGTGCTTGGTGTCCAGGAACATGATCACGCGGCCGTCGCGGGCGGCGATCTCCGTGGTGGCCGTGTGCTTGTCGGCGCCCTGGACGTGCAGGACGTGGTGCTCCATCGTCGTGACCGCGCCGGCCGACGGGTCGACGGAGTGGACGACGGGGTCCGTGAGGTAGCGGCGCACCAGCAGGTCGACGTTGCGGTCCAGCGTGGCGGAGAAGAGCATCCGCTGGCCCTCGGGACGTACCTGGTCAAGGAGTGCGGTGACCTGCGGCATGAACCCCATGTCCGCCATCTGGTCGGCCTCGTCCAGCACGGTGATGCCCACCTGGTTGAGGCGGCAGTCGCCCCGGTCGATGAGGTCCTTGAGCCGGCCGGGGGTCGCGACGACGACCTCGGCCCCGCTCCGCAGCGCGTTGGCCTGCCTGCCGATCGACATCCCGCCGACGACCGTGGTCAGGCGAAGGCGCACGGAACGGGCGTACGGGGTGAGCGCGTCGTCACCTGCTGCGCCAGTTCCCGGGTGGGTACGAGGATGAGCCCGAGCGGCTGGCGGGGCTCGGCTGCGCTGCCCTGCCGTCCGGGAGAGCAGGGCGAGGCCGAAGGCGAGCGTCTTGCCGGAGCCGGTGCGCCCGCGGCCGAGGACGTCACGGCCCGCGAGGGAGTTCGGCAGCGTCGCGCCCTGGATCGGGAAGGGGACGGCCACGCCCTGCCTGCCCAGCTCGGCCAGCAGCGGCGCCGGCATGTCGAGGTCACCGAAGGCCTCCACGGCGGGCAGCGCCGGGGTGACGGTCTTGGGGAGAGCGAACTCACCCTGCGGTGCGGCGGACCGACGGCCGTAGCCACCGGAGTTCGCGGAGCTTCCGGAGCGACGCGGGGCCGATGAGCCGAAGCGGCTGCGGCCGTTTCCGGCTTCGGAACCGCCGTTACGGGTGCGGGCGAAACGGTCGTTCGTACGTGTGCGGTTCATGCGGGAACCTTCCTCGATGCGGCGCATATCAAGGAATTCCCGCAACAAAGAACAGCGCAGAGAATCACAAGAATGGACCGATGGTAAAAGCGAAAGCGAATCCGGCCGCCCGGCGAAATAATGCAAGCGGAACAGGCGGGCGCGGACGGCGCTGAGACGATGGGACGCGGCAAGGGTGTGGAACCCGGGGCGTCGGCAGGTGTGACCGCGGAAATCGTCCGGGTCACGGGATCACTGCCCGCAGGCGAAATCACTGCGGAAAATGCATGCAGCTGGGGCCCGCACCCCGAAGGATGCGGGCCCCAGCTGCAAGTGTGCGTTAGCGTCAGGCGGGAACGATGTTCTCGGCCGTCGGGCCCTTCTGGCCCTGCGCGATGTCGAAGGACACCTTCTGGCCTTCGAGCAGCTCACGGAAGCCCTGGGCGGCGATGTTCGAGTAGTGGGCGAACACGTCCGCGCCGCCACCGTCCTGCTCGATGAAGCCGAAGCCCTTTTCCGCGTTGAACCACTTCACGGTACCAGTAGTCATGTCTATCTCCTTTGGGGCAGTACATCGGTATCCGCACTGTGCGAACACCGTGTCGCCGCGATGATTACCCCGCCCGGAAATGACCGGTCATACAAAAGCGCTCCGGTCGCAGTAGGCGACCAGGAGCACTTGAAGTTTCGGGAACCACAACTGCAACTAAGACGACAGTAGCACGTCATGAGGGCCTGTGCCGGTCCATAATTCCGCCCCACTCGGCGCGCGAAAAAACCCTTCTCGCGTGGTTCCCTAAACTCTCATGCGGCGAGCACAGACATTGCCCGCCGGACTGCGGAACTACCGAACAGCGTCAGTCTCGGTCGGAGGAGGGCGTGGTGCGGGTCATGTTGAAGGTGAGGGACGAGAAGTCCCGGCCTTGGAGCACCGGGCCGTTCTGAGTGCCGCCGCTGATGCTGTTGTGCACGTTGCCGCCCCCGGAGCCGGCCTGCGCCCGCTGCCACCACTCCTCCAGATGCCCGCGGAACTCTCCGTCCAGGGCGGCTCGCACACCGAGGGCGGTGGCCAGTGCCTGCGCGCGCACCGGATCGCCGGGGTTCTCCGCGAGCGCTGCGACTTCCAGTTCGCCGGAGCCGACCTGGGGCGCCCCGCCGTCTTCCGTCCCCTCTGCCGCGGCTCGCCCGAAGGGGCGCCGCACCAGCGCGGTGAGTCCTTGCCATGCCTGGCGGCCGGCTTCGCCGCCGAGACCGCCCGCCAGCGCGGCGAGGGCCGCTGCGGTGATCGGGTCCATGCTGGGGCTCCCTCAGTCGGTGACGGGGCCTCCCACCTTAGGTCGGCCACCGACGGGGACGCACCGTCACGACGCGGACCGGCCAACGGTGTTGGCGGGCTGGACCGACCTCGGAACACCCCCTTCCCCGCCCCGGGTCCAGTACGGTGACCGCGGGTGGCGCAGATCCCGGAAGGCGGTGGTCCATGAGGGCGCAGGACGGTGCGGAACACCCGGAGCCGGCGGGTATCACCAACAGCCTCCCCGGCTCTGTCGACGGACAACTGGCGCAGGCCGGCGTGGTCCATGGCGGCATCACCTTCAATTACCACGCAGGACAGGAGGCGCCGCAGGGCCGACGCCCCGACCAGGTCCCGCGACCGCCGCGCGGCTTCGTCGACCGCCGACAACTCCTCGCCGCACTGGACGAGTTACTCGCACTCGGTGACGCCGTCGGCTGCCCGATCGGCGTCTTCAGCGGGCTCCCCGGAATCGGCAAGACGGCCGCCGCCTGCCAATGGGCCCACAACAACCAGCCGCGCTTCCCCGACGGACAGATTTTCGTCGACTTCGCCGGGCTGCGCGCCGGTACCGGTGGGGACGTCTCCGAGGCCCTCGCCATCTGCCTGCGTGCCCTCGGCGTACGGGACCAGTACCTTCCCTCGGGCCTCGCCGACCGTACGGCCCTCTACCGGGACCTGTCCGCCAAGCACCGGATGCTGGTGGTCCTGGACGACGTGACGCGCCCGGCCCAGGTCACCGCCCTCCTGCCGCAGGGGCGGGGCAGTGCCGTACTGGCGACCAGCACCTGGCGCCTGGGCGAACTCGTCCTGGACGGCGCGTCCCTGCTCCAGCTCGACGTCCTCGACACCGACAGCGCCCTGGAGCTGCTGTCGGCTCTCTGCGGTGCCCGGCGGATCGCCGACGAGGCCGAGTCCGCGGCCCGGCTGGCCGAACTCTGCGGCGGCCTCCCGGTCGCCCTGCGCATCTGCGGCGCGCGGCTGCTCACCCACCGGCGCCTGACGATCGGCGCGCTCGTCACCGAACTGTCCGACGAACAGAACCGCCTCAGCCGCATCGCCGTGTCGTCAGCCCACGAGGAGCGCACCGTGTCCGCAGCCCTCGAACTGGCCTACCGGGATCTCCCCGAGGCGGCCGCCCGCATGTACCGCGTCCTCGGCCTGCTGCCCGGCCTGAGCTTCGACACCGCCGTCGCCGCGGCGGCAGCCGGGCTGCGCACGCCGGGCCAGGCGCAGGAGGCGCTGGACGTACTGGAGGCCGCCAGTCTCCTCACGGTGACGGACGACGGCAGGTACGCCCTGCACAGCCTGGTCCGGCTGCACGCCCGCGACACCGCCCGCGCCCTCGACCCGCCCGACGCGGAACGGGAGACGGTCCGCAGGGTGGCTGCCCACTACCTCGCGTTGACCGCTGCGGCGGACCTCGCGGTGCGTGCTGACCGGCTGCGGATCGCGCGGCTGGCTGGTGCGTCGGGCGCCTCTGGCGCGTTCGGCACCGCTGGTCCGTCCGGCGCCTCTGGCCCGTCCGGCAGGTCCGGCGCCTCCGGCACCCCTGGCACCTCTGACACTTCCGGCCCCTCCGGGCGACCGGTGCGTCCGACCTGTCCGGCGCGTCCGGCAGGTCCGGCGCCTCTGGTGCGTCCGGCAGGTCCGGCACTCCTGGCACCTCCGGCGCGTCCGGTACCCCTGGCGCGTCCGACACCTCCGGCCCGTCCGACCTGGGTGCCGACACCGACGCCGATCCATGCGCCGACGCCAGTCCGTGCGCCGACACCGCTCCGTACACCGAAACCAATTCGTCCGGCGACGCCAGCCCGTTCGCCGGGGCGGTCGACCCCGGTCGTGACGCGATCAGCTGGCTGGAGGCCGAGCGGGCCAACATCCTCGCGGTCCTCCGGGCGGCGTCGGGCTTCGGCCTCGACCGCGCGGTCTGGCAGACGGCCGAGGCGTTCACCGTCCTCTTCCTCCACCACCGTCACCTCGCGGACTGGCGCGAATCCCTTGAGCTGGGCGCCGAAGCGGCCCGGCGCGACGGTGACCCGGCCGCCGAGGCCCGGCTGCGCAGCCTCCTGTCCCGGCCGCTGCTCGACCTGGGGCGGGACGAGCAGGCGAAGGGGCAACTGGACACGGCCGAACAGCTCGCCGTGGAGTCAGGGCACCTCGTACTCCAGGCCTCGGTCCAGGAGTTCCTCGGCCGCTACTGGGACGCGCACGACCCGGCCCGTGCCGTGGACGCATACCGCACCTCGCTCGCCCTCAACGCCGAGGCCGGGGAGAAGCGGGGCGAGGCCCTGGCCCGCTACTTCCTGGGGTGCGCGCAGAGCGCGGCCGGTGACCACGCGACGGCCCTGGACGCCCTCGCCCGGGCCCGGGAGGCGTTCCTGTCCCTGGGCGACGACCGGATGGCGGCGCGGACGCTGGCCGACACCGGCCGGGTCCTGGCCCGTACGGGTGCCCGCGAGGAGGCGGCGGCCGCCCTCTCCCGGGCCGCCGACGACCTGAAGGAGAGCCACGCCTCGCACTACGAAGCCCGCGCCCTGGAAGATCTGGCCGACTTGCTGGACGACCCCGAAGCGATCAGGAGCTGCTTGCGGCGAGCCCTCGCGGTCTACGAAGAAGGCGGCAGCCCCCGGGCGACGGCGGTCCTGGCCCGGCTCACCGCCGACTGATCCGCGTCCGACGGCACCGCGCGGAGCAACAGCCGCTGCCTGCGCGCCCCTTGGACCATGACCACCGCGGTGGCCATCGCGGTGGCGTCCAGAGGAACGCCGAGCCGCAGGCACACGTAGACCGCTGCCGCGGCCGTACCGGGGTCAGCGCCCGGCCTCTGGGCCGTGCCGACGTGCACGAGCCGCCCGTCGCGCACCGCGACGGTGCAGCCGTCCTCCCCGGGCACCGCCGCGATCCTGGCCCCGGGAAACTCCTCCAGGAGGGAGCCCAGGCGCTGCCGCCCGGCCTCGGCCGGAAGGACGTCCGACGCCGAGCAGACGACGGTGGCGCTCTCGGTGAGACGGGTGTCCGCTTCGTCGACATCGCAGGCCAGGTGCCAGAACGCGGTGCTGCTCTCCGCCGTCTCTCCGGCCAGCGCTGCGGGGAAGCGGTGGATTTCCACCCGTAGCTCGCCCTCCTCACCCCGTACGACGGAGGTGTGCACCATCAGCGACCGCGCCCGCACAGCGTCCGGGGCCGGGGCCGGGACCGGGAAGGCGCGGGGGCCACGGGCCGGCTGCTTCGGCCGCGGAATGCCGAGGAGGCCGTAGACCAACTCCCGCAGCCTGGGCAGGGCCTGGCCGGGCTCGGCGAAGGCCGCGGCGCTGACCGCGTCGTACCGGTCCGCCCGGTGACCGGTCACCGCCGCCTCCAGTTGCGCCCGCAGCGGCCGGTCCGCCACCAGCCGCCCCGCGGCCGTGCGCAACGCGTACCCGGCGGTCCCGGGCACAGCCTCCGACCCGAACGCACCGAGGAGTACGGGGCGTCCGAGCGCCGCCCCGTACAGCGTCACGGACCCGTGGTCCCCGATGACCAGGTCCGAGGCCACCAGGGCCTGCTGCCAGCCGTCCGTGGGGTCGACGGCGATGAGACCGGCCTCCAGAGCGCTCTGCTGCATGACCCGGACCTGCCACGCCCCATGCCCCGACCAGACATTCGGGTGCAGCACCAGCGCGACCCGGTACTCGTCGGCCGGCAGCTGGCCCAGCAGATCAGCCGGCAGCCCCGGCGACGTTCCCGCGAGCGACTCCTCGCCCCAGGTCGAACTCACCAGGACCAGCCGCTGCCCCGGGACAAGGCCGAGCGCCGAACGGTAACGCTCCCGCCACCGCACGCTCGCCCGCAGCCGGTCGAGACACGGGTCGCCGGCCAGCACCGTCCTCCCGGCCGTGCCGGGGTGGGCGGCCGCCAGCTGGGTCTCCTGGTCGGGATGGGACACCGCGAGCCAGGCCCGCCGCGCCGACAGCAGATCGTCGTGGACCAGCCCCGAGAGCCGGGTGCCCGGCCCGGCGGAGTCGGGCACCTGCTTGTGGAACCCGACCCCGTGCGGCAGCACCAGCACCGGATAGTCACCGGGCGGCACCTTGACGTTCTCGGAAGCGGAGATCAGCAGGTCGGGGGCGATCTCCGCGAGCTGCGACCAGGGCAGGGTGCGGCAGCCCAGGGAACGGAGCAGGTCGAGCACCCCGTCGTTGAACGCGGAGGTCGGGTCGTACGCGAACACCACCGTGACCCGGGGATCGTCGTGAAGGACCTCGGGCACCACGTCCAGCGCGCGCACCAGCGACGTCACCGTCCGCGCCGCGACCACCACTGTCCGCTCGCCGCCGAAGGTCCGCCAGCGCGCGGCGTCGGGGCCCACGGGGACGAGAATGCGCTCGTCGGACTTCATCGCGTACCTCCGCCCGCGGGCAGGATCGCACACAACCAGGTCAGACGGCCTTACGACTCCGGGCTCCGGGCTCCGGGCTCCGGGCTCCGGGCTCCGGGCTCCGGGCTCCGGGC
>RBWT01000142.1 GCA_004010275.1 Streptomyces huasconensis
TCGCCGGCGCCATCGTCCTGGCCGACACCCTCAACAAATACCGAAAAGGCCAAGCTGGCCTGATGGATGTCGCCTTCGCCGCCCTGGACTGCGTACCCGGCGGCAAGGGCATCACCACCGCCGCCAGACTCGGCAAGGGCCTCAAGGGGATGGCCAAGGGGCTCCGGCACGGCGGGGCGAAGGGGTTGCGGCAGGGGGCCAAGGACCTTTTCGGCAAGTCGAAGCCGTACAAGGGCCGGTGCCGCGGCGGTGACCCGATCGACATGGTCACCGGCGAGATGCTGATGACGGACGCGGACCTGGAACTCCCCGGCATTCTTCCTCTCGTGGTGCGCCGTACGCACATATCGAGTTATCGATGGGGTCGGTGGTTCGGGGAGAGCTGGGTTTCCACGCTCGACCAGCGCCTTGAACTCGATGATCAGGGTGCGGTGTTCGCGGCCGAGGACGGCATGCTGCTCACCTACCCCGTTCCCGAGGCGGGGGCGGAGGTCATGCCGCTGGCCGGGCCTCAGTGGCCTCTCACGTGGGACGGTTCGCCCGAAGGCGAGATACGTGTCGTCGATCCGGAGACCGGCGACACCCGCCACTTCGCGCCGATGTCGGCGGCTCTTCGGCAGGACACGGAAGGGCAGGCGTTCACGCTTCCCCTCATGGCCATCTCCGAACGCAACGGCCACCGCATCGATTTCGACTACGACGCCGCGGGGGCGCCCGTGGCGATTCGCCACTCCGGGGGCTACCACGTGGCCGTCGACACGGACGGCGCGCGCGTGACGGCCCTGAGGCTTCTCACCACCGGTGAAGCCACGGCGAGTACGACCGTACGACGCTATGGGTACGGTCCCGAAGGCCACCTGGAAAGCATTTACAACTCCGACCCGCGCCCTTACCGGCTCACCTACGACAGGCACGCGCGCATCACCTCGTGGACGGACCGCAACGGTGGCTGGTACCGCTACTCCTACGATGACCGGCACCGTGTGACGGCCGGCGTCGGCGCGGACGGTTACCTGAGCTGCGAGCTCGCGTACGACGACGAGAATCGTGTCAACACGTACACGAATTCTCAGGGCGGACGCACCACTTACCGCTACAATGAGCGCCTTCAGCTGACCTCGATGACGGACCCGCTCGGCCACACGACCCACAGGGAGTGGGACGAACGCAACCGGCTCACGGCATGGACCGACCCGCTGGGCCGCACGACCCGGCAGGTATTCGACGACCGGGGCAACCTCCGCGAGGTCACCCGCCCCGACGGGGCCACGACCCGGGCCGACTACGACGACCTGGGGCTGCCGGTGCTCATCGTCGAGCCGGACGGGGCCACCTGGCGGTACGCCTATGACGGCAAGGGGAATCGTCTCTCCGCCGTCGACCCGGCCGGCGCGGTCACGACGTATGCGTACGACTCCGCGGGCCGGCCGCTGGCGGTGACCAACGCCCTCGGCGAGGTGCGGCGGATGGAGACCGACCTCGCGGGTCTGCCGGTGAGCATGACTGACCCGCTGGGGCAGGTGACCACGGCACGACGGGACGCTTTCGGCAGGGTGGTCGCCGTGTCCGACGCGCTGCGCAGGACGGACAGGTTCGGTTGGACACCGGAGGGCAAGCCCGCCTGGCGGACCTATCCGGACGGAAGCCGGGAAGCGTGGGAGTGGGACGGCGAGGGCAACCTCGTGGGTCACACCGCGCGGAACGGCGCGGTCACCTCGTACACCTTCACGCACTTCCACCAGCCGGCTTCCCGCAGCACGCCGGACGGCCGGAGGTATGACTTCCGCTATGACACCGAGGTGAATCTGACGTCCGTCGTGGGGGCGGACGGGCGGACATGGGATTACGAGTACGACGAGGCCGGAAGGCTCGTCGGGGAATGCGATTTCAACGATCGCGTGCTCTCCTACTTCCATGATGCGGCCGGTCAACTGTCGTCCTGGACCAAGGGCACCGGTGAACGGGTGACGCTGTCCCGGGACGTGCTCGGCCGTCCGGTGGAGTTCCGGTCGGACGACGACGTCTCGACGTACACATACGATCTGGGCGGCTCCCTGCTGCGGGCGGCCAATCGCGACACGACGGTCGAGCGCACCTATGACGCGGCCGGGCGGACGATCACGGAGACGGTCAACGGCCGCACGACGACGTACGCGTACGACGCCCTGGGGCGTCGTACGAGCCGACGGACGCCCACAGGCATCGAGTCGACGTGGACCTATGACGCCATGAGCAGGCCCGAAACGTTGTGGGCAGCCGGCCATGAGGTGCGTTTCACCTTCGACGCGGCGCACCGTGAGACGGCCAGGACGCTGGGCGCCGACGTGACGCTCACGCAGAGCTGGGACGGCAACGGCCGGCTGACCGCGCAGTCACTGTCCCGATGGGAAGACGGGCCGGACGCGGGTCAACGTCTGCTGCAACAGCGCGAATACACCTACGCCGCCGACGGAACTCTGCGGGGGATCGACGAGCTGGCGGGTGGCAGTCGCAGGTTCGGCGTCGACTCGACCGGCCGCCTCACCGCGGTGCACGCCCAGGGATGGGCCGAGCGGTACGCGTATGACCGAGCGGGCAACCTGGTCCGGGCGGAGACCCCCGCGACGGAGGAAGGCGGAGAGGAACGCGAGTTCAGCGGGACACTGCTGGGCCGGGCGGGGCGTACCAGGTATCGGTACGACGGGCATGGGCGCCTGATCCGGGCCGTCCGACGCCTGCTGAACGGACAGAAGCGAGTCAGCACCTACACCTGGAACAGCGACGACCGGCTGGTCGGCGTGGTGACGCCGGACGGCATGCGGTGGCGGTACCAGTACGACCCCGACGGGCGCCGCACGAAGAAGCAGCGGCTCGCGGAGGACGGCGGCGTCCTCGCGGAGACCTCCTTCGTCTGGGACGGCACGCGGCTCTGCGAGCAGATCGACAGTGACGGCCGGGTGACCACCTGGGATTACGAGCCGGGGACGTACCGGCCGCTCGCTCAAGTCGTCGCCGACCGACCCGGGGGAGACGAGGAGACCGACGCGCGGTTCTTCGCCATCGTCACCGACCTCGTGGGCGCACCCGCCGAACTGGTCTCAGCCGAGGGGCGGATCGCGTGGCGGCGGCGCTTCCTCGCCTGGGGTGGCGCGGTACACACAACAGCGGACGATCCGGCGGAAGCCCGGGCCGGCGGACCCGGGACCGACGACGACTGGGACGTCGAATGCCCGCTGCGCTTTCCCGGGCAGTACGCGGATGCCGAAACGGGGTGGAACTACAACTATTTCCGGTACTACGACCCGCAGACGGCGCGATATGCGAGCCCGGACCCGCTCGGCCTGGCACCTGACCCGAACAACTACGCCTATGTGGCGAATCCGACGATCTTCTTCGATCCTCTGGGTCTCATACGGGTACGCGGTGCCGGGGGCCGCTGGGAACGCGACGCCAATTCCCCGCCGCAGGCGCACAGCCGGGACACCGAATATCCGGGCAGTTACCGGCAATCCACACATGACGCGATGGCCGCGCAGTGGACGGACGAGGGAATCGCCCAGGGAGGCACTCCCATGCGACCCACGGGCCGCGTGGACTCCCATGGGCAGCCGATCATGGAACGCATCCCGAGGAGTGAGCTCACATGGCGCAACTCCGCGGGTGAACACATCCCGTCGAGCCAGCTGACCTATGAGCACCTACACCCCGTGGTCGATCACTGGAACGAAATCGGTTATCGTTCGGATCGTGCTACTCGTAATGATTTCTACCATGATCCGGCAAATATGGAGCCGATGACGAGAAGCGAGAATTCACGCGGGGGTGCCCTCATGGATGCGACATACCGCCAGGATGTGGACCCGACGACCTACTCGTGCAGTTAATTCCTCAGTCAATCGCGCCCAGGAGACCACCATGGACTTCGACTCACTGCTTTCCGGGCTCCCCGGAGCCGCCCCCCTCTCCGGCATGGAAGCCGCCTGGCGGTGGTCTCCCAATCCGATGTTCACCTTCACCGCCGCGCTCAGCGCGGACCGCGAGCACTTGCTCCAAGTCAACGTGCGAGGGGCGCACAATGAGGACCTCGTCAGGGAAATGCTCGCATTCGGGCGGGAGCGCAGCTCCGAGTTCGTCGGCACGGGCGTTCAGATGTGCGCGCTCGACGGCTTCCGGCACGAGGGAAGCCCCTTCGACGCCGTGGGTGTGGCGGCCCCCAAGGTGCACGGCTATCACGCGAATGAGAACCCTGAGCTGAACGCGGTGACGTTCGCCCTCTTCCCCGCCTACCACACGGAGATCTCCGGACGGGAGACGGAGGAAGAGGCCTGGGGCCGCTTCCGCAAAATGCTGCAGCCGAACAAGCTCGACCGCACGCCCGTACCTTTCGTGAAGATGCGCTACGACAATACGAGGACGCGGAGCCACAGCACCGGCGGTGAGCGTGGATTCGCCCAGGTCTCGACCTTGCAGCGTGAACTGGGGCTGCTCGACGGCGCCGAAGGCAGCTTCGTCGAGTGGGAGAACCGGCACGGGCAGGTGCGGCGGGCGGAGTGGACCGGTGGCGTCTGCGCGGTGACCTTCGACGGCCAGGAGCGGCGCGAGATGACGGTCGCCGAGCTGCAGGAGCTGGGGCGGACCGACGTCGACAGCTGATGGCGGCGGTGCGGGAGCCGTTGGCGAGGAGATGGGCCGGGCGGCGCAGGAGCGCGCCCGGCCCACCCCGCATCACGTCAGCGCCGGTTCATCGCCCGCTTGATCTTCTTGCCCGAGGGCGACTCGTCCAGCGTCTTCCACAGCTTCGACGAGCTGAGTGACGTGTAGACACCGGGGGCGCCCTGCGCGCCGCAGCCGTCGCCGTAGGAGACGACGCCGATCAGGATGGGGGCCTCGCGGCCGGGGACCTTGCGGAAGATGGGGCCGCCGCTGTCGCCCTGGCAGGAGTCCTTGGTCTCGACGCCGGCGCAGAAGTTGACCTTGGCGTCGTAGCCCTCGTAGCTCGTCCTGCACTCCGCGTGGGAGAGGATCGGGACCCGCACCTGGCGCAGGCGGTCGGGCGTGTGGGGCAGCTCCGTGTCCGTGTTGCCCCAGCCCGCGACCGTCGCCTTCTGGCCCGGGCGGATCAGCGCGTCCGTGCCCTGCGTGGGCAGCGCGACCGGGGAGATGCCCCGCACCGGCTTCTTCAGCTGGAGGAACGCCACGTCGTAGGCATCCTGGCCCTTGAGGTAGCGCGGGTGCACGACGACGCCGCCCTTGGCGATGTCACGGACCTGGCCCTGCCGGGAGGACAGGACCGTGCGGCCCACCGCCACCTGGAGCGTCTTCGGCTTCACCGGCTTGCCCTCGTCGTCGACCAGGCAGTGCGCCGCCGTGACGACCGTGTCCGGCGTGACCAGGCTCGCGCCGCAGAACTGGCGGTCGAGCGCGCTGCCCGGGCCCTTGTCCAGGACGGCCGTCATGAAGGGGTAGGCGTCGTTGGGGACTTCGGTGCCGCCGATGATCGCGTGCGCGGCCGGGGCGGACGTGGCGACCATCGCCAGGGCGGCGCCGGTGGCGGCGAGGCCGACGGCTATGGAGGTCTTGCGCGTGGGGATTCTCGTGGAATTCATGGGGGGTTGTTTCTCTTTCGTACGGCAGGAATAGCGGAATGCGGTGCGGTGTGCAGTCACCGCCGCCGCACTGCTCTGCGCGCGAAAGGTCCGTACCAGGCTGACCTGGGCGGCTTTGCTCAACGCTTCAACAACCCCGTCGGACGTCGGACCTTCGCGCCGGAAAGAGAGAGGGCAATTCCCCGGGACAGGTTCATTCCGTCGTCATGCCGTCTTCATTCCGTGGCTCGCTCGGTCTCCTCGGCGAGCAACTTCCGCAACACAGGCGACAATTCCGGCACCCGTGCTCCCGCCGCCTGCGCCGCCGCGAGCGCCCGTACGTACGCCACCGCCTGCTCGCGCAGCCGCTGCTTCTCCCTGCCCCGGCGCGCCGCCAGCCACGTCACGACCGCCAACGGGACCAGCGCGCCCGCCAGGTAGCCGGCCGGGACGTCCTGTGTCACGCCGTAGGCCACGCCGATCGCCCCCGCGACCAGCAGGAGGCAGCCCGCTTCGTCGTGCCAGCCGCCTTCGTCGGCGGTCGCCTCGTACTGGCTGACGGCCGGGGGTTTGGCCGGGACCGCCACGACGGCCGGACCTGCCGCGCCACCCGGACCCGCAACGCCGGAGGAGGCCGACCGAGGCGCCGCTTCCGCCTCCGGGTACGAGGGGATCGGCGCCGCCCCCTCCCCGCTGCCGCTCTGCGTGCGGCCCACCAGCCAGTCCGGTATGTGGGTCACCGGAACCCCGTGTGCTCGCGCGCAACCGATCGCCTCGCGGTACCCCTCCAGCAGCGGATGCAGCAACTGCCGCTTCCAGCGCCGCCGCACGAGCACCCAGAGCCAGGACCCGAGGGCCAGGAGGGGGACGGCCGGACCGAACAGCAGGGCCGGGGGCTTGCCGGACAGGGCGGGGACCATGGGGGAGAAGAGCGGCCAGAGGATACCCGCGACGATCAGCAGGGCGCCGATCCAGCCCGGAGCGCCGGCGCCCGACCGGTGGACCGCCTTCCGGCGCTCCTCCAGCAGCGCCGCCGTCGCCGCGTCGTCCGTGTAGTCGAAGCCGCGCCGGACGCCGATCTCGCGCACGGCCGCGAGAAGTCGCGGATCGGAGGCGAGAGTTGCCTGGGAGAGGGGGAGGAGTGGGGTGCTCACGGTCGGTTCCTTCCCGTCGTGTGTGGTGGGGCACGTGAGGCCGCGGTCGGGAACCGGTACGGCGCCCGTCGGCGTCGTCCTTGGCGTCGTCCCCCGCGTCGACGGATCATGGCACGGCCGTGCCGCGCCCGGTCCGGGACGTGTGGGAACCGTGTGGAAGCCGCCGCCGGGCAGGTGCGAGCGCGTACGGAACGCGAGTTGGGCAAAGTTCACGCCTTCGCGTACGCACATGTCGACCGCGCCCCACAGGCCAGGAACCGCATCGCGGGCAACGCGCCCGGATTGCGCGCGGATAACGATGAGAGGTGTGAGCTTCGCGATCTTTGACGCGCCTTGAGGGGCTTATGTGCTGCTGATACGGTGCGATGACTTGACACTGAGCCTGGGGCTGAATAGCCCGCCCGAGGTGGGGCGAGAGAGACGCGAGTGTCACAAATGACGGAAATTGACCGAATCTTCTTGGGCGTGCGGGGAGCAGTTGCGTGAAGATCCAGGAGCGTATGGGGGCGGGCAACAGCCGTTCCTCCGCACCGGTTCAGCCGGCGGTCGGTGAGCGCCTTCCCGCGCCGCCTCGCGAGCGCAAACCGGCCCTCGCCGCACTGGCCGTCCTCCTCATCCTCGTCGGCGCGCTCGGCGCCACCGTGCTGGTGCTGCGCGCCGGTGACCGGATCGAGGTCGTGAAGGTGACGAAGGAGATCCCGGCGGGCGAGTCGCCCGACGAGAACCGGAACATCACCAGCGTGATGGTCGCCGAGGACGCCTCCATCAACTACGTCAAGTGGAAGCAGCGCGGGGCCCTCGCCAAGCTGAAGGCCAAGAACACCATCCCGTCCGGCGCCGTCGCCGTCGGTGAGATGTTCGGCGCCAAGGAGAGCGTGCCCGCCGGCAAGGCCTCCGTCGGCCTCGCCCTCAAGGAGGGCCAGTACCCCGCGGACCTGAAGTCCGGCGACACCGTCGCCGCCTACCCCGTGCTCTCCGGCACCTCCACCGGCAAGGGCTCCACGGGAAGCAGCGGCTCCAGTTCCGGCTCGGGCAGCCCGCTGGTCGCCGCCGCCAAGGTGAGCAAGGTCAGCAGCAAGAGCGACGCCACGGTGAGCACCGGCAACCAGAGCATCACCCTCCTCGTCCCGCAGGAAGAGGTCGCGGCGCTGGCGAGCGCCGCCTCCGAGGGCAAGGTCGTCGTCGTACGCGTCACCGGCAACAGCAACTAGAGGCGAGTAGAAGAGACATGGCGCTCATCGCTCTCGCCGCCGACAAAGGGTCGCCCGGCGTCACCACCGCTGCCGTCGCGCTCGCCGCGGTCTGGCCGCGCCGCGTGCTGGTCGCGGAGACCGACCCGGCCGGCGGCGACCTGGTCTACCGCAGCGCCGCCGCGCACGGCGGCCCGCTCAACCCCAACACCGGCATGCTGTCCATCGCGGCGACGGCGCGCCGGGGCCTCGTGCCGGACCAACTGTGGGACCACGTACAGCCGTTGAGCGGCGGCCTCGAAGTACTCGTCGGGATCGGGGTCGCCGAGCAGGCGGCCGGTCTCGCCGGGCTCTGGCCGACCCTCGGCCGCGCCTTCTCCCAGCTCGCCGACTCGCCGCACGCGCCCGCCGACGTCATCGCGGACTGCGGACGCGTCAGCGGCGACACCCCGGCCGTCGAGCTGTTCCCGCAGGCCGCCCTCGTCCTGCTCGTCTCGCGCACCGAGCCCGAGTCGCTGGCCCGTGTGCGCGACCGCGCCGCGGCCCTCGCCGCCAAGCTGCACGGCGGCTCGCGCGGCGCCGCCTCGCTGGCGACGCCGCTCATCGGTGTCCTGCTGATCACGGACCCGTCGACCTCGGCCAAACTCGTCCACCAGGTGAACGACATGCTGATGGCCGCGCAGACCGGCGCCCGCGTCGTCGGCACCCTCGCCGACGACCCCTCGGGCGCGACCAGTTGGCCGGGCGCAAGCGCGGACGGCTCGACAAGTCGCTGCTCATCCGCTCCGCCCGCAAGGTGACCGCGGACCTGTACCAGCAGTACGGCGCCGCCTGGGCCAACCCCGTCGCGCAGCAGCCCGGACACGTCGCGCCGCAGCCCGGAGCGGGCCGATGAGCACGCCCGTCGACCATCAACTGGTGAAGCGGTTCCGGCAGGAAGCCGGCGACCGCATCGCCGAGCAGCGCCGCCTGGACCAGATATCCGGCGTCACCCCGATGTCGGGCGAGGACGAGCGGCACTACGCCCGCGCCGTCATCGCCCAGATCCTGGAGGAGTACGCCCGCGCGGAGATCAACGCCGGGCGCACCCCGCTCGACGCGGAGACCGAGGAGCAGTACGCGGCCGCCGTGCACGCCGCGCTCTTCGGCGTCGGCCGGCTCCAGCCGCTGCTCGACGACCCCGAGGTCGAGAACATCGACATCAACGGCTGCGACCAGGTCTTCGTCGGATACGCCGACGGCCGCGAGACCAAGGCCGACCCGGTCGCCGAGACCGACGAGGAACTCGTCGAGCTGATCCAGGTCCTCGGCGCGTACTCGGGTCTGTCCTCGCGCCCCTTCGACTCCGCGAACCCGCAGCTCGACCTGCGGCTGCCCGACGGCTCGCGTCTGTCGGCGGTCATGGACGTCACGCGCCGCCCCGCCCTCTCCATCCGCCGCGCCCGCATGGGCAAGGTCTTCATGTCGGACCTGGTCGGCAACGGCACGCTGACCCCGGAGATCGGCCACTTCCTCGCCTGCGCGGTCCGGGCCCGCAAGAACATCATGATCGCGGGCGCGACCAACGCCGGCAAGACCACGCTCCTGCGCGCCCTCGCCAACGAGATCCCGCCGCACGAGCGCCTGGTGACCGTCGAACGCGCCCTGGAGCTGGGCCTCGACCAGTTCGCCGACCTCCACCCGAACGTCGTCGCGTTCGAGGAGCGGCTGCCCAACTCCGAGGGGCAGGGCGAGATCTCGATGGCGGAGCTGGTGCGCCGCTCGCTGCGCATGAACCCCTCGCGCGTCATCGTCGGTGAGGTCCTCGGCGACGAGATCGTGACGATGCTCAACGCGATGTCGCAGGGCAACGACGGCTCGCTCTCCACGATCCACGCCAACAGCTCCAGCGAGGTCTTCAACCGTATCTCCACCTACGCGCTCCAGGCGTCCGAGCGGCTGCCCATCGAGGCGAGCCAGATGCTCGTCGCGGGAGCGGTCAACTTCGTCGTCTTCATCCAGCGGCGCAACAACTACCAGTCCGGCGGCAAGCTCCAGCGCATGGTGACCTCGATCCGCGAGGTCAACGGCGTCGACGGCCGCGTCCTGTCCAGCGAGGTCTTCGCGGAGGCCCCCGACGGCAGGGTCGTCGCCCACGCGCCGATAGCCTGCATGGACGACCTGGCGGCGTTCGGCTACCGCCCCGCCGGGCAATGGGGGTGAGCACGACATGAACACGCTGGGCTCCATGGGCGGCCTCTTCTCGCTGCCCGTCCTGTACGCGCTGGGCTGCGGCATCGCCGCGGGCGGCGGCATCGCGCTCCTCGTGATCGCCCTCCGCGGCCTGCCCGCCAAGCCCGCCCACGAGAAGCAGAAGGCGAGCGAGCGCGCGAGCGAACTGCTGCGCTTCGCGGGACAGCGCGGCTCCCTGGCCGCCGGTGTCGGCCTCGTCGTCCTCCTGCTGACCCGCTGGGCGGTGGCGGGCATCGCCGCCGGCATCCTCGTCTTCTTCTGGGACAAGCTCTTCGGCGGCGCCGCGGAGGAGCGGGCGCAGATGAAGCGCGTCGAGGCCCTCGCGGCTGGACGGAGTCGCTGCGCGAGACCATCGCGGGCGCGGTCGGCCTGGAACAGGCCATCCCCGCCTCCGCCCGCGCGGCGGCACCGGTGCTCCGCCCGCACCTGGACGCCCTGGTGGACCGGCTGCGCGCCCGCACGCCGCTCCCCGAAGCCCTCCAGATCCTCGCCGACGAGATCGACGACGCCTCGGCCGACATCATCGTCGCGGCGCTCATCCTCAACGCCAAGCTGCGCGGCCCCGGCCTGCGCCAGGTCCTCGGCGCGCTCGCCAAGTCGGCGCGCGAGGAGGTCGACATGCGCCAGCGCGTCATGGCGCAGCGCGCGTCGACGCGCCGCTCGGTGCAGATCGTGGTGGCCGTCTCGATCGCCTTCGTCCTCGGCCTGTCCATCTTCAACCGCGAGTTCGTCGAGCCGTACGGCACGCCCGTCGGACAGCTCGTGCTCGCCATGGTGTGCGCGCTGTTCGCGCTCGGCTTCTGGTGGCTGCGGAAGCTGTCGACGGTGGAGACGCCGGACCGCTTCCTGGTCAGGGACGAGCCGGGCGTGCAGTTCGTCCGCCCGAGGGGCCCGGCCGCCACCGCGGACCAGCTCCAGCAGCCGTCCCCGCACCCCTCCCAGCCGGGCCTGCCGGGTTATGCCAACTCTCCCGAGGGGGTACGTCGATGAGCCTGACGACGCCGATAGTGATCGGCGCGATCCTCGGCCTCGGCATCTTCACCCTCGTACGCGCCCTCATGCCGTCCAAGCGCAGCGCGGTCGCCACGGTGGCCCGCATCGACGCGATGCGGCACGCGCGGCGTACGAGTCGCACCGGGCCACCTCGGACACCGAGAAGCCGGGCCGCATCGGGTCGATGCGGGCCGCGTCGGCCTGCGCGTCGCCGACTTCTACCTCCAGCAGGGGTGGGAGCAGCGGTCGCTGCGGGCGACCTCGCGGTCCTCGACCGCAGCTGGGAGAAGTTCCTCGCGACGAAGGTGCTGCTGGCCGCGGCCGGCGTCTTCTTCGGCCCGTTCCTCTTCGCCGTCGTCTACACGCTCGGCGTCGGCCGCAGCCCGATCATCCCGGTCTGGCTCGCGCTGATGTTCGGCGTGCTCTTCTTCTTCCTGCCCGACCTGGAGGTACGCAGGGACGCGGCGGACAAGCGGCGCGACCTGCGCCGCGTCATCGGCGCCTATCTGGACCTGGTGTCGATGAGCCTCGCGGGCGGCCGTGGCCTCCCCGAGGCGCTCATGGCGGCGGCGGAGGTCTCCGACGGCTGGGCGACGCAGCGCATCCGCAGCGCGCTGGCCGACGCCCGCATCACCGGCGTCAGCCAGTGGCAGGCCCTCGGCTCGCTCGGTGAGGAGCTGGGCATCGAGGAGCTGAAGGACCTGTCGGCGTCCCTGGCGCTGGTGGCGGACGACGGCGCGAAGGTGCGCGAGTCCCTCGCCTCCCGCGCGGAGACGATGCGCCACCGCGAGCTGGCCGAGATCGAGGGCAGCGCGGGCGAGAAGTCCCAGTCGATGCTGGTCGCGCAGCTGCTGCTGTGCGCGGGGTTCCTGGTCTTCCTCATCTTCCCGGCGGCGATGCGCGTGTTCCAGGTCTAGGGCCCGGCAGCTCCAGGGCCCTTCGAGACGACGGCGCCGGACGAAACGGGGCCCGGCGCCCCTTCCCCCCACCACTTCTGAGAGGACAACTCATCATGAACGGACGGAACTTCAGCCACCCGGCTGTCGACTTCCTCGTGACCTTCCTGAAGGGCCGCGTCCAGCGGGCCCGCTCCGGCGAACTCGACCGTGGTGCGTCCGCCGTCGAGTGGGTCATCATCTCGGCGGTCGTCGTGGCGATCGTGGGCGTGGTGGCCGCGGTCATCAACGCCGCGCTGAAGGGCGGCGCCGACAAGGTGAGCGACTGCATCAAGGGCGCGGACGCGGACAGCACCTGCTGACGCGGCGGTGAACGGGGACAGGGAGCGGACACGCGTGCACGAGCGTGCGAGACGATGGGTACGCCGCAGGGTGGAGGCCGCCTCCGCCCGCGGCGAATCCGGCCTGACCGCGATCGAGTTCGTGCTGCTCACCCCGGTGCTGTTCTTCATGATCTTCGCGACGGTGCAGTTCGCGCTGTACTTCTTCGCCGACCACGTCGCCCAGGCCGCGGCCCAGGCGGGCGCCCGCAAGGCCCGCGCCACGGCCGACCAGAACCCCGGTGGCTGGCGGGGCGAGGCGCGTGACGTGGCCGACACGTACATCAGCCAGCTCGGCCCGAAGCTGGTGCTCGGCCCGGACGTGAAGACCATCCAGCCGGAGCAGACCACCGTCGGCGTGGAGATCACGGCCCGGATTCCCACGGTCTTCCCGGGTCTCGACCTGACGGTGCACGCGCGGTCCGCGGGGCCGGTGGAGCGGTTCGTGGAGGAGACCGACTGATGCGGGGCGTACGGGACGCGTGGGCCGGGACGCGGGCGGCGGTGCGCGCCGGCATCCGCCGGGACGACCGGGGCCTGTCGACCGTCGAAGTGGTGATCCTCGCCCCGGTGATGATCCTCTTCATCCTGGTCCTGGTCGCCTTCGGCAGCTCGTCGAGGGCCGGGGGGGCCATCGACGGGGCGGCGCGCGACGCCGCCCGCGCCGGGTCGATCCAGAAGGAGCACGGGACGGCGATGGCGGAGGCGCGCAAGGCCGCGCGTGGCCGACCTCGCCGACGTCTGCTCGGGCCCCGTCTCGGTGGTCCAGAAGAGCACCGGCTTCGACGAGAAGGTCGACCCGTTCTTCACCGTCGAGGTCAGCTGCGAGGTCAAGGGCCTGGCCATGCTGGGCCTGGACATCCCGACGACGCTGGAGGCCACCTTCAGCTCGCCGCTCGACCCGTACCGGAGGTCGCGTGACGCGTCGTCTCGTCGTACGCGACTGGCTCGCGTCCCGCCGCGCGCGCCTCGACGACCGGGGCTCCGGTGCCGGCGCGGTCATCGTCTTCGCGATCGTCTTCCTCACCCTGTCGGCGTTCGTCATCGACGGCGGCCTCTCCATCTCCAAACGGGAGCGCGCCGCCGACATCGCGGAACAGGCCGCGCGCTACGCCGCGCAGGACCTTGAACTCGAGGACATATACGAGGGCGTGAAGGGCGCGCCCATCAACTACGAGAACTGCGAGGCGCGGGTCAGGGCCTTCGTGGAGGAGGCGGGCCTCAAGGGCGCCGACGTGGCCAACACGCACTGTGTCACGGCGAACCCGCAGCAGGTCGAGGTCGAGGTCCAGATGACCTACAGCCCGGTGTTCACGGGCATGTTCTACGGCGGGGACGTGACGGTGAAGGGCAGGGCGGTGGCGGAGAACGAGGTGGGCTGAGGCCGCCGCGGCTACTTGGCGCCGCCCCCGCCCTTCCCGTCCCCCTTGCCACCCTTGCCGTCTCCCTTGCCACCCTTCCCGTCGCCCTTGCCCTCCTTCACCTTCACCGCGTCGTTGACGGCCTTCGTCAGGTCGTCCTCCAGCTTCGTGAACTCGCGTACGACCGCGTCCGACAGGTCCGCGAGCTGGTCCAACTGCTGGCCGATGTCCTCGCGGCCGTCCTCCCAGTTGGACTCGAAGTCGTCGAGGGAGTCGCAGACACCGCCGTCCCCTATGTCGTCGCGGTAGGAGTCGAAGATCTTCTTCGTGCGGTTCATGCGGTCCTTGATGGAGCGGAGCCGGCTGCCGTAGTCCTCCAGATCCGTGAGCGGGATCGAGAGGTCGCTCTTGCCCTTGCCACCCATGTTCCGTGGTCCCCCTGAGTGATGCGCCGTGCCGATGGCCGTCGTGTCGTAGGCCGTCATGATGCTTTACGTCATGACGGCGGCGGTAGCTCGTCGGTTCGCTCCCGGTGGCATGTTCAGTGCCACTCGGCCGGGTCCAGTTCGGCCGCCACGAAGCGGTCGCCCGCCGTGACGACCAGGCCGGGCTGCCGGACGAGGTCCGCGACTTTCACTGGGAAGAGGCCGTCGAAGCCGTCCAGTTCGAAGATGAAGTGCGTGGGCATCGCGGGGCGATCCAAGGGGAAGCCGTCGAGATCCACCGCCGCGTTCGCCCGGTCCGCCCCTTGGCAGAGGACCGATACGAGACGCGGGAAGTGCTCCGCCGTCAGCAGCCCGTCCGCGGCGTGGATGACGACCGCGACGCCGACGCCACCGGTCACCGCGCCGCACAGGTCGTCCAGGCAGTCCACCAAGGCGTCCCAGTTCCCGCCGTAACCGCCGGGGAAGCGCAAGGCCTTCGCGAACGCGCGGTGGACGCCCCGCTCGGTCATCAGGTCGGACGAGGCGAAGTGGTGGACGTGGCCGCCCCTCGCCTCCAGAGCGGACAGCTGCCGCTGGACCTCGGCCGTTCCCCGGGGGACGAACACGACCCAGGGCGCCGACGTTCCCGTCACCTCGAAGCCGGCCATTACGGCCATTTCCGCATCACCCCCGTGAATCGTCGCACCGCCGGACACGGGCCCGTCCGATCCGTACCGGAACTGTGACGGGCACCCTCGATCACGACGAGGCACCTTCCGTACCATCACTCAGTAGTCTCACCCGGCCCCTCTTCCCTCCACTCCTCCCCACCGGACACCAGGACACCCGCCATGGCGCGCACCACTTCACGCTCGACGAGCCCGCCTGACCCGCAGCCGCCGCGGAACCGGACGCCGCAGCCCCTGCCGAGGCGCGGGCGCACCGCCGGGGACTTCGTCAAGGCCTTCCTCGCCTTCGTCGCGCTGGCCGTGCTCCTGGTCGGTGTGCCCGGGGCGCTCGTGATGTTCGTGGGGTGGCCGCTGCCGAGCGGGGCGCCCTCGCTCAGCTGGCTGCAGCAGGAGATCACCGTCAGTACGTTCATCAACGTACTGACCGTCGTCGTCTGGTTCGCCTGGGCGCAGTTCACCGCCTGCGTGCTCGTCGAGATAAAGGCCGCGCTGTCCGGGGTGGGCATCCCGAGCCGGGTGCCGGGCGCCGGCGGCAGTCAGATGCTCGCGCGGCAGCTCGTCGCCGCCCTGCTGCTCGTCGGGGCCACCGCCGCCGGCTTCGCGCCCGGGCTCTCGCAGTTCGGGCAGTCGCTGGAGGGGAACCAGAGGCCCGCGTCCGCCGCGAGCGCCCAGCAGACCCCCGGCCTCTTCGCACCCGGGCAGCAGGCCGCCGCGTCCGCCGCCGACGCCCTCGCCGCGCAGGCCGAGCAGGCCGCCGCGCACGCGGAGGGCGGCGCCAAGGAGGGGGACACGAAGTACTACCGGATTCAGCCCCCCGAGGGCCGCCACCACGACTCCTTGTGGGAGATCGCCGAGCGGCACCTGGGCGACGGCCGCCGGTACAAGGAGATCTACCAGCTCAACAAGGACCGCGAGCAGCCCGACGGTTCGAAGCTCTCCGAGGCCAGCCTCATCCGGCCCGGCTGGATCATGGAGATGCCCGCGGACGCGCACGGCGGTGAACTCGTCGAGATGCCCGACGAGGCCCCCAAGGTCTCCAAGGACGTCAAGGAGCAGATCTCCGACTACTCCAAGACCGGCGACCAGCGGCAGGGCGGCGGCCAGGAACAAGGGGGCGGCCGGGAGCAGGGCGGCGGCAGCTCCGTCGACCGCGACACCGCGCACATCGTCCTGCCCGAACAGCGGCCCTCCGCACCGGAGAAGCCCGCGATGCCGCAGGCCCCGGCCACCCCCGGGACACCCGCCGCCGAAGCTCCCGAGGCTTCCGAGGCCACCGGCGGCAGCACGTCCGACGGCTCCGGCTTCGGCCTGCCGGAAGCCCTCCTCGGCGCGCCCCTCCTCGCCGCCGGCCTGCTCGGCGCCCTCGGCCGCCGTCGCCGCCACGCCCTGTGGCAGTCGGCCATGAGCGCGGTCGGCGGACACCGCGGCATGCATCCGCGGACCCCGACCGGGGACGCCGCCGACGCGCAGGACGCGGCTGCTCGTGGGCGCCGACCCCGAGGGCGTACGCCTGCTCGACCTGTCGCTGCGCGGCCTCGCCGCCTCCCTCGCCGAGGAGAACCGCGAGCTGCCGACCGTGTACGCGGCCTGGCTGACCAACGGCGACCTGCACCTCCAGCTCGCCCAGCCCGCAGGACGGCCGCCCGCGCCCTGGCAGTTGGGGCAGGACCAGACGTTCTGGGTGCTGGCCCGCACCGACGCCGAGCGGTACGAGGACGTGGACACCGCCGCGCCCTACCCGGGCCTGGTCAGCCTCGGCACCCTCGGCGGCCCCGAGGAATCCCGGCTGCTCCTCAACCTGGAGTCCGTGCCCGGCATCGTCTCGCTGAGCGGCAGCGAGAGCGACCGCGCCGCCGTCTTCGCCTCGGTCGCCGCCGAACTCGCCACCAACGGCTGGTCGGACCGCATGACCATCACCGTCGTCGGCTTCGGGCAGGACCTCACCCCGCTCGCGCCGAACCGGCTGCGGCACCTGGAAGACGTCGAGGCGCTCCTGGAGACCATGGAGGCCGAGACGCGGCAGCGGCGCGGCACGCTCGGCGCCGCCGGGCACGACTCCGTGCTCACCGGCCGCACCGGGCCCGCCCGGCACACCCGCTGGGCCCCGCACCTCGTCCTGCTCGCCGCCGAGCCGACCGGCGAGGACGCCGTCAAGCTCGCCGAACTCGCCGCCGACGCCGCCCGCCTCGGCATCGGCTACCTCGTCGGCACGGAGTCCGGGGACCTGCCCGGCGCCGCCTGGGAGATGGAGATCACCCGCGCGGGCAAGCTCCTCGCACCCCTGCTCGGCCTCGAACTCCAGGCCCAGACGCTGCCCGAGGCCCAGCAGCGGGCCATCGTCCGCCTCTTCACCGCGGCGGACCCGGAGAGCGACTCCGGTCCCACCGGCCCCGACGACGGGCCCACGGGCGCCGCGCCGCCGTTCCTCGTCGACGTCACCGAACAGGGGCGGCCCGCGGTCTACGCCCGCCTCGTCGGCACGTACGAGATCATCGGCGCCTCGACACGCCGGACGGCGAGCGCAGCGCGCTGATGCACGAGGCCCTCGCCCTGCTGCTCATGCACCGCGAAGGAGTGCACCCCCGGGTGCTCGCCTCCGCGCTGTGGCCGCGCGGTGTCGCGACGTGCGCGACGCGCTGGTCGAGCGGCTGCGCGAGTGGCTCGGCACCGACCCCGACGGCTCGCCCCGGCTGCGGGCCGACGGCAACGGACGGCTCACGCTCGCCAAGTCCGTCGTCTCGGACCTGGACGTGCTGCGCTCGCTCTACCACGAGGCCACGCAGGGGCGCGGCGCCGGGAACCGCGCCGTGCGCGGGCGGCTGCTCACCGACGCCCTGGTGCTCGTCCGCGGACCGCTCCTCGCCGACCGGCCGCAGGGCCGCTACGCGTGGCTCACGCACGAGATCATCGACGCGCAGCTGCCGCTGCTCGTCGCCGACAGCGGGCGCGCCCTCTGTGAGTTCCACCTGGAGAAGGGGCGGGCGCAGAAGGCGATCGAGGCGTTGAACGCCGCGCTCGGCTCCGCGCCGCGCGACGAGCGGCTCTGGAACGAGCTGCTGCGGGCCACGGCCGTCACCCAGGACCCGGCCCGGCTCCGGCAGGTGGCGGCGGATCTGCTCGCCCGGAGCGGCGCGCGCGGGCTGCCGCCCCGCACCGAGCCGCTGCTGGACGAGCTGCTTCCCGCGTGGCGCAGTGGGGTCACGGCGGCGGGGTGAACCTCGTGCTCCTCGCCTGCGGCGGCGCGCTCTGGGGTGCCCTCACCGGACTCCTCGTCCCCCGCGCCGCCTACCGGCTCTCCGTCCCGCCGGACGGGACCTGGCGCGGCGAGTGCCCCGAGGGGCACCCCCTCGGCGGCTGGCTCGGGCTCGCGCGCTGCGGGCACGGGGACCGCTACGGCCCCCGCACCGCCCTGGCCGCCGCCGCGCACCGCGGCCGTCTGCGCCGCCCTCGCCGGTGCCACCGGCCCCCGCCCCGAACTCGCCGTGTGGCTGCTGCTCGCCCCCGTCGCCGTCCTGCTGACCGTGGTCGACTTCGGGGTGCACCGGCTGCCGGACGTCGTCACGCTGCCGCTCGCCGGGGCCGCGCTCGCGCTGCTCGGCGTGCGCCGCGCTGCTGCCCGGGCACGGCGGCTCGTGGACCGGGGCGCTGTACGGGGCGCTCGCGCTGTCCGGGGCGTACTTCGTGCTCTTCCTGATCAACCCCAACGGCATGGGCTTCGGTGACGTCAAGCTCGCCCTGGCGCTCGGGGCGGTGCTCGGCTGGTACGGCTGGGGCGTGCTGCTGCTCGGCACCTTCGCCGGGTTCCTGCTCGCCTCGCTGTACGGCGTCGCGCTCGTCGCCGCCCGCCGTGCCGGGCGCAAGACGGCGATCCCGTTCGGCCCCTTCCTGCTCGGCGGCGCCTTCGTGGGCGTGCTGCTCGGGGCCTGCGCCGCCTGACGTCGGGGCCCCGGAAGGGCTGGCGTACGCTGGCTTGGTCTGTCCACAACCCTTACGAAAGGGACGTCCCGGTGACCGAGAAGGCCGACCTCACGTCGTTTGATGTCCCCGCCGTCCTCGACCGTGCCGCCGCAGGTGGGCGGATCACCCCCGAGGAAGCGCTCGTCCTCTACCGGGACGCCCCGCTGCACGCGCTCGGCGCCACCGCCGACGCCCTCCGCCGCCGGCGCTACGCCGGTACGGAGCACATCGCGACGTACATCATCGAGCGGAACATCAACTACACGAACGTCTGTGTGACGGCGTGCAAGTTCTGCGCCTTCTACGCCGCGCCCAAGGACACGAAGAAGGGCTGGAGCCGCGACCTCGACGACATCCTGCGCCGCTGCGCGGAGACCGTCGAGCTGGGCGGCACCCAGATCATGTTCCAGGGCGGCCACCACCCGGACTACGGCGTCGAGTACTACGAGAAGCACTTCTCCGCGATCAAGAAGGAGTTCCCGCAGCTGGTCATCCACTCCCTCGGCGCGTCCGAGGTCGAGCACATGGCCCGCATCTCCAAGGTGTCGGTGGAGGAGGCCATCCAGCGCATCAACGCCGCCGGCCTCGACTCCTTCGCCGGCGCGGGCGCCGAGCTGCTGCCCGCCCGTCCGCGCAAGGCCATCGCCCCGCTCAAGGAGAGCGGCGAGCGCTGGCTGGAGATCATGGAGACGGCGCACAACCTCGGGGTGGAGTCCACGTCCACCATGCTCATGGGGACGGGCGAGACCAACGCCGAGCGCATCGAGCACCTGCGGATGATCCGCGACGTACAGGACCGGACCGGAGGCTTCCGCGCCTTCATCCCGTACACGTACCAGCCCGAGAACAACCACCTCAAGGGCCGCACGCAGGCGACGATCTTCGAGTACATCCGCATGATCGCGATCGCGCGGATCTTCCTCGACAACGTCGCGCACATCCAGGGCTCGTGGCTGACCACCGGCAAGGAGGCGGGCCAGCTGACGCTGCACTACGGCGCGGACGACCTCGGCTCGGTGATGCTGGAGGAGAACGTCGTCTCCTCGGCCGGCGCCAAGCACCGCTCGAACCTCCGCGAGATGATCGACATGATCCGTACGGCGGACCGTGTGCCGGCCCAGCGCGCCACGACCTACGAGCACCTCGTCGTCCACGACGACCCGGCGAACGACCCGGTCGACGACCGCGTCGCCTCGCACATCTCGTCCACCGCGATCGAGGGCGGCACGGCACACCCCGAGCTGAAGCTCCTCGCCACCAACTGAGCGCGCCGTGCTGACACTTCACGTCGCCGAGCACTCCCCGGAAACGGCGGTCCTGGTGGACGGGGCGAGCGTCGCCGCCGTCGGCCCGTACGAGGAGCTGGCCGCCGCGCACCCGTCGGCCCGGGTCCGCCGCTGGCCCGGCATCCTCACCCCCGGCCTGCTCAACCCGTACGGCCCCGAGCTGCTCGAGGCCACCTACCACCCCGACCCGCGCGAGGCCGGCCACCTCGGCACGGAGCCGATCGGCGGCGAGCGGGCCCGGGCGCTCTTCCGCCGTCGACGCGTCCCGCCTCGTGCCAGCGCCCGGCGGGGCGTACAGCGGATGCTGGCGCACGGCACGGTGGCCATCGCGGGCGACCTCCGCGCCCGCCCGGTCCTCGACGCGGTACGCGGAGCGGGCCTCGCGGTGGGCCAACGCCCGCCCCGCCTCCCGGGCCCCGCCGTCCCTCTCCCCGACCCCCCTGATCCTGCTCCCGCCCCCGGCCCCCGGCGCCC
>RBWT01000143.1 GCA_004010275.1 Streptomyces huasconensis
CCGGTCCCGGCAGCGGGGTGCAGCGGCGGGTGGCGGCTGCGGGGCCCCGGGACCGACAGCTTGGTGGCCGGTCCCGGCAGCGGGGTGCAGCGGCGGGTGGCGGCTGCGGGGCCCCGGGACCGTGTGGCCGGGCGTGGCTGCGGGGCCCGGGGGTGGCCGCGTGGCCGGGGCGACTGCGTACCCGATGCGCGGTCATAACCCGCCGGGCGCCTCGCGTCAGCCGGGCGTCGGGTTCGGTAGGCGGGCGCAGCGGCGGCAGGTGCGGGCCGAGGGGGCGATCGCCGCGTGGGCGGCGGCTGCCAGTGCCCCGGCGAAGGCGAGCAGTGCCCAGTCCGTGGCGAGCGCCGCGGCCGCGGCCAGGGCGAGCGTCGGCGGCGGCATGGCTCCGCTGGCCGTGGTGCCCGCCCAGGCGACGACCAGCGGCAGGCGTTCCGGTGTCGGGAGGCGGCGGGCGAGGCTGCCGGTGGCGGCCAGGGTCGCCGCGGCGAGCAGGGCGGCCACGGTCGCGACGAAGGCCAGGTGGACGGCGAGCAGCCGGGCGACGGCGGGGTCGTGGCCCGCGGTCCTTGCCAGGTACCAGCAGCCGAGCAGGAAGGGCGCGGTGAGCGTGACGGCCCGCGCGGTGTGCCGCGCCTGGGCGACGGTCAGCTCCCGCTGGCAGCTGGGGGCGAGTTCGCCGACCGTGCCGAACTCCCGTACCGCCCGGCGGGCCGCCTCCTCCTCGGGCAGCCCGGTGTCGGCGTACGCGGCGGCTGTGTCCGCGAGGCCGTCCCGCACCTCCTCGACCAGGCGGCACTTGGCCTTGGCGGGGCCGTGCAGCGCGGCGGTCAGGTCGGCCGCGTACTCCTGGACGAGGCGGTCGGCGGGGCTCATGTGGCGAGCCCGGGTGCCGCGCCGGGGTTCAGGACGGAGCCGATCGCCGCGGTGAACTCCGCCCACGCCGCGCGCTCACCGGCCAGGGTGGCCCGACCCGCGTCGGTCAACTCGTAGCACCTGCGCCGCCGTTCGCCGGAGGACTGCCAGCTGCTGCTCAGCAGACCGAGCCGCTCCAGGCGGTTCAGGGCCGGATAGATCGTGCCCGTACGCAGCTCCAGCGCGCCGCCGCTGCGGCGCTGCACGGCGGCGATGATCGCGTACCCGTGCAGGGGGCCCGGTTCCAGTACGGCCAGCAGCAGTCCGTCGAGGTGCCCTCGCACCGCATCCGCCTTCATGAGTAGGCAGCCTACACAAAACCACCGTAGGCAGTGTATGTATTGGCAGCCAACACATACGCGTTCAGTCCCGCTCCTCGGAGGTCCGGCGTGACCAAACTGCTGTTGTCCGTCCACGTGCTCGTGGCGATCCTGGCCGTGGGGTCGATCACCGTGGCCGCCTCGATGTTCCCGCGCCAGGCGCTGCGGGCGATCGGCGGCGAAGGGCCGGGGGTGGCCGCGCTGCTCCACCGGGTCTGCCGGGGCTACGCGGTCGCCGGTATCGCCGTGCCGGTGTTCGGGATCGCCACCGGGGCGCAGCTCGGCGTCCTCGGCGACGCGTGGCTGATCGTCTCGCTC
Organism: Streptomyces huasconensis; assembly: GCA_004010275.1. Taxonomy (GTDB): domain Bacteria; phylum Actinomycetota; class Actinomycetes; order Streptomycetales; family Streptomycetaceae; genus Streptomyces; species Streptomyces huasconensis. The sequence continues at coordinate 1,551 of RBWT01000143.1, forward strand.
GTCCTGACCGCAGGCGCGGCGGCCCTGCTGGCACTGGCCGTCCTGCCGGGGCAGCGGACCCTGCTCACGCTGGCCGAGGCGCCCGGCGACGTCGAGGCGGCGCGGCCCGTCGCCGCCCGGCTGACGATGCTCACCGGCGTCTTCAACCTGCTCTGGGCGGTCGTCGTGGTCCTGATGATCGTCCGCCCCGGCTCCACGACGGGAGCGTGAGCAGCGTGCGCACGCTCCGCATCGCGGCCGGCCGCCGAGGCCGCCTCGCTCGTCCTGCTGCTCGGCAACCTCTTCACCGTCCACGCGCCGGCGCTCTCCGCACTCCTCGGCCCACTGCATGGCACGGCGTATCTCGTCGTCATCGCGGGCCACGTGGACGGTGCCGTCGGCCGCGGCCCCGGGCACCCGGTGGCGCGCTCTCGTCCCCGCCGCGGCGGTCTGCTCGTCCTGCGGCGGATCGGGGACGGCCGGGCCGCCGCCGGGTGACGGGCCTAGAGTGCCTCGCGCAGAGCCCTGACCAGGGCCTGGGCGCGGGGGTCGGCCGTGACGCCCTTGTTCATGCCGTTGGTGACGTAGCCGAAGGCGATGCCCGACTCCGGGTCGGCGAAGCCGAGGGCGCCGCCGCGGCCGGGGTGGCCGAAGGAGCCGGGGGCCAGCAGCGGGGAGGCGCCGCCGTGCAGCATGTAGCCGAGGCCGAAGCGGGTGGGGACGACCAGGACGCGGTCGGGGCCCGCCGACGCCTCGGCGCGGGCGGCATCCACCGTCTCGGGGGTGAACAGCGGGGCCGTGCCGTCCACTTCGTCGGTCAGCGCGGCGTAGAAGCGGGCCAGGCCGTCCGCCGTGGCGATGCCGTTGGAGGCGGGCAGGGCCGCCGCCCGGTACGCCGGGTCGTTCTCGTCCGGCAGCGGGTCGATCGCCCCGAAGGCGCGGCGGGTCAGCGACGCGGGGTCGGCGTAGGCCTGCGCCACGTTCCGCTTGGGGCGGGTCCGCAGGCCGCCCGGCGCGGCGGGCGGCTCGATGCGGCCGATTTGGCCCAGCCGCGCGGCTTCCGCTTCCGGCAGTCCCACCCAGAGGCCGAGGCCGTACGGCCGGGCGATCTCGGCGTCGATCCACTCCCCCACGGCCTTGCCCGTCACGCGCCGCACCAGTTCGCCGGTGAGCCAGCTGTCGGTCTGCGCGTGGTAGCCGTGGCCGGTGCCCGGCTCCCAGAACGGGGCCTGCGCGGCGACCACGGCGGCGGCGAGGTCCGGGTCGAGCGCCTCGGCGGGCGTGAGCGGCCGGTCGAGGGCGGGCACCCCGGCGCGGTGCGCGAGGACGTGCCGTACGAGGACGTCGTCCTTGCCGTGCGCCTTGAACTCCGGCCAGTAGGCGCCGACCGGGGCGTCCAGGTCCAGTTCGCCGCGCTGGTGGAGCAGGAGCAGGGCGGCGGCGGCCACGCCCTTGGTGGCCGAGCGGATCACCTGCGCGGTCCCCGGCTCCCACGGGGCGTCCCCGTCCCCGTCGACGTCCCGCACGCCGCCCCACAGGTCCACGACCTTGCGCCCGCCCCGGCCCGACGGCGACGGCGGGCGCCGCGCTCCCCCCGCTCACCGAAGTTGCGCACGAAGGCGTCCCGCACCGGCTCGAAGCCGGCGTCCACCGTGCCGTGCACGCCGCCCATGACGTCCGTGCCGCTCATGCCGCTTATGCCGCTGGTGCCGCTCATGCCGCTGGTGTCCTTCATGACCAGGCCAACAGCGGCTTCGGGCCGAGGATTCCCGGGCCGTGCGCGTCGGCAGGCTTCACATCGAAGCCTCGGGTGCCACCGTCCGCGGGCTGAACCCGAAGGGCAGCTCCAGGCGGTGGGCGCTCATCAACGCCTCGTCGGCCAGCAGTTCGCCCGTCGGGCCGTCGGCCGCGATCACGCCCTCGCTGAGGATCAGGGCACGGGGGCACAGCTCCAGGGCGTACGGCAGGTCGTGCGTGACCATCAGGACCGTCACGTCCAGCGAGCGCAGGATGTCGGCCAGCTCGCGGCGCGAGGCCGGGTCGAGGTTGGAGGACGGCTCGTCCAGGACCAGGATCTCCGGCTCCATGGCCAGCACCGTGGCGACCGCGACCCTGCGGCGCTGCCCGAAGGAGAGGTGGTGCGGCGGACGGTCGGCGAACTCCGCCATGCCGACCCGGCCCAGCGCCGTCAGCACGCGCGCCTCCAGCTCCGGGCCCCGCAGGCCGGCCGCCGCGGGCCCGAAGGCCACGTCCTCGCGGACCGTCGGCATGAACAGCTGGTCGTCGGGGTCCTGGAAGACGATGCCGACCCGGCACCTGATCTCCGCCATGTGCTTCTTGCCGACGGGCAGCCCGGCCACCGTCACGGTCCCGGCGCCGCCGGTCAGGATGCCGTTCAGGTGCAGGACGAGGGTGGTCTTGCCCGCGCCGTTCGGCCCGAGCAGGGCGACGCGCTCGCCGCGCGCGACGGTGAAGTCGACGCCGAACAGCGCCTGGTGGCCGTCGGGGTAGGCGAAGGCAAGCCCGGCCACTTCGAGCGAGGGTGCCGGCGGCGGCGTGGAGGTCACAGGGTCCATCCCAACAGGCAGACGACGAGGGCGGAGAGCGGCAGGGCCAGTGCGGACGTCCACTGCGCGCGCGAGGCGGTCACCTCGTCGATGACCGGCATCGACCCGGCGTAGCCCCGGCTGACCATGGCCAGGTGCACCCGCTCCCCGCGCTCGTACGAACGGATGAACAGGGCCCCGGCGGACTTGGCGAGGACGCCCCACTGCCGCACGCCCCTCGCCTCGAAGCCGCGTGACTCCCGGGCGATCTTCATGCGGCGCATCTCGTCCGTGATGACGTCGCCGTACCGGATCATGAAGGAGGCGATCTGGACGAGCAGCGGGGGAAGCCGCAGCCGCTGGAGGCCGAGGAGCAGCTCGCGCAGCTCGGTGGTGGAGGCGAGCAGTACGGAGGCGGCGACGCCCAGCGTCCCCTTGGCGAGGACGTTCCAGGCGCCCCAGAGGCCGTTGACGCTCAGGGACAGGCCGAGCACGTCGACGCGTTCGCCCTGCGCCACGAACGGCATCAGGACGGCGAAGGCCACGAAGGGGACCTCGATCAGCAGACGCTTGAGGAGGAACCCGGCGGGGACGCGGGCGGCCCGGGCGACCGCGGCCAGGAGCACCGCGTAGAGCGCGAAGGCCCACATCGCCTCGCGGGGCGTGGAGACGACCACGACGACGAAGCAGAAGACCGCGGCGAGCTTGGTGTGCGGCGGCAGCGCGTGCACCGGCGAGTGCGCGTGCCGGTAGAGCCGGTGGGCGTGGCCCCCACCCACGTCAGGCCTCCCCGCCCGGAGTCCGTGACCGCCCGCCGCCGTCGCCCGCGGGAGCCGCCTCGGGCACGGTGTCCGCCCCCTCGTCCGCCCCCGGTACGGCCGCCGCGGAGGCGTCCCCCGACCTCCGGCGCCGCAGCGTCCAGAAGACCGCCGAGCCCGCGATCACCGTGACGCCCACGCCGATCACGCCCGCCAGGCCTCCGGAGAGGCGCGCGTCGGTGATGTCCTTGACGCCGTAGTCCGCGAGCGGTGAATCCGCCGTGGCGTGCTCCTCCGCCTTCTTGTCGATGCCCTTGTCGTGCGCGACCTTCTCCAGGCCGTCGGGGTTCGCGGAGGCGTAGAAGCTGACGAAGCCCGCGAGGACGAGGGAGGTGACGATGCCCGCGATCCACAGCGTGCGGGTGGACCGGGCGGCGGCCGGGGCGGCGGGCGCGGCCGCCGGCGCGTCCACCAGTTCCCCGCCGACCCGCAGCTTCAGCGACCGGGTCAGGCCCCGCGCCCCGTACACCAGGTCGGGCCGTACGGCGATGACCGCGCCGACGGTGAGCGCGGTGATCGCTGCCTCGCCGATGCCGATCAGGACATGGACGCCGACCATGGCGGTGGCGACCTTGGTCAGGGAGACGTCGGTCGTGCCGCCCACGGCATAGACGAGGGTGAAGGCGACCGCGGCGGCGGGCACGGACAGCAGCGCCGCGACGAAGGAGGCGACGGTCACCGAGCGGCGCCGCGCGGGAGCAGCTTCACCAAGCCGCGGAAGACCACGTAGGCGACGACGGTGGTGACGACCGCCATGTCGGCGATGTTCACGCCGAGCGCGGTCAGCCCGCCGTCCGCGAAGAGGACGCCCTGCATGAGCAGCACGACGGAGACGCACAGGACGCCGGTGAAGGGCCCGACGAGGATGGCGGCGAGCGCACCTCCGAGAAGGTGGCCGCTGGTCCCGGCCGCGACGGGGAAGTTCAGCATTTGCACGGCAAATATGAACGCGGCGACGAGCCCGGCGAGCGGCGCCGTGCGCTCGTCCAGCTCACGCCGGGCGCCCTTGAGGCTGACCGCCACCGCGCCCGCGGCGACCAGCCCGGCCGCGGCGGAGACAGGGGCATCGATGAATCCGTCGGGGACATGCATGGGTGCGCTCCTGGGCAGGGCCCTGGCAGGGCAGATCGCTCATCGTGAACCGTGCAAGGCGTGAACCGTTCAATGATTGGCCTTGTTGCGAACTGTTTGCAAGAGCACTGCGGTCCCAATACGGCTACGCCGGAGGGGCGCGGTCCGCACCGCCACCCCGAAGCGGAACTGCGTACATATGGGACATTGGTGAGGAAGTGGGCGCCAACGGCGGCGCGCACCCGCAGGGACGAGGAGTTCGGTGATGTCCGCAGTCGAGCAGTACGCACGTGCCCACCTCGTCACGGACTCCTCCGAGGGCCACCGCGCCGTCCCCGTCGTCCTGCGCTACGACCCGGAGGCCGACCCGCACGCGCTGCGGATCGGCCTCCCCGGGCGCCGGGAGTGGACCTTCGCCCGGCAACTGCTCGAACAGGGCCTGCGGGCCCCGGTCACCGCCGGTGACGTACACGTCTGGCCGTGCGGCCGGGTCCAGACGGTCGTGGAATTCCACGCGGGGGACGACGGGGTGACGGTCGTCCAGTTCGACGCCTCGGCGCTGATGCGCTTCTTGCGCCGCACCTACGCGGCCGCCGCCACCCCGGTCACCCGCTGACCCGGGGCCAGCACCCCCGGCGGGATCAGACGCGTACCGGCTTCCGGTCGGGGTCCGCCTCGGGGTCCGCCTCGGGGTCCGAGACGGTCTCCGTACGCAGCCCCTCACCCTCCACGTCGACGTTCGGCAGCGCGCGGTCGAGCCACCTCGGCAGCCACCACGCCTTGTCGCCGAGCAGCGCGAGGACCGCGGGCACCAGTGCCATGCGGACCACGAACGCGTCGAAGAACACCGCGATCGCGAGGCCGAAGCCGATCATCTTGACCATCTGCTCGCTGGAGCCGATGAAGCCCGCGAAGACCGCGATCATGATGACGGCCGCCGCCGAGACCACCCGCGCCCCGTGCCGGAAGCCGGTCACGACCGCCTGGCCGGGCCGCTCCCCGTGGACGTACGCCTCCCGCATGCGGGTCACGAGGAAGACCTCGTAGTCCATCGCCAGACCGAAGACCACGCCGACCATGAAGATCGGCATCATCGACATGATCGGGCCGGTCTGCTCCACGCCGAAGAGCGAGCCGAGCCAGCCCCACTGGAAGACCGCGACGACCGCGCCGAGGGCCGCGAGGACCGAGAGCAGGAAGCCGAGGGCCGCCTTGAGCGGGACCAGGACCGAGCGGAAGACGACGATCAGGAGCAGGAAGGCGAGGCCCACGACCAGCGCCAGATAGGGCAGCAGGGCGTCGTTGAGCTTCTGTGAGACGTCGATGTTCATGGCCGTGGTGCCGGTGACCATGATCTCGGCGCCGGTGTCGGACGTGATCCTCGCGCCCGTGTCGCGGATCGAGTGGACCAGGTCCTCGGTCTCGACGCCGCTCGGCTTGGAGGACGGCACCACGCTGATGATCGTGGTGTCCCGGGCCTTGTCGAACATCGGCGGGGCGACGGTCAGGACGTCGTCCAGCTTCGAGATCGTCTTGGTGATCTCACCGGCCGCCGCCTTCGGGTCGTCGGCGCCCTTGAGGTCGCCGACCACCATCAGCGGGCCGTTGAAGCCCGGCCCGAAGCCCTCGGAGACCAGGTCGTACGCCTTGCGCTGGGTCGTGGACGTGGGCTGCGCGCCGTCGTCCGGCAGGCCGAGTTCCAGCTGGGAGACCGGGATGGCGGCGGCGCCGAGCCCGACGACGCCGACGAGCAGCACCGCGATCGGACGGCGGACCACGAAGCGGGCCCAGCGGGTGCCCATGTTCGGCTTGGCATCCTCGCCTGCGGCCCTGTCCTTCGTGCCGCCGCCGAACAGCCGGCTCTTCTCCCCCATGGGCAGGACCCGCTTGCCCGCGTACCCCAGCAGCGCCGGGATGAGCGTGAGCGCGATGAGGACGGCGATGACGACCGTGCCGGCCGCGGCGAAGCCCATCTTGGTGAGCATCGGGATGTTGACCACGGCGAGGCCGACCAGCGCGATGACCACGGTGAGCCCGGCGAAGACGACCGCGGAGCCCGCGGTGCCGACGGCCCGGCCCGCCGCCTCCTCGCGGTCGCGGCCCTCGGCGAGTTCGCCGCGGTAGCGCGAGACGATGAACAGCGCGTAGTCGATGCCGACGGCGAGGCCGATCATCATCGCGAGCGTCGAGGTGGTGGTGCCGAGGTCCAGCGCGTTCGCGAGGGCCGCGATGGTCGAGACGCCGATGCCCACGCCGATCAGCGCGGTGAGCAGCGGCAGCCCGGCCGCGATCAGCGAGCCGAAGGTGATGATGAGGACGACCGCGGCGACCGCGATGCCGATGATCTCGGAGGAGCCGGTCTCGGGCATGGCCTGGAGCGCGTCACCGCCGACCTCGACCGTGAGCCCGGACCCGCGCGCCTTGTCGACGGTCTTCTCCAGCGCGTCGCGGTCCTCGTCGGTCAGCTCCATCGAGGTGACCTTGTACGAGACGGAGGCGTACGCCGTGGAGCCGTCCTTGCTGACGGTCTTGGCGCGGAACGGGTCGTCGGCGCGGGCCACGTGGTCCGAGCCGGACCCGAGGGCGCCGACGGTCTGGACGATCTCGGCCTTGTTGGCCGGGTCCGTCACCTTCTCGCCGTCGGGCGCCTTGAAGACGACACGGGCGCTCGCCCCGTCGGCGGCGGCCTCGGGGGCGCGCTTCTCCAGCAGGTCGAAGGCCTTCTGCGCCTCCGTGCCGGGTATGGAGAAGGAGCTGGAGGCGGCGGTGGGCGCCGAGGCCGCGCCGACCATGGCGAGGGTGAGCAGCGCCAGCCAGATCAGGGCGACGAAGTGCCGTCGCCGGAAGGCGAGTTTGCCGAGTTTGTAGAGGAAAGTGGCCACGTGGGCGTACTCCCGGTCAGGTCGTGGTGAGTGACTTCGGGGCAGGGGTGACTGCGGGCGCGGGTGTGTACGGGCAGGGCGGATGGGCCCGAGGGCGCGCCGGGGGGGGCGTCGGGCTCAGGTCCGGGGTGGTCAGACGCCGAGCGCGGGGAGGATCACGGCGTCGACGTACGAGGCGAGGAAGGCGCGGTCGACCGGGCGGTCCTCGATGAGGTCCCGGGCGACGAAACCGCCGACCATCATGTGCACGACGTACTCCAGGGCCGGATTGTCCGCGGCGACCTCACCGCGCTCCACCGCTCTGCGCAGCAGGGCGTTCAGGCCGGTCAGCTCCGGCTCGATGAGGAGGTTGCGCAGCGCCTGGTGCAGCTCGGGGTTGTCGTGCACGGCGTGGGACAGGCCCCGCATCAGCGCGGCGTCCCTCTCCATCTGGCAGTCGTCCGAGCGGGCCACCATCTCGTGCAGGTCGCCGCGGAGCGATCCGGTGTCGATGTCCGACAGCGACGCCGGCTTGTTGTGCCGCAGCGCCTTGGCGACCAGCTCGGGCTTGCTCCCCCACTGCCGGTAGAGCGTCGCCTTGCTGGAGCGGGTGCGGGCCGCCACGGCGTCCATGGTGAGGGCGTCGTAGCCGACCTCGCGGAGCAGGTCGAGCACGGCCTCGTACAGCTCGGCCTCGCGCTCCGGCGTGATCCGGCTGCGCCGCGCGGCGGCTGCCTCGGTCATGATCCGTCCCTCCTGTTCCACTGCGGAAGCCGGGTGAACGAAACGGTTTCGTACACTGGCCTCACCGGAGCGTACCCCGCACGCCGTATCGAAACGAAACGGTTTCGTACGTGTGCTGGGTCACGCCGCTCCCACGAGTTGCCGGGCCCCGGCGCGGAAAAGCATGGTGAGGTGACCGACGACCGCGACGACGCCCCGGCAGAGCAGCCGCAGCCCCACCAGGCGGACCACGCCTACCTGCGTTTTCCCCACCTCAGCGGCGACCGCCTCTGTTTCGCCGCCGAGGACGACCTGTGGGTGGCCCCCCTCACCCCCGAGGCGCCCCCGCCGACCGGGCCTGGCGGCTCACCGCGGACCGGACCAAGATCGGCCACCCCCGCTTCTCCCCGGACGGCCGCCACATCGCGTACACGACCTGGCGCAGCCTCGACCCGGAGATCCATCTGGCGCCGGTGGACGGCGGGCCCTCGCGCCGCCTCACCTACTGGGGCAGCACCGACACCCGGGTCTGCGGCTGGACCCCCGACGGCCACATCCTCGCCGTGTCCTCGCACGGCGAGCCCTTCTCGCACTTCTGCTTCGCCTACAGCGTCCCCACCGACGGCTCCCCCGGCGGCAAGCTGCCCTGGGGCCCGGTCGCCGACATCGCCGTCACCGACACCCTCGCCGGCAGTGACGGCCCCGGCGACTGCGACCGCAAGACGCTCCTGCTCACCGGCAAGCCGCCCCACGAACCGGCCGCGTGGAAGCGCTACCGCGGCGGTGCGACGGGCCGGCTGTGGCTGCACGGCAAGCAGATCCTCGGCCACCTCGACGGGCACCTCGACTCACCCATGTTCGTGGCCGGCCGCATCGCGTTCCTCTCCGACCACGAAGGCATCGGCAACCTCTACTCCTGCCTCCCCGACGGCTCCGACCTGCGCCGCCACACCGACCACGACGCCTTCTACGCCCGGCACGCCGCCAGCGACGGCACCCGCGTCGTCTACCAGTGCGCGGGCGAGGTGTGGCTGGTCGACGCGCTCACCGCGGACTCCGTGCCGCGCCGCCTCGACGTGCGGCTCGGCGGGCCGCGCTCCGGACGGCGGATCTACCAGGTCCCGGCCGCGCAGCACGTCGACGCGCTCTCCGTGGACACGACGGGACGGGCCAGTGCCGTCGTCGTGCGCGGCAGCCTCTACTGGCTCACCCACCGGGACGGCCCGGCCCGCACGATCACCGACACACCCGGCGTCCGCGTGCGGCTGCCGGAAATGCTGGGCACCGGCGGGCAGGTCGCGTACGTCACCGACGCCGAGGGACAGGACGCCGTCGAGATCGCCCACCTGCCCCGCGCCACCGGCACCCGGCCGCCGCGCAGGCTGGTCACCGGGGACCTCGGCCACGTCCAGGAAATGGTCTCCGACCCCGCGGGCGAACGGCTCGCCCTCGCCTCGAACGACGGCCGCCTCCTGCTCGTCACGGTCTCCGACCCGGAGGAGACGGAGGCCGTGAACCGCAGGCTGCGCGAGGTCGGCGAGGCGGCCCCCGAGGCCGCGGAGCACCCGGAGGCCGTGGAGAAGACGGAGGCCGAGGTCACCGAGGTGATCCGCTCCATCAACGGTCCGGTGCGCGACCTCGCCTTCTCCCCGGACGGCACCTGGCTCGCCTGGTCGCACCCGGGCATCGGCCGCTCCCTGCGGCAGATCAAGCTGGCCCGCGTCGCCGGGCCGGGACCGCGCACCATCGTCGACGTCACCAACGGCCGCTTCGAGGACGAGAACCCCGTCTTCACCCGCGACGGCCGCTACCTCGCCTTCCTCTCCTGGCGCGGCTTCGACCCGGTCTACGACGTGCACACCGGCGACCTGTCCTTCCCGCTGGGCTGCCTGCCGCCTATCTCGTACCGCTCTCGTCGGCGATCCCCTCGCCCTTCGCGCTGCTGCCGGACGGACGCCCGGCGGCCGGCGGCCTGGACCCGGCCGACGACAACGCGGGCGACGGCACGACGACGGTGGAGACCGAGGGGCTGGCGGCGCGGGTGACGCCCTTCCCGGTCGCCGCGTCGAAGTACTCGGCCCTGCAGCCGGTCAGCGGCGGCGGCCTGGTCTGGCTGCGCTGGCCGATCTCGGGCGCGCTCGGCGAGACCTTCGCCAACCCGGCCGACACCTCGGGCCGCCCCACGCTGGAGTACTTCAACATCGCCAAGGCGAAGAAGGCGCAGCTCGTCGAGCACCTGGACTGGTTCGCGCCGAGCGGCGACGGCACCCGGCTCGTGGTCGTCGACGAGGGCGACCTGACCGCCGTGCCCGCCACCGAGCAGGGCGACAGCGACACCACCGTCTGGATCGACCTGCGCCGCATCCTGCACGAGGTCGACCCGGGCGCCGAGTGGCGCCAGGCGTACGAGGAGGCGGGCCGCGTCATCCGCGCCTACTTCTGGGACCCGGGGATGTCCGGCGTCGACTGGGACGGGGTGCTCGCGCAGTACCGGCCGCTGGTCGAACGCGTCGCCTCGCCCGACGAGTTCGCGGACCTGCTGCGGGAGGTCCTCGGCGAACTGGGCACCTCCCACGCGTACGTCTCCCCGGCCCGCCGCAACGAGGGCCCGCCGCACTACCAGCGCGCGATGGGCCTGCTCGGCGCCAACCTCGTACGCAGGGACGGCGGCTGGATGGTCAAGCGCATCCTGCCGGGCGAGTCCTCCGACTCCAAGGCGCGCTCCCCGCTGGCGGGCGCGGGCATCCGCGAGGGCGCGATCCTCACGCATGTCGACGGCCGCCCCGTCGACCCGGTGACCGGCCCCTACCCGCTCCTCGCGGCGGCGGGCGGCACCACCGTCGAGCTGACGTTCTGCCCGGAGGGCGAGGGCCGCCCGCGGCGGGTCGCCGTCGTCCCGCTCGTCAACGAACGCCCCCTGCGCTACCAGGACTGGGTGGCCAAACGCCGCGAGGTCGTCCGGGAGTTGAGCGGCGGCAAGTGCGGCTACCTGCACATCCCCGACATGGGCGGCTCCGGCTGGGCCCAGTTCAACAGGGACCTGCGCCTGGAGGTGTCACGGCCCGCCCTCATCGTCGACGTGCGCGGCAACGCGGGCGGCCACATCAGCGAGCTGGTGGTGGAGAAGCTCACCCGCAAGATCCTCGGCTGGGACCTGACGCGCAACGCCCAGCCCGTCTCGTACGCCTCGAACGCGCCGCGCGGCCCGGTGGTGGCACTGGCCGACGAGGCGACCTCCTCCGACGGCGACATGATCACGGCGGCCTTCAAGCTGCTGGGGCTCGGCCCGGTCGTCGGGCAGCGCACCTGGGGCGGCGTGGTCGGCATGACCGGGCGGCACCGGCTCGGCGACGGGACGGTGATCACGGTGCCGATGAACGCGGGCTGGTTCGACGCGTACGGCTGGTCGGTGGAGAACCACGGCGTGACCCCGGACATCGAGGCGCTGCGCACCCCGCTGGACTGGGCGGAGGGGCGGCACGCCCAGCTCGACGACGCCGTGCGGGTGGCGCTCGACCTCCTGGAGCGGCACCCGCCGACAGCCCCGCCCGGCTACGCGGACGTGCCGGACCGCCGCCGGCCGCCGCTGCCGCCCCGCTCCTGACAGCCCTCCGACTCCCTGTTGACTCTCCGTAGTTGATCGACATGCGGGGCGTGACCACCCATGTAAATCTGGTCGAGGCCCCAACCCCCTCACCCACTACGGGAGTGAACAGCATGGGCATCAAGGACCAGTTCCAGGACAAGGCTCAGGACCTCGCCGAGAAGGCCAAGAGCCGCGCGGGCGACAAGGACAAGGCGCGCGAGCGCGGGTCGCAGGCCCGTGATGACATGCGCGAGCGCGGCACGCAGGCCCGTGACGAGGCGTCGGAGCGGTCCTCGAACGCCCGTGACGCCGCACGCGACCAGCGGGACAGGTTCGAGCAGGACTACGACATCTGACCCGCCGCGCATCCGCGTGACGCGTGCGGAAGCCCCCGGGACGCCGGGGGCCTTCCGCATGGCGGGCGGAGGAGGCGGGACGGCTCAGCTCGCCCGCGCCGCCTCGTCCGCCGAACCGCCCGCCCCCACCAGGCCGGTCGGCACGCTCGTCAGCCGCGGCTCGAAGCGCCGCATCTCGCGCTGCCCCACCGCGCCGATCAGACTCGGCAGGTAGCCGCGGACGCCCTGCATGCCCCGCAGCCACCACTGCGCGTACACATGGCCGGCGCGCCGCTCGATGCCGGCGACGATGCGGTCCACGGCCGGGCCCAGCGGATACGTCTTGTTGGACGGCCACGGCAGCCGCTGGCGCAGCTCGCGCATCACGTCGTCCTGGTCCGCGCCCCGCACCATGTCGGTGTCCGTCCACGACAGATAGCCGACGCCGACCTTGACGCCCTTGTAGCCGACCTCGGCCCGCAGCGCGTGCGCGTACGCCTCGACGCCCGACTTCGACGCGCAGTACGCCGTCATCATCGGCGCGGGCGTGATCGCGGCGAGCGAGGCGATCTGGAGCAGGTAGCCGCGGCTCTCCATCAGGACCGGCAGGAAGGCGCGTGCGGTGACCGCGCTGCCGATGAGGTTGACCTCGATGACGCGGCGCCACGCCACCGGGTCGGACTCCACGAAGGGCCCGCCGCTGGCCACGCCCGCGTTCGCGACGACGATGTCGACCTTGCCGAAGCGCTCCTTGACCTCCCGCGCCACCCGCGCCATCGCCTCGTGGTCGGTGACGTCGGCGTGCCAGTGGTCGGCCTCGGTGTGCAGCCGCTGCGCCACCTGCTTCAGCTCGTCCGGCTCCAGGCCCACGAGCGCGATCTTCGCGCCCCGCGCCGACAGCTTGCGCGCGAGCAGCTCACCGACCCCGCGCGCCGCGCCCGTGACGACCGCGACCTGCCCCTCCAGGCTGACCCTGCTCATGCGCCCTCCTTCACCTGTACGTACGTTGCGACGAGTTCCGCTATGTGCGCCGTGACGGCGTCCGGGGCCTCGATGGGCGTCATGTGCCCGACCCCGGCCAGTTCGGTGAGCCCCACGCACCGGGGCAGGGCGGCGGCGATCCGCCGCGCGTGCACGACCGGGGTGAGCCGGTCGGCCAGGCCCGCGACGACGGCCGTGGGCACCCGCAACGCGGCCCGCCTCGACGTCGAGTTCGAGCGTGGCCAGCACGTGGGACCAGCCGTGGCGCACGGCGGTCGGCAGGCGTGCACGATCCGCGCGCAGACGTCGACCTTGTCCGGCGCCGAACCGGGGCCCATGGTCCCGTACTTGAGGATGCGCCGGGACAGCGGCGTGACGGGCCCGAGCGGCGCCCGGGAGCCGAGCACGGACCGGGTGATCCGGGTCCGCACCCGCCCGGCCCGCAGCGGCACCACCATCGACTCGGCGACCAGGCTCGAACTGCCCGTGCTGCACAGCAGGACGGCGGCCGCGTGCTCCCGGAACGTCTCGCGCCCACCCGCGGCCATGAGCGTCATGCCGCCCATGGAGTGCCCGACGAGCACGGCCTTCTCCCCCGGCGCGAGCGTCGCCGCGAGGACCGCTTCGAGGTCGTCGGCGAGCGCCCGCGTGCTGTACCCCTCGGGGTCCGCAGGGGCGGCGCTGCGCCCGTGCCCCCGCTGGTCGTACGTGATGACCCGGTGAGTGGCGCTGAGGGAACGTATCTGCGCCGCCCAGAACGCCGTCGAGCACGTCCAGCCGTGGGCGAGCACCACGGCGGGCGCTTCTTCCGGACCGTGCGCCTCGACGTGTATGCGGGCCCCGTCGGCGGAGACGGCGGTCAGTTCGCGCGCGGCGGCGGGCGGCGCGTAGGGCCCGTCCGCGAGGCGGGTCAGCCTGCTCATGCCCCGGCCTCCACCTTCGCGCCGCCGGACGCGCCCGCCGCGGCCTCGTGCGTACGGGGCTTCGGTGCCCGCAGCACCTCGTACTCCTGGAGGTCCACGCGCGCGTCGCCGCGCGGAACTCGGTGGTCGTGCCGGGCCAGACGGTGGTGTTGACGCCGTTGGCGTCGAGGTACCAGCTGGTGCAGCCGCCGGTGTTCCACACGGTGCGCTTCATCCGCTCCTGGACGCGGCGGTTCCAGGCGCTCATGGCGGCCGGGCGGGGGGCGAGCGCGGCGCGGCCTCCGAGGACGTCGAGCTGGCGCAGGTAGTCGGCCATGTAGTTCAGCTGGGACTCGATCATCAGGATCATGGAGGAGTTCCCGAGGCCTGTGTTGGGGCCGATGATCGTCATCCAGTTGGGGAAGCCGGCGGCGGTCGCGCCGCGCAGCGCGTTCATGCCGCCCTTCCAGGTCTCCATGAGGGTGTGCCCCTCGTCGCCGACGACCCGCTCGGCGATCGGCATGTCCGTGACGTGGAAGCCGGTGCCGAAGACGATCGCGTCGACCTCGGCCTCCGTGCCGTCCGCGGCGACCACCGTGCTGCCGCGCACCTCGGCGAGGCCACTGGCGACGACGTCCACATTCGGCCGGGCGAGCGCCGGGTAGTAGGTGTTGGACAGCAGGATGCGCTTGCAGCCGATGCGGTACGTGGGGGTCAGCTTGGCCCGCAGCGCGGGGTCCTTGATGGCCCGGTACATGTTCCGCTTGGCGAGCTGCTCCACCATGCCGAGTTCGTTCGGCCGCTTGGTGAACGCCTGGACCTGCAACTCCCGGATGCCCCACAGGAGTCCGCGCCGGGCCTGGGTGGTGAACGGCAGCTGCTTGTGCAGCCAGCGTTCCACGCCGGTGATGGCGCGGTCCGCGCGCGGCATCACCCACGGGGGCGTGCGCTGGAAGAGGGTGAGCCTGCCGACCTTCTTCTGGATCTCGGGCACGATCTGGATGGCGGAGGCGCCGGTGCCGATCATCGCGACGCGCTTGCCGGTCAGGTCGTAGTCGTGGTCCCAGCGCGCGGAGTGGAAGACCTTGCCGGGGAAGGTGGCGAGGCCGGGTATGTCCGGGGTCTTGGGGTCGGAGAGCGGTCCGGTGGCCGAGACGACGACATCGGCGGTGAGCGTGCCGTTGCCCGTCTCGATGATCCAGCGCAGCCGGTCGGCGTCCCAGGTCATCAGCTTCACCTCGGTGCCGAGGCGGATGTGCGGGCGCAGCCGGAAGGTGTCGGCCACGCGCTCCAGGTACTCCTGGATGTGCTCCTGCCCGGAGAAGGTGCGCGGCCAGTCGGGGTTGGGCGCGAAGGAGAACGAGTACAGGTGCGAGGGCACGTCGCAGGCGCAGCCCGGATAGCTGTTGTCCCGCCAGGTGCCGCCGACCGCGCCGGCCCGCTCCAGGACGACGAAGTCGGTGATGCCTTCCCGGCGCAGCCGCACGGCGGCCCCGAGGCCCCCGAACCCGGAACCGATCACCGCCACCCGTACGTGCTCGTGCTCGCGCCCCTGCTCAGGGCCACGCTCGCGCTCGGCCATGCCGCCGCCTCCCGAAGTACCCGACTCTGCCAGTAACTACTGGCGCAATGGGGAGAGTAGAACACGTACGTACTCATGGGTAGGGGTCGGCCAGGGAAAGTTACCGGGGGTACGACATAGGCTTCCCCCGTGGCAGACCTAGGGGCAGACCAAGGGGAAGGCGAAGGCGGCGTCCGGGAGTTCCGCATGGCGGAGCTGGCCGCGGAGGCCGGCATCACCGTGCGCACCGTGCGCTTCTACCGCGAGCGCGGGCTGATCCCGCCGCCGCGCCGCGAGGGCCGCATCGCCTGGTACGACGAGCACCACCTGGCCAGGCTGCGCACCATCGCCGCCCTGCTTGAGCGCGGCCACACCCTGAACGGCATCGCCGAACTGGCCGACGCCTTCGAGAAGGGCCGCGACGTCGGCGAACTCCTCGGCCTCGGCGCCCCCACCGAGGAGCAGCCGGTCCGCCTCACCCCCGAGGAACTGGCCGACCACTTCGCGGGCGAGGTCACCCCGGAGAACCTCGTCGCCGCCCTGGACCTCGGCTACCTCGGCACCGACGGCGACGAACTGGTCCACATCAGCCGCCGCCTCCTCGACGCGTCGTCCACCCTCGTCCGCAAGGGCGTTCCGCTCGCCGCGGTCCTGGAGGCCGGGCAGCGGGTGCGCGAACACGCCGACGCGCTCGCGGAGTTGTTCGTCACCGTCCTGCGCGACCACGTCCCCGCCACCGCCGCCACGGACATCGACGACCTGCGCCCGGTGGCCAAGGCCGTGGTGGAGGCGGAGCTGTCGATGGCCCTCGACCGCCGCCTCAAGCAGCCCTGAGCGAGGGCGCGTTCAGCGCGGCAGCCACCACCGCGCCTTGTAGATCCCGCCGCCGACCAGCCGGTACGTGCTCGTGGGCCGGTGGACGCCCACCGTCGTCGTCCACCACGTCTCTTCGAGGCCGCGCTCTGGCACGGTGCTCAGAACCTGCCCGGTGCGCGGATCGTCGCCGACGGCCTTCACCGACTTCCGCGAGATCTCCCCGGCCCCGGCGAAGTCCTGGACGAAGACCCCGCTGCCGGTGTCGTACTGGAAGACGGCCGCGTTGGTCGTCACCCACAGCCGCCCCGGCCGCCCCGCCACCGGGAAGAGGTCGTGCCCGCCGGGCGTGCGGCCCGGCGTCCCCACCGGCAGGCCGACCGCAAAGGCCCTGGTCAGGGCGGGCCGCGCGGCGGTGCCGCCCACCTCGTACGCCACCAGCTCGTCGTCGCCGACGGCCCACAGCACCCGCCGCGCACCGTCCCAGTGCAGGCCGTGGGCGCCCTTGAGCCGCGCCTCCGCGTACCGCTCGGCGCGCGGGCCCTGCGAGGCGGCGTACAGCCGCACGAGCGCGCCGGTGCTGCCCGCCACGGCCACGTTCCCGTCGGGCAGGATCTCGGCGCTGTGCGGGTTGAACAGGTCGTCCCCGGGCCCGAGCGCCGTGCCCCAGTACCGCCGCCCCGACGGATGCGCGACGACCGCCACGAAGCCGAACGACGCCGTGGTCAGCACGTACGTACGCTTCCGGTGCACCCGCACCTTCGCCTCGCACGGATACACCCAGCTCGCGTCCGGCCGCAGATCCCGGTAGCGCGGGTCGCCGAGCGGCGAGAACTGCCACCGCACCACCGACGGATCGGCGGCCGGGTCCCACACGCGCGCGCGGGTCGAGGACGAGGAGGCGCCGGGACGCCTGCTCGGTCACCAGCACGGGCGGCGTCCGGCCGGGACCGCGCTCCCGCTCGCCCCGTGCGCCGCCGTGGCGGGCAGCGCCGCCGCGATCCCGGCCCCCGCGGCGCCCAGCACCACGGCACGTCTCGTAGGCATGCCCGACACGAAGTACCCCCGGCTCCACGGCAGTTGGTCGTGTACGCGACGGCAATCTGCCATGCCGGGCGGGCCCGGGACAGCCCTGTGCCGGACTTTGTGGCCGTGTCCCGCCGACGGCCACTCCCTTGGCGGATACCTAGAGGTCGTAGACCACGGTCACGGGCGCGTGGTCGCTCCACCGCTCGGCGTGCGTCGCGGCCCGCTCCACGTACGCCTTCACGGCGCGCTCGGCGAGACCGGCCGTCGCGACGTGGTAGTCGATGCGCCAGCCCGTGTCGTTGTCGAAGGCGCGCCCGCGGTAGGACCACCACGAGTAGGGCCCTTCGACGCCCGGGTGCTGGGCCCGCACGACGTCCTCGTACTCCTCGAAGACCTCGCTCATCCAGGCCCGCTCCTCGGGCAGGAACCCGGAGTTCTTCTTGTTGCCCTTCCAGTTCTTGAGGTCGGCCTCCTGGTGGGCGATGTTCCAGTCGCCGCAGACGACGACGTGGCGCCCGTCGGCGGCGGCCCGCGCCTTCAGCTCCTTCAGGTACACGAGGAACTCCGCCATGAACCGCGTCTTCTCGTCCTGCCGCTCGGTGCCGACCTCCCCGGAGGGCAAGTACAGGCTCGCGACGGTCACGCCCGGCAGATCGGCTTCCACATACCGCCCGCTGCCGTCGAACTCGGCCGATCCGAAGCCGATCCGGACCCGGTCCGGCTCACGGCGCGTGTACAGCGAGACGCCCGCGCGCCCCTTCGCCGCGGCGGGCGCGTGCACGACGTGCCACCCCTCGGGCGCGCGGACCTCGTCCGGCAGCTGCTGCGGCTCGGCGCGCACCTCCTGAAGGCACAGCACATCGGCCGTGGTCTCGCCGAGCCACTCGACGAACCCCTTCTTGGCGGCGGCTCGCAGCCCGTTCACATTCACAGAGGTCACTGTCAGCACAACACTCGCCTTACTCTCCTCCGGCCTCTTCGCCCGGACCGGGGATCAGGCTCCCACACGCCCCCGAGTGACCCGCGCCATCCTCCGCGCCCATACCGGGGCCCCGGCCCTCCCGGCACACTGGACCACGCATTCCACCGATCGTCGCATAGAAGTACGATGCCTCGCATGCCTATACAGACCGCCGACACCACCCGCGTCCACCTGCGCCCCGTCACGTTCGCCCACCCCGACGCCATCGCACTCAACGACCGCGTCCAGCGCGAGTACGTGGAGCGCTACGGCGACGACGGCGACGTCACCTTCCTCGAACCGGCCATGTTCGCGCCGCCCCGGGGCCTCTACCTCATCGCGTACGACGAGGGCGGCACCCCGCTGGCCACCGGCGGCTGGCGCGGGATGGACGAGAACGGCGAGGGGTACGAGAACGGCGACGCGGAGCTCAAGCGGATGTACGTCACACCCGAGGCCCGCGGCCTCGGCCTCGCCCGGCGCATCCTGGCGGCGCTGGAGACCGACGCGAAGGCGGCGGGCCGCGTGCGGATGGTCCTGGAGACGGGCACGAAGCAGCCCGAGGCGATAGCCCTCTACACCTCCAGCGGCTACACCCCCGCCCCGGCCAAGTTCGGCTACTACCGCTTCCACGACCTGAGCCGCTGCTACGCGAAGACGCTCTGAGGCCACGAGGGGGGCGAGGACCCGGGGGG
>RBWT01000144.1 GCA_004010275.1 Streptomyces huasconensis
TGGTACTGCAGGGGGGACCCTGTGGGAGAGTAGGACGCCGCCGAACTAATTTTGAGAGAGCTGGTCCCTGAACTTCGGTTCAGGGACCAGCTCTTTTTTGTTTTGCGTCACTTGCCGTTCACGTTGTGCAGCCAACATCCGCAGACATGGGGACAGTTGGAATGTTGCGCGCCGCCGGTGTCGGTACCGGCGACGAGGTCATCGTGCCCGCCTACGGGAACGCCGAGGTCGCCGAGGCCGTGGTCCAGGCGGGAGCGCTGCCGGTCTTCGCCGACATAGAGCCGGCGACGTACTGCCTCGATCCTGACGCCGTAGCCGCCGTGGTGACGCCGCGCACGGCCGCCGTCATCGTCGTACACCGCTTCGGGAGCCAGGCCGACGTACGGCGTCTGCGGGACCTGGGGAGCCGCGCCGGGTTTCTCGTTCTGGAGCAGGGCGAGTCGGAGGCTCCGTACGAAGGCGTGGAGCGCCGGCGGGCGCATGCGGCGTACCTCAGTGGGCGGCTCAGCGGAGTCGTGACGCCGGACGGCGGTGAGGGGCACAGCTACCGGCAGTACGTGGTGCGGGTGCCCGGGAACGGGCGGCCGGACCGGGACGCGTTCGCACGCGCCGTGCGGGCAAGGGGAGTCAACTGCTGGGTGCCGGTGAAGACTCCGGTGCACCGGATGCCACAGTTCCGCAGGGACGTGAGTCTGCCGGAGACCGAGCGGGCCGCGGACGAGACGCTGGCTCTGCCCGTCGACGCGTCGATGTCGCGGCGCGACCTTCAGCGCGTCGTCTCGGCCTGCAATGCCCTCGGAGGGCTTCTGCAACCCGCTTTCTAGGAAGCCTTCTTGGAGTGGGACTCGAAGAACTCCCACATCAGATCGGTGGCGTCGATGCCGGCCTGCGGGTCGGACATGCTGCCGCCCCCGCCGCCCGGCCAGGAGTGGCCCATTTCGGGCAGTCGATAGACGACGACGTCCGAGCCGTCACGGCAGTCGGCGGTCGTCCTCCGGATGTTGTTCTTGAGTTTCCTGGGTCCGCCGGGTTCGCACGACAGGCGTTTCTGCCATGTGTTGATGCCCGCGTCCATTCCGCCGTAGTGCTCGTCGAGACCGCCGATGAAGGTGATCACCGAGACCGGGGTCTTGGGCATGTATGAGGCCTTCTCCGCGTCAGTACCGAGATAGCCGCCGCTGACAGGCGCGATGGCCGCGAAGGTGTCGGGGAGTTCCACGGCCAGTTTGTACGTCATGTCGCCGCCGTTGGAGATGCCCGTGGCGTAGACGCGGGACGGGTCCGCGTGCCAGGTCCTGGTCAGCCTGGCCGTCAGCGTGCGGATGAAGCCGACGTCGTCCTCGGTGCCGCAGCAGATCAGCGCGTTGAAGCCCCGGTTGAGTCCGTCGGGGTAGGCGACGAGGAAGTTCTCCTCGTCCGCTTTGGTGTTCAGGCCGCTGATCTCCGCCATGTCCTTTCCGTCGGCCGGATAAGGGTGCATGGCGACGACGAGCGGCAGTTTCTCGTTGCGCGTGTATCCGGGTGGGGCGTGGACGGTGTAGACGCGCTTCTCGCCCTTCCATAAGAGCGTGACCTTGTGGTCGCCCGGGCGCGGGATCTCCGCGGCCGCCGGCTTCTTCGAGGGCCGTGCGTCCGGGGTGTCTTCGTCGTCGGAGCCGCAGGCCGTGAGCGGCAGGAGCAAGGCGGCGAGTGCCAGCGATAAGGCGGAACGCGGGTGGATCGCGCGTCGGGTCGGCATACGCGCAGGGTGGCAGCGCGGGGGCGGGTGGTCCAGAGGAACGGGCGGTTCGGAGGGGCGCGAAATTCAGGTATGATCTATCTCGTTGCCGCGCGGAAAACCGCGAAGGGCAGCAGGCCCCTATAGCTCAGTCGGTAGAGCGTCTCCATGGTAAGGAGAAGGTCAGCGGTTCGATTCCGCTTGGGGGCTCAATGCGTGAAGGCCTCCGCCCAGTTGGGCGGGGGCCTTCTTCGTGTTCGGACGTCGCTCGCCGTGCCGTGGTCCCGGGGCACCTGGCGGTGCCCCGGAGCCGCTCAGTCCTTTTCGAGGCCGGGGACGCGCATCGCCAGGATGGCCATGTCGTCCGACGGGGCGTCCGACGCGAAGCGCTCCACCGCGCGCATGATGCGCGCCGCCACGGCGCCGGCCGTCAGGCCCGTACAAGTCGTGAGGACCTCCGCGAGGCCGTCGTCGCCGAGCATGCGGGTGCCCTCGCGGCGCTCGGTGACGCCGTCGGTCACGCAGAGCAGGACGTCGCCCGGGTCGAGCGTCATCGTCTCCTCGTACAGTTCGAGGTCGTCCATCACGCCGAGCAGGGGCTGCGGTTCGGCGTACGGCTCGACGGTGCCGTCCTGGCGCAGGCGCAGCGGCAGCGGGTGGCCGGCGCAGACGATCTTCAGGACCGCGGAGCCGTCCTCCTGCGGCCACAACTCGCCGTAGAGGAGCGTCAGGAAGCGGCTGCGGGAGCCCTCGTCGAGGATCGCGGCGTTCAGGCGCTCCAGGACCGCGGGGCCGCCGAAGCCCTCGCGGGCGAGCAGGCGCAGGGCGTGCCGGGCGAGGCCCGTGACGGCGGCGGCCTCCGGGCCTGTGCCGCAGACGTCGCCGATCGCGAAGCCGTACGCGCCGTCGCGGATCGGGAAGAGGTCGTAGAAGTCGCCGCCGACCTCATTGCCCTCGCCGGCCGCGCGGTAGATGACGTCGACCTCGACGCCCGGGATCTGGGGCAGGCCGGGCGGCAGCAGGCTGCGCTGGAGGGACTGGCTGATGGCCATGCGCTCGGAGTAGAGGCGGGCGTTGTCCAGGGCCAGGGCCGCTCGGCGGGAGAGATCTTCGGCCAATTCGAGGATCTCTTGGCGGAAGTGCTCGTCGGAGGGCTTACCGAGCGTGAGCATGCCGATGACGCGGTTGCGGGCCACCAGGGGCAGCACCACCGTCTCGCCGCCCACCGCGGACGCCGTGGACAGGGTGGTGCCGATGCCCGAGCCCAGGGTCATCGGTTCGCCGAGGCCCAGGCTGCGCATGGAGGTGCGCAGCGCCGCCTGGTGGGCGGCCTCCGAGGGGGCGCCCCAGATGCGGGCGCCCCGGGGTGGGAACCGGGTCCGGCGGGTCGATCTTGGAGAGGAGTGCCTTCAGGCCGTCGATGCGCTCCTCGTCCTCGTGCAGGACGTACGAGAGGTAGGGCTCGGCGGACTGGTCGGCGATGGTGTAGACGGCGCACCAGGTGGCGAGGGTCGGGACCGTCATCTGGGCCATGAGGGCCAGGGTCTGGTCGCGGTCCAGGGTGCCCGCGAGGAGGTCGGAGGCCTCGACGAGGAAGGAGAGGGAGCCGCGGCGGAGCCGCTCCAGCTCGCCGAGGCGCGCGGACTCCACGGCGAGGGCGATGCGGTCGGCGGCGAACTGCAGGCGCAGGGCCTCTTCGTTCGAGTACCGGTCGGGGGCCTCCGCGGCGACGCCGAGGGAGCCGGTGAGGCGGCCTTCGACCTTGAGCGGGACCGTGACGACGGAGCGCATGCCCGTGCCGCTCAGCAGCGGGACGGCGCCGGGGACGAGGGTGAGGTCCTCGTGGACGGCCGGCATGCGGGCCGAGCCGTAGCGCCCGGGGCCCGCCTCGACGGGGACGCGGGCGAAGCGCTGGCGGGCCGAGGGCAGGCCGGTGGAGGCGCGGACCTCCAGTTCCGTCTCGTCGACGGCGGCTGAGGAGCAGGAAGGCCGCGTCGCCGTCGAGCATGTCGCGGGCGCGCTCGACGGTGCGCTGGAGCAGGCCGTCGAGGTCCTCGGGGGCGGGGGAGCCGATGAAGACCTCGAAGGGGTCCGTGGCGTTCGGCTCACTGAGGGTGCCCTGCTCGGGTGTCGCGCCGCGCAGGGGCGTCTGCAGTACCGCGCGCTCGTCGTCGCGCACGAGGAGGCAGACCGTGGACGGCTCGCCCTCGTTGTCCCGTACGCGCAGGTGGGAGGCGTAGACGGGGATGACGCGGCCGTGGGAGCCACGGATGCCGTAGCTGCCTTCCCAGCGGGAGAGCTGCAGGGCCTCGGCGATGCCGGTGCTGGTGCCGGGGGTGTGCGGCCAGGCCGCCAGGTCGTTCAGGGGCTTGCCGATGACCTGCTCGGCGGCGTACCCGAAGAGGTCCTCGGCGTCTTCGTTCCAGGCGTTGATCGCGCCCGTGCGGTCGATCTGGATGACGGCGACACGGACCCTGCCGTCGGCGACCGGCAGGAGGTCGGCCGGGAGGGCGGGTCCCGCGGTGCGGGTGCCCACGGGCCGGTGGGGGAGGTCGAGTTGGAACCAGACCAGTTTGTGCGTGGGGGTGTAGTCGACGCCCCAGCGGGTGGCGAGCGCGGCACAGAGCTGGAGGCCGCGGCCGCCCTCGCGGTCGGGGCTGCCCATGTTCACGGAGGACTGCTGGAGCGGGATCTCACGCTCCGGATAGCGGTCGGAGACCTCGATGCGTACGGCGTCCTCGCTGCGCAGGCAGAGGACGTCGGCGGCCGTGCCGGCGTGCACCACGGCGTTGGTCACCAGCTCACTGGTGAGGACGACCGCGTCGTCGACGATGTCCGTGAACCCCCACCCCTGGAGGGTGTCGCGCACGAAGGAGCGGGCCGTCGCGACGGATCGTCCGACGGGGTCGAAGGTGGCAGCCGCGCGCGCGGTGATCACAGCACTCCTCGTAAGAGTTTCGACGGTGTCGACGCCCGGGTCTCCCGAACTCATGGTGCGGCCGCCCCTCCGATGCCCGCTTGTTCGTGTACCACCGCCCAGGCCGGGCAGGACCGGGGTGGTTGGACAGCCGGATGCAAGGTTACTTACCTTCGCCGTCCATGCTGATGCCGGTCGCCGGTCTTTCCGCCCGGAGGGGTGCGGACGATGTGCGAAGCTGCCGAACTGTTATGGCCTGGTTCCGCCATGGTGAAACACTGGGCAGGGTTCAGGAAGACGTCCGAGCAGGACAAGCAGTAGGTCAACCCTTGCGGGAGGGACACAGTGGAGTCTGGCGCAGCGACGCGGGGCACTGAGACGCGCGCGAAAGACGGACAGTCCCTTGACAAACAGCGCAAACCGCGCAATGGGGCGACTGCTTCCGTGGACGCGGCGGCCTTGAACCGGCTGCTCGCGGCCCTGGTGGCGATGCGGGACGGCAATTTCCGCAAGCGGCTAACGGTCTCCGGCGACGACGTCATGTCGCAGATCGCGGCGGTCTTCAATGAGGTGGCCGACCGGAATCTGCACCTCACCGGTGAGCTGTCGCGGGTCCGGCGCATGGTCGGACGTGAGGGAAAACTCACGGAACGGCTGGAGAGCGGAGCGAGCGAGGGCTCCTGGGCGGCCGCGATCGAGGCGTCGAACGCCCTTGTCGACGATCTCGTACGTCCTGTCTCCGAGGTCGGCCGGGTCCTCTCCGCGGTGGCGGAGGGCGACCTGGAGCAGCGCATGGAGCTGCGGGCGCAGTCGGTGGACGGAAACGGCCATCCGCTGCGCGGGGAGTTCCTGAAGGTCGGCCGGACGGTCAACAACCTCGTCGACCAGCTGTCCACCTTCACCGACGAGGTCACGCGGGTGGCCAGCGAGGTCGGCACGGAGGGCAAGCTGGGCGGGCAGGCCAAGGTCCGGGGGATGTCCGGTTCGTGGAAGGACCTCACGGACTCCGTCAACACCATGGCGTACCGCCTGACGGCCCAGGTGCGCGACATCGCGCTGGTGACGACGGCCGTGGCCAAGGGGGACCTGTCCCGCAAGGTCACGGTCCATGTCGCGGGCGAGATGCTGGAGCTGAAGAACACCGTCAACACGATGGTGGACCAGCTCTCCTCGTTCTCCTCCGAGGTGACGCGCGTCGCCCGGGAGGTCGGCACGGAGGGCGAGCTGGGCGGCCAGGCGCAGGTGCCGGGTGTGGCCGGCGTGTGGAAGGACCTCACCGATTCGGTGAACCTCATGGCCGGCAACCTCACCGCCCAGGTGCGGGGCATCGCGGAGGTGACCACGGCGGTCGGCCAACGGCGACCTGTCGCGGAAGGTGACGGTGAGCGCGCGCGGCGAGGTCGCCCAGCTCGCCGAGACGATCAACCAGATGACCGAGACGCTGCGTACGTTCGCGGACGAGGTCACACGCGTGGCCAACGAGGTCGGTGCCGAGGGGCAGCTGGGTGGTCAGGCCAATGTGCCGGGCGCGGCGGGGACGTGGAAGGACCTGACGGACTCGGTCAACACGGTCTTCCGCAACCTCACCACGCAGGTGCGGGACATCGCGCAGGTGACGACGGCGGTGGCCAACGGCGATCTCTCGCAGAAGGTCACCGTCGATGTCGCGGGCGAGATGCTCGAGTTGAAGAACACCGTGAACACCATGGTGGACCAGCTCTCCGCCTTCGGCTCCGAAGTCACGCGCGTGGCGCGGGAGATCGGTGTCGAGGGTGAGCTGGGCGGTCAGGCGCAGGTGCAGGGCGCGGCCGGTACGTGGAAGGACCTCACCGACTCGGTGAACACCGCCTTCCGCAACCTCACCGGTCAGGTGCGCAACATCGCGCAGGTGACGACGGCGGTGGCCAACGGCGACCTGTCGCAGAAGGTCACGGTGGACGTCTCCGGAGAGATGCTCCAGCTGAAGAACACCGTGAACACGATGGTGGACCAGCTGTCGTCCTTCGCCGACCAGGTCACGCGGATGGCGCGCGACGTGGGCACCGAGGGCCGGCTCGGCGGCCAGGCGCGCGTGGACGGCGTGAGCGGTACGTGGAAGGACCTCACCGACTCCGTCAACTTCATGGCGGGGAACCTGACCTCTCAGGTACGGCAGATCGCGCAGGTGACCACGGCGGTGGCCCGCGGCGACCTGTCCCAGAAGATCGAGGTCGACGCGCGCGGTGAGATCCTGGAGCTGAAGAACACCATCAACACGATGGTCGACCAGCTCTCCGCCTTCGCCGACCAGGTGACCCGGGTGGCCCGCGATGTGGGCACCGAGGGGCGGCTGGGCGGTCAGGCGCAGGTGCCGGGCGTGGCCGGTGTGTGGCGCGACCTGACGGACTCCGTGAACGGCATGGCCGGGAACCTCACCGCGCAGGTGCGCAACATCGCGCAGGTCGCGACGGCGGTGGCCCGCGGTGACCTGTCGCAGAAGATCGACGTGGACGCGCGCGGCGAGATCCTGGAGCTGAAGAACACCCTCAACACCATGGTGGACCAGCTCTCGGCCTTCGCGGAGCAGGTCACGCGGGTCGCCCGTGAGGTGGGCACCGACGGCATCCTCGGCGGCCAGGCCGAGGTGCAGGGCGTCTCGGGCACCTGGAAGGACCTGACGCAGTCCGTGAACGGCATGGCGAACAACCTCACCCTCCAGGTGCGGAACATCGCCGAGGTCACCACGGCCGTCGCCATGGGCGACCTCTCCAAGAAGATCACCGTGGACGCCAAGGGCGAGATCCTCGAACTGGTCACGACCGTCAACACCATGGTCGACCAGCTCTCGTCGTTCGCCGAGCAGGTCACGCGCGTGGCCCGCGAGGTGGGCACCGAGGGACAGCTCGGTGGCCAGGCGCGGGTGCCGGGCGTCACCGGCATCTGGAAGGACCTGAGCGACAACGTCAACCTGATGGCCAACAACCTGACCAGCCAGGTGCGGAACATCTCCCAGGTCTCGGCGGCGGTCGCCAACGGCGATCTCACCAAGAAGGTCACGGTCGAGGCGCGCGGTGAGGTCGCCCAGCTCGCCGACACGGTCAACACGATGGTGACGACGCTCAGCTCGTTCGCCGACGAGGTCACGCGCGTGGCCCGCGAGGTGGGCACGGACGGCATCCTCGGCGGCCAGGCGCGCGTGCCGGGCGTCTCCGGTACGTGGAAGGACCTCACCGAGTCCGT
Source organism: Streptomyces huasconensis (assembly GCA_004010275.1). Lineage (GTDB taxonomy): Bacteria > Actinomycetota > Actinomycetes > Streptomycetales > Streptomycetaceae > Streptomyces > Streptomyces huasconensis. The sequence continues at coordinate 7,854 of RBWT01000144.1, forward strand.
GAACTCGATGGCGTCCAACCTGACCGGACAGGTCCGCAACATCGCGATGGTGACCACCGCGATCGCCAAGGGTGATCTCACCAAGAAGATCGACATCGACGCCCGGGGAGAGATCCTGGAGCTGAAGACGACCATCAACACGATGGTCGACCAGCTGTCGTCCTTCGCCGAGCAGGTCACCCGGGTCGCCCGCGAGGTGGGCACGGAGGGTCAGCTGGGCGGCCAGGCCCGCGTGCGGGACGTCGACGGCACCTGGCGCGACCTCACCGAGTCCGTGAACGAGATGGCCGGGAACCTCACCCGGCAGGTGCGTGCCATCGCCAAGGTCGCCACCGCGGTGACCCGGGGCGATCTCAACCTGAAGATCGAGGTCGACGCGGCGGGCGAGATCCAGGTCCTCCAGGACAACATCAACACCATGATCGCCAACCTCCGCGACACCACCCTGGCCAACAAGGAGCAGGACTGGCTCAAGGGCAACCTCGCGCGGATCTCGGGCCTGATGCAGGGCCGCCGGGACCTGGAGGACGTCGCCTCGCTGATCATGAGCGAGCTGACGCCGGTGGTCTCCGCCCAGCACGGCGCGTTCTTCCTGGCGATGCCCACGGACGACGCCACGGACCTCGGCAGCGAGAACGAGGACGCGTACGAGCTGCGCATGCTCGGCAGTTACGGCTACTCCATGGGTTCCATGCCGACGTCCTTCCGGCCCGGTGAGACGCTGATCGGCACGGCCGCCAAGGAGCGCCGCACGATCCTCGTGGAGCACGCGCCCTCGGGCTATCTGCGGATCGCCTCCGGCCTCGGTGAGGCGCCGCCCGCGCAGGTCATCGTGTTGCCGGTGCTCTTCGAAGGGACCGTCCTCGGGGTGATCGAGCTGGCCGCGTTCCAGCCCTTCACGCAGATCCAGAAGGACTTCCTCAGCCAGATCGCCGAGATGATCGCGACGAGCGTCAACACCATCAGCGTCAACACCAAGACCGAGGTGCTGCTCAAGCAGTCGCAGGAGCTGACCGAGCAACTGCGCGAGCGCTCTGCGGAGTTGGAGAGCCGGCAGAAGGCGTTGCAGGACTCGAACGCCGAGTTGGAGGAGAAGGCCGAGCTGCTGGCCCAGCAGAACCGCGACATCGAGGTCAAGAACACCGAGATCGAAGAGGCCAGGCAGGTCCTGGAGGAGCGCGCGGAGCAGCTCGCGGTCTCGATGCGCTACAAGTCCGAGTTCCTGGCGAACATGTCGCACGAACTGCGTACGCCGCTCAACTCCCTGCTGATCCTCGCCAAGTTGCTCGCCGACAACGCCGACTCGAACCTCACCCCGAAGCAGGTGGAGTTCGCCGAGACGATCCACGGCGCGGGCTCGGACCTGCTCCAGCTGATCAACGACATCCTCGACCTGTCGAAGGTGGAGGCCGGCAAGATGGACGTCTCCCCGACGCGCATCGCCCTGGTCCAACTCGTCGACTACGTAGAGGCCACTTTCCGCCCGCTGACCGCGGAGAAGGGGCTCGACTTCTCCGTACGCGTCTCCCCGGAGCTGCCCGCGACGCTGCACACGGATGAGCAGCGACTGCTCCAAGTGCTGCGCAACCTCCTGTCCAACGCGGTGAAGTTCACCGACTCCGGAGCGGTCGAGCTGGTGATCCGGCACGCCAACAACGACGTGCCCAACGCCATCCGCGAGCAGCTCCTGGAGGCGGGCTCGCTGCGGGACCCGGGCGCCGACCTGATCGCCTTCTCGGTCACCGACACCGGCATCGGCATCGCGGCCAGCAAGATGCGCGTCATCTTCGAGGCGTTCAAGCAGGCCGACGGCACGACCAGCCGGAAGTACGGCGGCACGGGCCTCGGCCTGTCGATCAGCCGGGAGATCGCGCGGCTGCTCGGCGGCGAGATCTACGCCCAGAGCGAGCCGGGCCGCGGCTCGACCTTCACGCTCTATTTGCCCCTGCACCCGAGCGAACTGCCTCCCAGCTCGCGCAGCTCGGCGCCCCCGCGCTCCACGGCGGAACTGCCCGCGGCGGAGAGCGCCCCGACGGCCCCCGAGGCCCCCGCGCAGCCGGACACCGCCGCGTGTGCCGCAGGAGCCGCAGACGGGCCCGGCGGCCCTTCTGCGCCGCCGTCGGCGCGCGGCGGCAGCGGCGGCGGAGCAGCCGCCGCGCAGCCGGCCCAGCCGGTGACCGGCGGCCAGGAACAGCGGCCGCAGGAGCAGTGGCCCACGGGGCCGGAGGCATCGGCCGCGCGGTCGGGCTTCCACTTCGAGGGGGAGAAGGTGCTGATCGTCGACGACGACATCCGCAACGTCTTCGCGCTCACCAGCGTCCTGGAGCAGCACGGCCTGTCGGTGCTGTACGCGGAGAACGGCCGCGAGGGCATCGAAGTCCTGGAGCAGCACGACGACGTGACGGTCGTTCTGATGGACATCATGATGCCGGAGATGGACGGGTATGCCACGACGACGGCGATCCGCAGGATGCCGCAGTTCGCCGGGCTGCCGATCATCGCGCTCACGGCGAAGGCGATGAAGGGCGACCGGGAGAAGGCGATCGACTCCGGAGCTTCCGACTACGTCACGAAGCCGGTCGATCCCGATCATCTGTTGTCGGTGATGGAGCAGTGGATGCGCGGGCAATGACCGAGAAGCGGCGTCGTCACGCGGAGTTGCTGACAGAGTGTGGCCGAGGTCGTGTAGAACCACGGTATTCGGGGAACCTTCTGGTCTCCCACCGCGTTTCTGCTACGTGCACAGTGACATCGCGGTGACAGGGTGTGGCGACAGGCGGGGTGCGGCTACCATGACCGGCACAAGGACGGGCGGCGCAAGGGAGTCGTCCTCTGGGGCGGCGCCCGGTGTTTCGCCGGGGCGAGGAGGGCGGGCCATGGTGCAGAAGGCCAAGATCCTCCTGGTCGATGACCGGCCGGAGAATCTGCTGGCGCTGGAGGCCATCCTCTCTGCGCTCGATCAGACACTGGTGCGGGCATCGTCCGGGGAGGAAGCGCTCAAAGCACTACTCACGGACGACTTCGCGGTCATTCTGCTGGATGTCCAGATGCCGGGAATGGACGGCTTCGAAACCGCCGCGCACATCAAGCGGCGGGAGCGGACCCGGGACATCCCGATCATCTTCCTCACCGCCATCAACCACGGGCCGCATCACACCTTCCGTGGCTATGCGGCGGGCGCGGTGGACTACATCTCCAAGCCGTTCGACCCGTGGGTGCTGCGCGCGAAGGTCTCGGTCTTCGTCGAGCTGTACATGAAGAACTGCCAACTGCGGGAGCAGGCGGCGCTGCTGCGTCTCCAGCTGGAGGGCAGCGACAAGTCCTCGGCGGGCGACGCCAAGGAGCCGGCGGGTCTGCTCGCCGAGCTGTCGGCGCGGCTCGCGCCGTCGAGGAACAGGCCGAGGCGCTCTCCAAACAGCTGGACGACGAGTCGGCGGACGCGGCCGCGGTCGCCACCGCCGCCCATCTCGAACGCAAACTGACCGGCCTGCGCCGCGCCCTTGACGCCCTGGAACCCGGCACCGGCAGCGGCGCCCCCTCGGTCCCCTCGCAGAACTGACGCGGCGCCGCCCGCCCCGCGGAGCCGGTGAGCGCCCGTCAGTTCACCGCGTCCGCAAGGGCGACACGAACGGGTGAAGCGTGGGCACACGTGTCCACAGTGGTCGACAGCGGTAACCTCACACCCATGGCCTCACGTCAGTCCGCAGCCAAGAAGACGCCCGCGAAAAAGGCGGCCGCGCCGACGAAGGCCTTGGCGAAGAGGCCCGCCGCCAAACCGCCCGCCAAGAGGCCCGCCGCGAAGAAGGCGCCCGCGAAGAGGGCACCGGCCAAGAAGGCCGTGGCGAAGAAGCCCGCCCCCGCGCCCGTACCCAGCCCCACCAGCGGGCTCTACCGCCTGGTGCGCGCGCTCTGGCTGGGCATCGCCCACACGGTCGGCGCGATGTTCCGGGGCATAGGGCGCGGCGCGAAGGGCCTCGACCCCGCCCACCGCAAGGACGGCCTCGCGCTGCTGCTGCTCGGCGTCGCCCTGATCGTCGCGGCGGGCACCTGGTCGAACCTGCGGGGCCCGGTCGGTGACCTCGTCGAGATCCTGGTCACCGGCGCGTTCGGCCGCCTCGACCTGCTGGTGCCGCTGCTGGTCGGCACCATCGCCGTACGCCTCATCCGGCACCCGGAGCAGCCCGAGGCGAACGGCCGGATCGTGATCGGCCTCTCCGCCCTGGTCGTCGGCGTCCTCGGGCAGGTCCACGTGGCGTGCGGCTCGCCCGCCCGCGGCGACGGCATGCAGGCGATAAGGGACGCCGGTGGCCTGATCGGCTGGGGTGCCTCCACCCCGCTGATCTTCACCATGGGCGAGATCCTCGCCGTGCCGCTGCTGGTGCTGCTCACCGTCTTCGGACTGCTCGTCGTCACGGCGACGCCCGTCAACGCCATCCCGCAGCGCCTGCGGCTGCTCGGCATCAAGCTCGGCGTGCTCCAGCCGTACCCCGAGGACGACACGTACACCGACGACGAGCACTACGAGGAACAGTGGCGCGAGGCCCCGCCCGCGTGCTCCGCACCGGCGGCGCTCCGCCGCCCCGGACGCGTACGCCCCCGATCAGGCGGAGGAGGAGGCGCTCTCCCGGCGCCGCAAGCCGCGCCGGACCCCCGTACAGCCGCAGCTGGGCCGGCCCCTGGACGCCGTGGACGTGGCGGCCGCCGCGGCCGCCGACCTGGACGGCGCCGTCCTGCACGGCATGCCGCCCTCGCCGCTGGTCGCCGATCTGACGCAGGGCGTCTCGGGGGAGCAGGAGGAGCGCGAGGAGCAGGCGGCGCGCGCGCCCACGGCCCCTGTGCCGCCCGCGCGCGCCACGGACGCCCCCGTGCCCGGCAAGCTCAAGAAGAAGCCGCAGGCGCCCGCTGAGGGCGTCGTGCCGGACCTCACCAAGTCCCCGCCCGACGCCCCGCGCGAACTGCCGGCGCGCGCCGAGCAGCTCCAGCTCGCCGGCGACATCACGTACGCCCTGCCCTCGCTCGATCTCCTGGAGCGCGGCGGCCCGGGCAAGACCCGCAGCGCCGCCAACGACGCGGTCGTGGCCTCGCTCACGAACGTCTTCACGGAGTTCAAGGTCGACGCGGTCGTCACCGGCTTCACGCGCGGTCCGACGGTCACGCGCTACGAGATCGAGCTGGGCCCCGCCGTGAAGGTCGAGAAGATCACGGCACTGGCCAAGAACATCGCGTACGCGGTCGCCTCGCCGGACGTGCGGATCATCTCGCCGATCCCCGGCAAGTCCGCGGTCGGCATCGAGATCCCGAACACCGACCGCGAGATGGTCAACGTCGGCGACGTGCTGCGCCTCGCGGACGCCGCCGAGGACGACCACCCGATGCTCGTCGCGCTCGGCAAGGACGTCGAGGGCGGCTACGTCATGGCCAACATGGCGAAGATGCCGCACATCCTGGTCGCCGGTGCCACCGGTTCCGGTAAGTCGTCGTGCATCAACTGCCTGATCACTTCGATCATGATAAGAGCGACGCCCGAGGACGTACGGATGGTCCTCGTCGACCCCAAGCGCGTCGAGCTGACCGCGTACGAGGGCATCCCCCACCTGATCACGCCGATCATCACCAACCCGAAGAAGGCCGCCGAGGCCCTCCAGTGGGTCGTACGCGAGATGGATCTGCGCTACGACGACCTGGCCGCGTTCGGCTACCGGCACATCGACGACTTCAACCGGGCCGTCCGTGAGGGCAAGCTCAAGACGCCCGAGGGCAGTGAGCGGGAGCTGCAGCCCTATCCGTACCTGCTGGTGATCGTCGACGAGCTGGCCGACCTGATGATGGTCGCGCCGCGCGACGTCGAGGACTCCATCGTGCGCATCACCCAGCTCGCGCGCGCGGCCGGCATCCACCTGGTGCTCGCCACGCAGCGGCCTTCGGTGGACGTCGTGACCGGGCTCATCAAGGCGAACGTCCCTTCGCGGCTCGCCTTCGCCACCTCCTCGCTCGCGGACAGCCGCGTCATCCTGGACCAGCCGGGCGCGGAGAAGCTCATCGGGAAGGGCGACGGCCTCTTCCTGCCGATGGGCGCGAACAAGCCCACCCGCATGCAGGGCGCCTTCGTCACCGAGGACGAGATCCACGCGGTGGTCCAGCACTGCAAGGACCAGATGGCGCCCGTCTTCCGCGACGACGTGACCGTCGGGACCAAGCAGAAGAAGGAAATCGACGAGGACATCGGCGACGACCTCGATCTGCTCTGCCAGGCCGCTGAGCTGGTGGTCTCCACCCAGTTCGGCTCCACGTCGATGCTCCAGCGCAAGCTGCGCGTCGGCTTCGCCAAGGCCGGTCGGCTGATGGACCTCATGGAGTCGCGCAGCATCGTGGGCCCGAGCGAGGGCTCCAAGGCACGTGACGTCCTGGTGAAACCCGATGAGCTGGATGGAGTGCTCGCCGTCATCCGCGGGGAGGCACAGCCCTGAGAATCGGGGAGGCAACCGTTTCCCTTCGGCGTACGTCAAGTTGAGGGAGAGGGCAGCGCGGTGTCGGGGCGGCACGATGTGCCGCCATAGGGAGGTCCATCCCTTCTGATGGCGTACAAAGTCCGTCCGTCCGGTTGCCCCACCCTTTCAAGGCCCCCCTAAACTGAACCTCCGGCAGGTGGCTACACGCTCGAAAGGCGCCCCCGTGTCCATCGGCAACTTCCCTGAAGACGACCGACCTTCAGACGACCGCCTCGACCGACTCACCGACCCGGCCGACCAGAGCCCGGCAGGTGACCACCAGGCCGACGACCGGCCCTCGATCGGCCACGCGCTGCGGCAGGCCCGCATCGACGCGGGCCTCACCGTGGACGAGATCAGTACGTCCACCCGGGTGCGCATCCCCATCGTGCACGCCATCGAGCAGGACGACTTCTCCCGCTGCGGCGGCGACGTGTACGCCCGTGGCCACATCAGGACGCTGGCCCGCGCCGTCCACCTCGATCCGGCCCCGCTCGTCGCGCAGTACGACGCGGCGCACGGCGGTCACCCGCCCGCGCCCACCTCGGCGGCGCCGCTCTTCGAGGCCGAACGCATCCGCTCCGATCCGCGCCGGCCGAACTGGACCGCCGCCATGGTCGCCGCGATCGTCTCGGTGATCGGCTTCGTCGGTTTCACCGCGTTCAACGGCGGTGACGACGGCGCCAAGTCGCAGCCGGTCGCCGAGGGCCCGGCCTCCGCGCCCAGCAAGGCCGCGGAGAAGCCCAAGCCCAACAAGCCGGCCGACCCCAAGCCCGACCCGTCGGACAGCGCCATCGCCGGCGTGCCGCGCGACAAGGTCACGGTCAAGGTCGCCGCCGCCGACGGCCGAAGCTGGATCTCGGCCAAGGACCACAGCGGCCGCACCCTCTTCGACGGCGTCCTGGAGCAGGGCCAGGCCAAGACGTTCCAGGACAAGCAGAAGATCGACCTCATCCTGGGCGACGCGGGCGCGATCAACCTGTACGTGAACGGCAAGCCGGTCGAGAACGAATTCGAACCCGGCCAGGTCGAGCGTCTGTCGTACACGAAGGGCGACCCGGAGGTCGGCTGACCGGCGCCGCTCTCCGGAGGCCCTGACGGCCGTCCCGCGTGCCGCCGACCGGTGCTCCACAAGCCGCTGACCAGCGGCTCGGCGAGGACCGCGGTGACGTCCGGGTGACGTGCGGAGGGCGGCGGGCCGACCGTCGGGTAACCCTGGCGGCGGGGGCCGAGGCGCGGACGAAGTAGTCTTGAGACCATGCCCGAACGCCGCACCGTCGCCCTTGTCACTCTTGGCTGCGCCCGTAACGAGGTGGACTCGGAGGAGCTCGCAGGCCGCTTGGAGGCGGATGGCTGGCAGCTCGTCGAGGACGCCGAGGACGCGGATGTCGCCGTCGTCAACACCTGCGGCTTCGTCGAGGCCGCCAAGAAGGACTCCGTCGACGCCCTCCTCGAAGCCAATGACCTCAAGGGGCACGGCAGGACCCAGGCCGTCGTCGCGGTCGGCTGCATGGCCGAGCGGTACGGCAAGGAACTCGCCGACGCGCTCCCCGAGGCCGACGGCGTGCTCGGGTTCGACGACTACTCCGACATCTCCAACCGGCTCCAGACCATCCTCAGCGGCGGCAGCGTCGAGGCGCACACCCCGCGTGACCGGCGCAAGCTCTTGCCGATCAGCCCCGCGGAGCGCCAGGTCGCGGGGGCCGGGGTCGCCCTGCCCGGGCACGCTCCCGTAGAGGCACCCCAGGACCTGCCCGAGGGCGTCGCGCCCGCGTCGGGGCCGCGCGCCCCGCTGCGCCGCCGCCTCGGCAGCAACCCCGTCGCCTCGGTGAAGCTGGCCTCCGGCTGCGACCGGCGCTGCTCGTTCTGCGCCATCCCGTCCTTCCGCGGCTCCTTCATCTCGCGCCGCCCCTCCGACGTCCTCGGCGAGACCCGCTGGCTCGCCGAGCAGGGCGTCAAGGAGGTCATGCTCGTCTCCGAGAACAACACCTCGTACGGCAAGGACCTCGGGGACATCCGGCTCCTGGAGACGCTGCTGCCCGAGCTGGCCGCCGTCGACGGGATCGAGCGCATCCGGGTCAGCTACCTCCAGCCCGCCGAGATGCGGCCCGGACTCATCGACGTCCTCACCTCGACGGAGAAGGTCGCCCCCTACTTCGACCTGTCCTTCCAGCACTCCGCGCCCGGCGTGCTGCGGGCGATGCGGCGCTTCGGTGACACCGACCGCTTCCTGGAGCTGCTGGAGACCATCCGGTCCAAGGCGCCGCAGGCCGGTGTCCGCTCCAACTTCATCGTCGGCTTCCCCGGCGAGACCGAGGGCGACCTCGCCGAGCTGGAGCGGTTCCTGACCGGCGCGCGCCTGGACGCCATCGGCGTCTTCGGGTACTCCGACGAGGAGGGCACCGAAGCGGCGACGTACGACGGGAAGCTCGACCAGGACGTCGTCGACGAGCGGCTCGCACACATCGCGCGGCTCGCCGAGGACCTCACCTCGCAGCGCGCGGAGGAGCGGCTCGGCGAGAGCGTCGAGGTCCTCGTGGAGTCCCTCGACGAGGAGGAAGGGCCGCTCGGCCGGGCCGCGCACCAGGCGCCGGAGACGGACGGCCAGATCCGTCTGACGGGTCCCGGGGCCTCCGGGGGCCTCCAGGTCGGCCGTATGGTCATGGCAAAGGTCGTCGGCACGGAGGGCGTGGACTTGGTGGCTGAATGTCCTGAGGAGGCCGGCAGATGACCGGAGTCCCGGCATCCGCGTCAGGCGGCTCCGGTGCGCACGGCGCTCCGGGCGCCAAGCCGGTGCGTGGCGGGAAGCTGGGTGCTGCGGCCGTCAATCAGGCCAGCCTGTGGAATGTGGCCAACCTGTTGACCATGCTCCGGCTGCTGCTCGTGCCGGGCTTCGTGATGCTGCTGCTCGGCAACGGCGGGTACGACCCGGCCTGGCGCTCCTTCGCCTGGGCCGCCTTCGCCGTCGCCATGATCACCGACCTCTTCGACGGGCATCTGGCCCGCACATACAACCTGGTCACGGACTTCGGGAAGATCGCCGACCCCATCGCCGACAAGGCGATCATGGGCGCCGCGCTGATCTGCCTGTCCTGGCTCGACGACTTGCCCTGGTGGGTCACCGGGGTGATTCTCGGACGTGAGCTGGGCATCACGCTGCTGCGGTTCTGGGTGATCCGCTATGGAGTCATTCCGGCCAGTCGCGGCGGCAAGATGAAGACGCTGGCGCAGGGCACGGCGGTGGGCATGTACGTTCTCGCCCTGACGGGGCCGCTCGCGACACTGCGGTTCTGGATGATGGCGGTCGCCGTCGTACTGACGGTGGTGACCGGGCTCGACTATGTGAAGCAGGCCGTGGTGCTGCGCAGGCAGGGCATGGCCGAGGAGCGTATGGCGGCAGCGGAGTCCGCCCGGGAGGCAGCGAAGTGACATCCCCCGGACTTTCGGCTGTCGCGGTGTCGGCGAGCAGGCTGCTGCGGCTTCTCGCCGCACGCGGCGAGACGCTGGCCGTCGCCGAGTCGCTCACCGGGGGCCTGGTGGCCGCGGAGATCACCGCGAGCGCCCGGCGCGTCGGCGGTCTTCCGGGGGTCCGTCACGGCGTACGCCACCGACGTGAAGCGGGACGTGCTCGGCGTCGAGGGCACCCTGCTGGACGAACGCGGAGCCGTTGATCCCGAAGTCGCCCGGCAGATGGCGATCGGTGTCCGCAAGGCGCTCGGCGCCGACTGGGGCATCGCGACCACCGGCGTCGCGGGACCCGCCTCCCAGGACGGCAAGCCCGTCGGAACCGTCTTCGTGGCGGTCGCGGGGCCGGGCACGGAGGGCATGGTCAGCATGCGGGGTTACGCCGATGGCGGAGCCGAGGGGAAAGTCGTCGCCCTGCGGTTGAACGGAGACCGCTCGGAAATCCGTAGGGAGAGTGTGCGGAGCGTGCTGACGCTGCTGCTCAAGCAGCTGCCGGACGAACCTCCCGGGAACGGGCGGGCACAGGATACGGAACAGAACGGGGGGAATTGATGTTTGCAGCCCTGAGTGAACACGACATCGCTCCCCGCACGGCCGCCGCACGAGGCGGTACGGTGGGGCGTGAAGGATGCGGCTACGCGGTCCGAGGAGGGAGCCACCGATGATTCTGCTCCGTCGCCTGCTGGGTGACGTGCTGCGTCGGCAGCGCCAGCGCCAGGGCCGTACTCTGCGCGAAGTCTCCTCGTCCGCCCGAGTCTCGCTCGGCTATCTCTCCGAGGTGGAGCGGGGGCAGAAGGAGGCTTCCTCCGAGCTGCTTTCCGCGATCTGCGACGCGCTTGACGTACGGATGTCCGAGCTGATGCGTGAAGTGAGCGACGAGCTGTCGCTCGCGGAGCTGGCTGAGTCGGCAGCAGTCACGGAACCGGTGCGCGCGCCGGTTCGCCCGATGCTCAACTCCGTCTCCGTGGCCGGTGTGCCACCGGAACGGGTGACGATCAAGGCGCCGGCCGAGGCGGTGGACGTCGTCGCGGCCTGATGGTGCCGTGGTGTGACGTGTGCGGTGAGAGGCGTGTGCCGCGAGAGACGTTTGCGGTGAGAGGCGTGTGCGGCGAGAGGTGTGGCGTGCGCGGTGATGCGCGTTACGGCGTGCCTTTCGGCTGACCGCTCGCGCTGAGCGTCATGCGTGTGGAGGTCCCGACCGGGTACCCGGTCGGGACCTTTTGCGTTCCCTGAAGGGACGGACGTCCCGTGTAGAAGCTCCGGGGCGGGACAGAAGACCACTGAGAAGATCGCCTTATCGGGATGTAAGCCCCCTAAGGCCTCTAATCAGCCATATCGGCCTACTTGTGCCATGGTTGATGAGGGTTTCTCTCGTTCGTTGATGAGTTGGAGGAGACAGATGTACGTCGCCAAGAGCCCGCTGTCCGACGCGGATCAGAAGACGGTCTCGGAGGCGCTGCAGGGCGCGCTGGTGGACCTGGTCGACCTGTCGCTGGTGGCCAAGCAGGTCCACTGGAATGTCATCGGACCGCGTTTCCGCTCCGTACATCTGCAGCTGGACGAGGTCGTCGACACCGCCAGGCAGCACTCCGACACGGTGGCGGAGCGCGCCTCCACGCTCGGTGTCTCGCCCGACGGGCGCGCGGCGACCGTGGCCCAGAGCAGCGGTATCGGCAAGACCCCCGAGGGCTGGATCAAGGACTTGGACGCCATCGGCGTGCTCGTGGACGCGCTGGGCGCGGTGATCACGCGCTTCCGTGAGCGGATCGACGCGACCGGTGAGGCCGACCCGGTCAGCCAGGACATCTTCATCGGGGTCACGGCCGACCTCGAGAAGCACCACTGGATGTTCCAGGCCGAGAACGGCTGACGGAGTGCGTGGGGCTGAGGGGTGGCGGGGCGCCGCCGCCACCGTGAATGTGACGGTGGGCGCACCCGGGGGCGGTGGCGGTGCTTCGCGCGCCGTTGGTACGCCCTCGGATGCGTCCGCCGCGCCCTCCCGTGGGCTGAACCGGGGGTCTAGCGTCGATCTCGCGTCGGCGGGAGGTGACAGCCGTGATAGCCGTGATAGCCGGGAGCGGGAAAGCCGTTGCGTGGCGGGTGGTGCGGTGCGTGTCCTCGACGTGGCCGGTGCCGTGTGGTGGTGGGGTGTGCTGCGGCTGGCCCTCGCGCCCGATGCGGGGGCGGTGGAAGGGGCTGTCGCGGCGGGAGGGTGGGGGTTGAGTCTGCTGCCTGTGCATTGTGTGCCGAAGGGGGAGGCGCAGGGGCGGGTTTGTGGGCGTGTGCGTGGGCGTGAGCGTGTGCGGTCGGCTTCGGGTTCCGGGGTGGGTTCGGGTTGCGGGGTGGCTGCGGCTTCCGGGATGGCTTCGGCG
>RBWT01000145.1 GCA_004010275.1 Streptomyces huasconensis
CCCGCCCCCTCCACCGCACGCGGGCCACCGGCCACATACGCCCCACCGCCGCCACCGCCCCCGCTCTTCCCGCCGCTCACACCCCTGGCCGTCGCCACGGCCGCGCCGGTGGATCTGCCGGACGCCGACTGCTGTACGGCGGTCTTCTTCGCCACCATGGCCGCGGCCCCTTCACATATTGTGATCTTGCACGCGAATCGTGCTGGGACGATAAATCGACTCCAGGCCCGCGGCAACGGGGCACGCCGCCCGATTCGCCCGCCACGCCGGTCCCGCGCGGCGAGTCTGCAAGCGTTGTGCCCAACTCCCTGCCGGGTAATCCGTGAGCCGACGCACGCCGGGAGCCCCGCGCTCCCGCATGTCGCCATTCGGGTCAGTCCGCGCCCCGTACCCGGCGCACCCGGAGGCCGCGCGAAAACCGTTCGGCCACCCCTCCCGGGCGCCGTACACTGAACGGCAGCGAGAAGCGTGGATGGGGACGAGTAGCGGCGTACGCAGCCATGAGCGACCCGGGGACGGTGTGAGCCCGGGGGCGAGCGCGACGTGAAGATCACCCCGGAGCCGCCGGAAGAAAGCCGAAGCCTTCGAGCCGAGGCGAGTAGACCCGGTATCGCGACCCCAATGAGGGGGCTCACCGGCGCGGAACACCGTGCCGGAGAGCCAAGGAGGGTGGTACCGCGGGAGCGCGCCGCACCAGGCGCACACGGCTCTCGTCCCTCCGACGGAAGGCAGCACATCCGCCGGAGGAGCACGTGAATACGCCGCCGCAGTACCGCCAGGTACCCGCCCAGGTCGACCTGCCCGCCCTTGAGCACGCCGTGCTCGACTTCTGGCAAGAGCAGAAGATCTTCGCCAAGAGCCTGGAGCAGTCCGAGGGCCGCCCCGAGTGGGTGTTCTACGAAGGCCCGCCCACCGCCAACGGCATGCCGGGCGCCCACCACATCGAGGCCCGCGTCTTCAAGGACGTCTTCCCGCGCTTCCGCACCATGCGCGGCTACCACGTGGCCCGCAAGGCCGGCTGGGACTGCCACGGCCTGCCCGTGGAGCTGGCGGTCGAGAAGGAGCTGGGCTTCAACGGCAAGAAGGACATCGAGGCGTACGGCATCGCCGCGTTCAACGCCAAGTGCCGCGAGTCCGTGACCCGCCACACCGACGCCTTCGCCGAGCTGACGACCCGCATGGGGTATTGGGTCGACCTCGACGACGCGTACCGCACGATGAACCCCGAGTACGTCGACTCGGTCTGGTGGTCCCTGAAGGAGATCTTCAACAAGGACCTGCTCGTCCAGGACCACCGCGTCGCCCCCTGGTGCCCGCGCTGCGGCACGGGCCTGTCCGACCACGAGCTGGCGCAGGGCTATGAGACGGTCGTCGACCCGTCCGTCTACGTCCGTTTCCCCCTCACCTCCGGTCCCCTCGCGGGCGAGGCCGCCCTCCTGGTCTGGACGACGACGCCCTGGACGCTCGTCTCCAACACCGCCGTCGCCGCCCACCCCGACGTGACCTACGTGGTCGCGACGGACGGCGAGCAGAAGCTCGTCGTCGCCCAGCCGCTCGTCGAGAAGGCCCTCGGCGAGGGGTGGGAGACGACCGGCGAGACCTTCACCGGCGCCGAGATGGAGCGCTGGACGTACCAACGCCCCTTCGAGCTGGTGGAGTTCCCGGCTCCGGCCCACTTCGTGGTCAACGCCGAGTACGTCACCACCGAGGACGGCACCGGTCTGGTCCACCAGTCCCCCGCCTTCGGTGAGGACGACCTCAAGGTCTGCCGCGCGTACGGCCTGCCGGTCGTCAACCCGGTCCGCCCGGACGGCACCTTCGAGGAGGACCTCCCGCTCGTGGGCGGCGTCTTCTTCAAGAAGGCGGACGAGAGCCTCACCAAGGACCTCGACGACCGCGGCCTGCTCTTCAAGCACATCGCGTACGAGCACAGCTACCCGCACTGCTGGCGCTGCCACACGGCCCTGCTCTACTACGCGCAGCCGTCCTGGTACATCCGCACGACGGCCATCAAGGACAAGCTCCTCCAGGAGAACGAGAAGACGAACTGGTTCCCGGAGTCGGTCAAGCACGGCCGCTTCGGCGACTGGCTGAACAACAACGTCGACTGGGCCCTCTCCCGCAACCGCTACTGGGGCACCCCGCTGCCCATCTGGCGCTGCGAGGAGGACCACCTCACCTGCGTCGGCTCGCGCGCGGAGCTCTCCGACCTGACCGGCACCGACCAGTCGGAGCTGGACCCGCACCGCCCGTTCATCGACGAGATCACCTTCACGTGCCCCCAGGAGGGCTGCGCCGCCACGGCCACGCGCGTGCCGGAGGTCATCGACGCCTGGTACGACTCGGGTTCGATGCCGTTCGCGCAGTGGGGCTACCCGTACAAGAACAAGGAACTCTTCGAGAGCCGCTACCCCGCGCAGTTCATCTCGGAGGCCATCGACCAGACCCGCGGCTGGTTCTACACCCTGATGGCCGTCGGCACCCTGGTCTTCGACAAGTCGTCCTACGAGAACGTGGTCTGCCTCGGCCACATCCTCGCCGAGGACGGCCGCAAGATGTCCAAGCACCTGGGCAACATCCTCCAGCCCATCCCGCTCATGGACCAGCACGGCGCCGACGCGGTGCGCTGGTTCATGGCGGCCGGCGGCTCCCCGTGGGCGGCCCGGCGCGTGGGCCACGGCACCATCCAGGAGGTCGTCCGCAAGACCCTCCTCACGTACTGGAACACGGTCGCCTTCCAGGCCCTGTACGCCCGTACGTCGAAGTGGGCCCCCAGCGACGCCGACCCGGCGCCCGCCGACCGCCCGCTCCTGGACCGCTGGCTGCTCAGCGAGCTGCACGCGCTGACCGACCAGGTCACCCAGGCCCTGGAGGGCTACGACACGCAGCGCGCGGGCAAGCTCCTGTCCGTCTTCGTGGACAACCTCTCCAACTGGTACGTACGCCGTTCCCGTCGCCGCTTCTGGCAGGGCGACAAGGCGGCCCTGCGCACCCTGCACGAGGTCGTCGAGACGGTCACGCGCCTGATGGCCCCGCTGACGCCGTTCATCACGGAGCGTGTCTGGCAGGACCTCGTCGTGCCCGTGACCCCGGACGCCCCGGAGTCCGTGCACCTCTCCTCCTGGCCGGAGGCGGACCTCTCCGCCATCGACCCGGAGCTGTCCCGGCAGATGGTCCTCGTACGCCGCCTGGTCGAGCTGGGCCGTGCCACGCGTGCGGAGTCGGGCGTCAAGACCCGCCAGCCGCTGTCCCGCGCGCTCGTCGCGGCCTCCGGCTTCGACACGCTCGGCCCGGAGCTGCACGCCCAGATCACGGAGGAGCTGAACGTCTCCTCCCTGGCGTCACTCTCCGAAGTCGGCGGCTCCCTGGTCGACACCACCGCCAAGGCCAACTTCCGGGCGCTCGGCAAGCGGTTCGGCAAGGGCGTCCAGGCGGTCGCCAAGGCCGTCGCGGAGGCCGACGCCGCCGCCCTGTCGTTGGCGCTGCGCGAGGGCACGGCCTCGGTCGAGGTCGACGGCGAGACGGTGACGCTGGCCCCGGACGAGGTCATCATCACGGAGACCCCGCGCGAGGGCTGGTCGGTGGCGTCCGACTCCGGTGCCACGGTCGCCCTGGACCTGGAGATCACTCAGGAGCTGCGCCGCGCGGGCCTGGCCCGTGACGCGATCCGCCTGATCCAGGAGGCCCGCAAGAACAGCGGCCTGGACGTGGCGGACCGGATCGCCCTGCGCTGGACGTCCACGGACCCGGAGGTGCTCACCGCGCTCTCCGACCACGCCGGACTCATCTCCGACGAGGTGCTCGCCACGGACTTCGCCCAGGGTGAGGCGGACGACACCTTCGGGCAGCCGTTCACCGATGACTTCCTGAAGCTGACGTTCCGCCTCCGCAAGGCGTAAGCGCGCACCAGCACACGGCCGAAGGCCCGGTCCGCCAAAATTTCTTGGCGGGACCGGGCCTTCGGCGTTGCGTGCCCTCGGACGCACAACCGTACGCACAAAAGGGCCGGGCCCCCAGAGAATCTGGGGGCCCGGCCCTGAACGATGCCGACGCCTAAGGCGTACTCACGCCCGTCAGTTGTCGTCCTCGTCGATGAGGAAGCCACGCATCGGCGACGGAGCCTGCTGCATCGGCTGCTGACCCTGCGGCCGCACCGGCGCCATCGGCTGCGTCATGGCCGGCGACATCTGCTGCTGGCCGCCGTAGGACGGGGCGCCGCCCTGCTGGTTGCCGCCACCCATCGACTGGTTGCCGCCGTAGGACGGGGCACCCGCACCGGCCGGAGCCATCGACGGCGCCGGGGACGGCGGCAGCGAGGCAGTGGCCGGCGTACGCGGCGGGGCCAGCGAGTCGTCGGCCTGGGTCTCCAGCTGGCGCAGCTGCGACTCCAGGTAGGACTTCAGACGCGTGCGGTACTCGCGCTCGAAGCCGCGCAGGTCCTCGACCTTGCGCTCCAGCGTGGCGCGGGCGGACTCCAGGGAGCCCATCGCGACGCGGTGCTTCTCCTGCGCGTCCCGCTCCAGGGCGTCGGCCTTGGCACGGGCGTCCCGCTCCAGACCCTCGGCGCGCGAACGGGCCTCGCCGACGATCTTGTTGGCCTCGGAACGGGCCTCCGCGATCGCCTGGTCGGCGGTCTGCTGCGCAAGGGACAGCACGCGAGCGGCGCTGTCACCACCGGGGCCCTGACCGGGCTGCGGCATCTGCGGGCCGTGGCCACCCATGGGACCGCCCATGGGGCCACCCATCGGGCCCTGACCCATCGGGCCCGGACCCTGCGGACCGCCCTGCGGTCCATGCCCCTGGCCGTGACCGCTGGGGCCTGCGGGCAGCTGCGGTGCGCCGCCGGGCAGCTGCGGCGGGCCACCCATAGGGCCACCCATCTGCTGCTGCGGCGGGACCGGCTGCGGTCCCGATATAGCGGCGGGTACCGGAGCACCCGGACCTCGCTGGTCCTGCGGCCCGTCGGGACCCTTGCGCATACCGCCCTGCTGCTGGTTCTGAGCAGCGGCGCGGGTGGCGGCGGCCAGCTTGGCGCGCAGGTCCTCGTTCTCGCGGAGCAGGCGAGTCAGTTCGGCTTCGACCTCATCGAGGAAGGCATCGACCTCGTCCTCGTCATAGCCTTCTCGGAGGCGGACGGTTGTGAACTGCTTGTTCCGCACGTCCTCGGGGGTCAACGGCATCTCTTCACCTCAACGTAGTCGTCGGCATTCGGCAAGAACGTAGCTGACATCGAGCTCACAGCCGGCTCACGACGGAGATCAGGATGTAGACGATGATCATCAGTACGAAGAAGGACAGGTCGAGCGCCACGCCCCCGAGACGCAGCGGCGGAATGAACCGCCGCAGAAGCTTGAGCGGTGGATCAGTGACAGTGTAGGTGGCCTCCAGAACGACCACCATCGCCTTGCCGGGTTGCCATGAGCGGGCGAACTGGAAGACGTAGTCCATGACCAGCCGGAAGATCAGCACGATGAGGAAGCACATCAGCGCGATGTAAAGCACCTGCAAGACCACGCTCATGTCCGCGGTTCCCTCTCCCCTGTTCGTCGTGCTTCGTCGTTCCGGTACTGCGTCTTGCTTGCGACTACTGCGTCACTTGCGTCTCAGCTCTGGTTGAAGAACCCGCCCTCTGCGATGCGAGCCTTGTCCTCCGCCGTTACATCGACGTTAGCAGGCGACAACAGGAACACCTTCTGCGTCACGCGCTCAATGCTGCCATGCAGACCGAAGACCAGACCGGCCGCAAAGTCGACAAGTCGCTTCGCGTCCGTGTCATCCATCTCGGTCAGATTCATGATCACCGGAGTGCCCTCACGGAAGTGTTCCCCGATGGTACGGGCCTCGTTGTAGGTCCGGGGATGCAATGTGGTGATGCGGTAGGGCTCCCGCTCGGACACGACCTTGGGCATGATCACCGGTGCGTTCTTCTCCAGGCTCTGGCGTTCAGGTGTGATGGATGCCACGGGGGCGATTCGTGCCGGACGTCCGGATTCCGCGGCGAGCGAAGCGGAATGGGCCACCGGTTCACGGGGAGCGGGCGGCTGCACCACTCGTACCGATTCGTCCCGTTGGGGCTGGTGGGACTGGTGTGGCGGTTCATGCCGCCTGCGGTCGCGCTCGGGCTCCGGCTCGGGTTCGAACTCGTCGTCGGGGTCGAACCCCGGACCGTCGTACCCGTCGTCCTCCACGAGGCCGAGGTAGACCGCCATCTTGCGCATCGCGCCGGCCATGCTCTGAGTCCTCCGCTCTGTGGTGGATCGGCTGTCGTCACCAACTGCCCGCGATCCACGAGGTATCCCCGCCTCAACAGCGAGAATGACCATATTTTCTGCTGTGGTCCGACTTCCTGGCGACGTTACCCGAGCCCGGGTCGGACTCCGAGTACCGCCGTACCGACGCGCACATGTGTCGCCCCGGCCGCCACGGCCTGTTCGAGGTCCGCACTCATCCCTGCTGACACCATGTTCGCAGCCGGATGAGTCGCGCGCATGAGGGTTGCGAATTCCATCAGCCGCTCGAACGCCGCCTGTTGCCGTCCCGCGTACGGACCGGTGAGCGGCGCGACGGTCATCAGACCGTCGAGACGCAGTCCCGGCGCCCCGGCCACGAGGTCGGCCAACTCCGCGATTCCACCGGGGCCGACGCCCCCGCGCTCCCCGCGTCCGTTCTCCTCGGCGTCCAGCGCGACCTGGATCAGGCAGCCGAGTTCGCGCTCCGCGCGCACCGCGGCCGCCGAAAGGGCCGTGACGAGCTTGGGGCGGTCCACGGACTGCACCATATCGGCATAACCGACCACGGAACGGACCTTATTGGTCTGCAGCTGACCGACAAAGTGCCACGTAAGAGGAAGATCCGTGCACTGGGCGGCCTTCGGTGCCGCGTCCTGGTCGCGGTTCTCCGCGACGTGCCGCACACCGAGTTCCGACAAGATCCGCACGTCGCTCGCCGGGTACGTCTTGGTGACCACGATCAGGGTCACCTCTTCCCGCTTGCGCCCGGCCGCCGCGCACGCCGCGGCGATGCGCTCCTCGACCTTCGCGAGGTTCGCCGCGAGTTGAGTCCTACGGTCCGTCATTGCTTATCAGTCCAGCCAAACATAGCCCGCGAGACGACCGGTCGTGCGGTCGCGGCGGTACGAGAAGTGGTCACTCGACTCCAGCGTGCACACCGGCGAGTGCTCCCGGTCGTGCACCCCGAGCCGTTCGAGCTGCGCGTGCACCCCGGCGGTCACGTCGACCGCCGGCGTACCCCAGCTCGTCTCGGCGTACGCCGCGGGCTCGACGGCGGCCACATCGGCGCGCATCGCCTCGGGTACTTCGTAACAACGCCCGCAGACGGCGGGGCCGGTGCGGGCGACGATGCGTCCGGGGTCGGCGCCGAGCTGCACCATGCCTCGACGGCGCGGGCACGACGCCCGCCACCATGCCCGGGCGCCCGGCGTGCGCCGCGGCCGCGACCCCGGCGACCGGATCGGCGAGCAGGACCGGCGTGCAGTCGGCGGTCAGAACGGCGAGCGCGAGCCCCTTACGGGCCGTCACCACCGCGTCGACGGCGGGGATCTCGGCGTCGGAGCCCCAGGGCCCGTCGACCACGGCGACGTCACGGCCGTGCACCTGGTTCATCCAGACGACCCGGTCCGGGTCGACACCGAGGGACTCGGCGGCCAGCGCGCGGTTCTTCCGCACGGCCCCGGGCTCGTCGCCGACCGCGCCGCCGAGATTGAGCTCTTCGTACGGAACGGCGCTCACCCCGCCCCACCTGTCGGTGAAGGCGAAGTGCGCGCCGCTCGCGGTGCTGTGCTTGCTTATCACTTCGAGAAGTCCGGGATCACTTCAGGAAGTCCGGTACGTCCAGCTCTTCGGCCTGGCTGTCCTGGTACGGCCGGGCCGGCGGGACCTGCGGCGGCGTCACCGGCGTGGCCGGGGCCTCGCTCGCCGGGGCCGACGTCTCCGCGGGCTCCGGAGTCGCTGGCTCCTCGCGCGAGGTGACGGCTGCCGAGGCCGCCGAAGGCCGGGCGGGACGGTTCGGCGGCGGGACGCGAGGACGGGGCCGGGGCCGGCGCCGGCTCGTCGCGCTTGGCGCTCGTGGAGGCCGAGCCGAGGACGTTGTCCCGCTTGGACGGCGGCTGGCCGCCGTCGAAGCCCGCCGCGATGACGGTGACCCTGACCTCGTCGCCGAGCGCGTCGTCGATGACCGCGCCGAAGATGATGTTGGCCTCGGGGTGCGCGGCCTCGCTGACCAGCTGGGCCGCTTCGTTGATCTCGAAGAGGCGAGGTCCGAGCCACCGGAGATGGAGAGCAGCACGCCGCGGGCGCCGTCGATGGACGCCTCCAGGAGCGGCGAGGAGATCGCCATCTCGGCGGCGGCGACCGCGCGGTCGTCGCCACGGGCGGAGCCGATGCCCATGAGCGCCGAACCGGCCTCGGACATGACCGACTTGACGTCGGCGAAGTCGAGGTTGATCAGGCCGGGCGTGGTGATGAGGTCGGTGATGCCCTGGACGCCGGAGAGCAGGACCTGGTCCGCCGACTTGAAGGCGTCGAGGACGGAGACCTGGCGGTCCGAGATGGACAGGAGCCGGTCGTTGGGGATGACGATGAGGGTGTCGACCTCTTCGCGCAGCTCCGCGATGCCGTCCTCGGCCTGGTTGGCGCGGCGGCGGCCCTCGAAGGTGAACGGCCGGGTGACCACGCCGATGGTGAGGGCGCCGAGCGAGCGCGCGATGTTGGCGACGACGGGTGCGCCGCCGTGCCGGTGCCACCGCCTTCGCCGGCGGTGACGAAGACCATGTCGGCCCCCTTGAGGACCTCCTCGATCTCCTCGCGGTGGTCCTCTGCGGCCTTGCGGCCGACGGCCGGGTTGGCGCCGGCGCCGAGGCCGCGGGTGAGTTCCCGGCCGACGTCGAGCTTGACGTCGGCGTCGCTCATCAACAGGGCTTGCGCGTCGGTGTTGATGGCGATGAACTCGACGCCCTTGAGACCGACCTCGATCATCCGGTTGATGGCATTGACACCACCGCCGCCGACACCGATGACTTTGATGACTGCGAGGTAGTTCTGCGGTGCTGCCACGTCGAAGGCCTCTCGCCTCGAGTTACGTGTCGCCGTTTCGCTCGATGCGATGCGGCGACTGATGCCGAATGGGACGGTCCGAACGCCGACCCGAACCCTAACGCTGAAGTTTAGGGTTACCAGTGTGTCTGTTCCCTGGACTCTTCCGAACAGGACACTAAGTCGACAAGTGGCGCACGTTCAACGAACACGCCGAACCTCCCGTTTTTCTTTTCACCCTATGTGATCAGCCGTAGCGATGCCGAACCAGGGTGCTGGCCTGCGGCGATACGCGTCAACTCCCTGATGACGCAGGGGCGGTGGGGACGCTCACATCGAAGTGCCGAGCCTTGGGTGTCGCTTTCATCAGCGCGGTGAGGGTAGTGGCTTTCGTACGCCCCTTCTCACCACTGCCCCAGACGACGGTACGGCCACCGCTCAACTCCACCGTGATGGAGTCGTACGAGCGGACCTTGACCTTCCGGGTGTCGTCGGCGACGGCTTCGGGCAGGTCACCGGTGACCCGGACCGCTTCGCGCAGCAGCCGGTCGGTGCCGAACCGGCGCAGGCTCGCGGCGCCGTTCTCCCGGTCCGGCGTCAATTCGAGGCGCGGGACGTCCGCGGGCGCGCGCTCGACCGTGGCGAATCGCACTCCCTCGGCGTCCACTTCGACGAACTTTCCGCCCTTCTCGATGAGGAGGACCGGCTTGCGTTCCGTCACTTTGAGCCCGATTTCGTGCGGCCAGGACCGTTCGGCCTCAACCGAGTCAATTCGGGGCAATTTCGAGCGGAGGCGCTCCTCGATGGCGTCCGTGTCGACCGAAATCAGTGGTGTCCCGAGGGGGGCGTCCGCCGCGTCGAGCACCTCCTGGGCGGTGAGCACCCGGGTGCCCGACGTCTGGACGCGCTCCAGCCGCAGCCACTGCGAGCCGTAGAACACCCAGATGCCCCCGGCCGTCAGGAGCACGGCGAGGGCCAGGGCCAGGGCCAGGGTGCGCGAACGGACCCGCGGGACGCGGGGGGTGCGCTGCGGGCGGGGCGGGCCGGACGTGCGCTGCTGCCGTTCGGCGGTGGTCGGTCCGGCCACGGTCCCCTGCCTTCTCACGCGTTGCGGCGTGACGCAATCGCCTCGTACACCATGCCGACGAGCAGCTCGTCGGCGTCCCGGCGGCCGAACTCCGAGGCGGCGCGGGACATCTCGTACAGCCGGTGCGGATCGGCCAGTACGGGCAGGACGTTGCCCTGGACCCACTCGGGCGTCAGTTCCGCGTCGTCGACCAGCAGTCCACCGCCGGCCTTGACCACCGGCTGGGCGTTGAGCCGCTGTTCGCCGTTGCCGATCGGCAGCGGGACGTACGCGGCCGGAAGCCCGACGGCGGAGAGTTCGGCGACGGTCATCGCGCCCGCGCGGCAGAGCATCATGTCGGCAGCGGCGTACGCGAGGTCCATCCGGTCCACGTACGGTACCGGGATGTAGGGGGGCATTCCCGGCATCTGCTGCACCTGCGGCAATTCGTTCTTCGGGCCGACCGCGTGCAGGATCTGGATGCCCGCGCGCTGGAGCACCGGCGCGACCTGCTGGACGACCTCGTTGAGCCGCCGGGCGCCCTGCGAGCCGCCGGAGACGAGCAGCGTCGGCAGGTTGGGGTCGAGGCCGAAGGCGGCGCGCGCCTCCGGGCGGACCCGGGCCCGGTCGAGCGTGGCGATCGTGTGGCGCAGCGGGATGCCGATGTAGCGGGAGTTGCGCAGCTTGCTGTCGGGGGTGGCGACGGCCACCCCGTGGGCGTACCGCGAACCGATCTTGTTGGCGAGCCCGGGCCGCGCGTTGGCCTCGTGCACCACGATCGGCGTTCCGGTCCGCTTGGCCGCGAGGTAGCCGGGCAGGGCGACGTAGCCGCCGAAGCCGACGACGCAGTCCGCCTTCGTGCGCTCCAGGATCTGCTCGGCCGCCTTGATGGTGCCGCGCAGCCGCCCTGGGACGGTGATCAGTTCAGGGGTGGGCTTGCGCGGCAGCGGGACGGCCGGGATCAGCGCGAGTTCGTAGCCCCGCTCGGGTACGAGCCGGGTCTCGAGTCCACGCTCCGTGCCCAGGGCCGTGATGCCCACGGTCGGGTCCTGCCTCCGCAGGGCGTCCGCGAGGGCGAGCGCGGGCTCGATGTGGCCGGCGGTCCCCCCGCCGGCGAGTACGACATGCACCGAAATTCACCGCTCTCCGGACGAACGCGCCTTGACGCGCCGTCGCATCGTGTTCCATCTCACCCGAGGTTGCCGCATGGCCAGGGCCGCCTTCGCAGCGGGGTCCGATCGCGCGAAAGCGATGAGGAGCCCGATGGCGAACATGGTCGGCAGCAAGGCCGAACCCCCGTAGGAGAACAGCGGGAGCGGGACACCGGCGATCGGCAGCAGACCGAGCACCGCACCGACATTGATCACGGCCTGCGCCGTGATCCAGGTGGTCACGCCTCCCGCGGCATACCTCACGAAGGGGTCCTCCGTGCGTCCGGCCACGCGGATACCCGCATAGCCTAGAGCCGCGAACAGGGCGAGCACCGACAGTGTCCCCGCCAGGCCGAGTTCCTCCCCGGTGATGGCGAAGATGAAGTCGGTGTGCGGTTCAGGGA
This sequence comes from Streptomyces huasconensis, assembly GCA_004010275.1. GTDB lineage: Bacteria > Actinomycetota > Actinomycetes > Streptomycetales > Streptomycetaceae > Streptomyces > Streptomyces huasconensis. The sequence continues at coordinate 11,672 of RBWT01000145.1, forward strand.
GTTGACCCCATTTTTCCACACTCGCGCCCAGGCCGGAACCGAAGAATCCGCCGGAGGCGAGGGCATAAATGCCGTGTACCGCCTGCCAGCACTGGTCGCCGGGCCCCGGATCGGTGGCGCCGATGCAGGCGAGCCTGGCCATCCGGTTAGGGCTCGTCTTGATGAGAATCACACCGATCAGGGCGGCGACCCCGAGCACACCGGCGAACAGCCGGGTGGGGGCGCCCGCGAGCCACAAGAGGCCGAAGAGGATCGCGGTGAGAATGATCGCGGTGCCCATGTCGCCGCCGAGCATGATGAGCCCGAGCAGCATGAAGGCGACCGGCACGAGCGGCACCAGCATGTGCTTCCACTGGGTCAGCAGCCGCTTGTCGTGTTTGCGCGCGAGCAGGTCGGCGCCCCACAGCACGAGGGCGAGCTTGCCGAACTCACTGGGCTGGAGCTGGAACGGGCCGCCCAGGTAGATCCAGTTCTGGTTGCCGTTGACGCTGCGCCCTATCCCCGGGATCTGTACGAGGACCATCAGGAAGACGGTCACCGCGAGCATCGGATAGGCCAGCGCGCGGTGGAGCTTGATGGGCATCCGCGTGGCCAGCAGGAGCAGGATCGCGCCCAGGACGGCGGCGACGAACTGCTTGCGGAAGAAGTACGACGCGGGCAGATCCAGCTGGAGCGCCTGGATCATCGAGGCCGAGTAGACCATCACCAGGCCGAGCACGGTGATCAGCAGACTGCTGCCGAAGATCAGGTAATACGCCGTGAGCGGACGGTCCCAGGCCCGGCGGACCCGGTTGACGAGCCGCCGGAGCCCGCTCTCGCCCGGAGGGTGGGAGGTACCTCTGGCGCGTACCGGAGCCGGTCGTTTGGCGACCCGCACGGAAGACCTGGCCACGTTCCCTCCCAAGGGTGTGCCCGGCGCCGCCGGACGAAGGCCGGTCAGGCGCGCGTGGAGCCGAGTTCGCGAACGGCGTCCGCGAACGCTTCACCACGCTTGTTGTAGTTGGTGAACATGTCCATCGACGCACAGGCCGGGGCCATCAGCACGGTGTCCCCCGGCTGAGCCAGCTCCGCCGCCCGCCGTACCGCCTCGGACATCGCCCCAGTGTCGGTCCGGTCGAGGTCGACGACCGGGACCTCGGGGGGCGTGTCGCGCCAGGGCCTCGCGGATCAGCGCGCGGTCGGCGCCGATCGGACGACGCGCGCAGCCGCTTCGCCGCTGCGCGTGACGAGTTCGTCGAAGGTGGCGCCCTTGGCGAGGCCGCCCGCGATCCACACGATCGACTCGTACGCCGCCAACGACGCCTGGGCGGCGTGGGTGTTGGTGGCCTTGGAGTCGTCGACGTAGGCGACCTCCGCGACGTCGGCGACGTGCTCGACGCGGTGGGGCGTCCGGGCGGAAGGCGCGCAGGCCGTCGCGGACGGCCGTCGCCTGGACGCCGAAGGCGCGGGCGAGGGCCGCCGCGGCCAGCGCGTTGGCGATGTTGTGCGGCGCGGGCGGCTGGACGTCGGAGATCTCGGCCAGCTCCTGGGCCTGCTTCTGGCGGTCCGGCACGAAGGCACGGTCGACCAGGATGCCGTCCACGACGCCCAGTTGCGAGGGGGCGGGCGCGTTCAGCGTGAAGCCGATGGCCCGGCAGCCCTCTTCGACGTCGGCCTCGCGGACCAGGTCCTCGGTGGACGGTTTGTCGACGGCGTCGACGTTGTAGACGCAGGCGACGTGATTGCCCTCGTAAATACGCCCCTTGTCGGCGGCGTACGCCTCCATGGAGCCGTGCCAGTCCAGGTGGTCCGGCGCGAGGTTGAGGACCGTCGCGGAGTGGGCGCGCACGGACGGCGCCCAGTGCAGCTGGTAGGAGGACAACTCGACGGCGAGCACGTCGTACGCGTCGTCGCCTTCGAGGATGACGTCGACGATCGGGGTGCCGATGTTGCCGACGGCGGCCGTGCGCAGTCCCGCCGCCTGAAGGATCGAGGCGAGCATCTGCGTGGTCGTCGTCTTGCCGTTGGTGCCCGTCACGGCGAGCCAAGGCGCCGCGTCCGGGCCGCGCAGCCGCCAGGCGACCTCGACGTCCCCGATGACGTCCACGCCCGCCTCGGCGGCCGCGGCGAACAGCGGCGAGGTGGGCTTCCACCCCGGCGAGGTCACGACGAGGTCGGTGCCGGGCGGCAGGCTCTCGGCGTCACCCAGGCGTACGGCGATGCCCTCGGCCCGCAGCCGGGCGGCGCGCTCCTCGTGCGCCGCCCCCGAGCCGCCGTCCACGACGGTCACCGACGCGCCGAGGCCGGCCAGGGCGCGGGCGGCGCTGATGCCGCTCACGCCGAGACCGGCGACGGTGATGTTCCTGCCCTGCCAGTCGGAGGCGAAGGTCACTTTTCGGCTGCCCATCCCGCGTAGAAGAGACCGAGGCCGACGATCACGCACATGCCCTGGATGATCCAGAAGCGGACCACCACAAGGACCTCGGACCACCCCTTGAGTTCGAAGTGGTGCTGGAGTGGCGCCATCCGGAAGACGCGCTTGCCGGTCAGCTTGAACGAGCCGACCTGGATGACGACCGACATGGTGATCATCACGAAGAGGCCGCCGAGCAGCGCGAGCAGCAGCTCCGTACGGGAGCAGATCGCGAGGCCCGCGAGCGCGCCGCCGAGGGCGAGCGAACCGGTGTCACCCATGAAGATCTTCGCGGGCGAGGTGTTCCACCACAGGAAGCCGAAGCAGGCGCCCATCAGCGCGGAGGCCACGACCGCGAGGTCGAGCGGGTCCCTGACCTCGAAGCACGCCTGCGGGTTGGTCAGCGTCGTCGCGTTGGCGCAGGACTCCTGGTACTGCCAGACACCGATGAAGGTGTAGGCGCCGAAGACCATCACGGAGGCGCCGGTGGCGAGGCCGTCCAGACCGTCGGTGAGGTTCACGCCGTTCGACATCGCGAGGATCATGAACAGCGCCCAGACCACGAACAGGACCGGGCCGATCGACCAGCCGAAGTCCGTGACGAACGACAGCTTGGTGGAGGCCGGCGTCTGGTTGCGGTTGTCCGGCCAGTTCAGCGCGAGCACGGCGAAACCGATGCCGACGATCAGCTGGCCGGCCATCTTCGCCTTGGCGCGCAGACCGAGCGAACGCTGCTTGACGATCTTGATGTAGTCGTCGAGGAAGCCGACGAGGCCCATGCCCGCCATCAGGAAGAGCACCAGCAGGCCGGAGAGCGTGGTCTCCGTACCCGTGATGATCTTCGTGAGGAAGTACGCGATGAGCGTGGCCAGGATGAAGGCGATACCGCCCATGGTCGGCGTACCGCGCTTGCTGTGGTGCTCGCGCGGGCCGTCGTCCCGGATGAACTGGCCATAGCCCTTGCGGGCCAGGAGCTTGATCAGCAGCGGGGTGCCGACCAGGGTCAGGAAGAGCCCGATCACACCCGCGAAGAGGATCTGCCTCATCGGCCGGAGACCTGCCCCTCAGAAGACACCGCGGCGTCGTCGAGCAGCGCCGTGGCGACCCGCTCGAGACCGACCGACCTGGACGCCTTCACCAGCACGACGTCTCCCGGGCGCAGCTCGCTGCGCAGCAGGTCGATCGCCGCCTGTGCGTCGGACACGTGCACCGACTCCTCACCCCACGAACCCTCGTTGTATGCGCCCAGTTGGAGCCAGGACGCTTCCCTGCCCCCGACTGCCACGAGCTTGCTCACGTTGAGCCGGACGGCAAGGCGTCCGACCGCGTCGTGCTCGGTGAGACTGTCGTCCCCCAGCTCGGCCATCTGACCGAGCACCGCCCACGTACGACGCCCCTTGCCCATGGCCACGAGCGCGCGCAGAGCGGCTCGCATGGACTCGGGGTTCGCGTTGTAGGCGTCGTTGACGACCGTCACACCGTCCGGGCGCTCGGTGACCTCCATACGCCAGCGGGACAGCGTGCCCGCCTCGGAGAGCGCGAGGGCGATCTCGTCGACGGACATGCCCAGCTCATGGGCGACGGCGGCCGCGGCAAGCGCGTTCGACACGTGGTGCTCACCGTACAGCCGCAAGGTCACGTCGCTGCACCCGGAGGGTGTGTGCAGCGTAAAAGCAGGCTGTCCGTTCTCCGTGAGTCGGACATTCACGGCACGTACGTCGGCGTCCTCGGCCTCTCCGAAGAGGATCACGCGCGCCTTGGTGCGCGAGGCCATGGCGCGTACGAGCGGGTCGTCGGCGTTGAGGACGGCCGCGCCGTCCGCGGGCAGCGCCTCGACCAGCTCACCCTTCGCTTGTGCGATCTGCTCGCGGCCTCCGAACTCGCCGATGTGGGCGGTGCCGACGTTCAGGACGAGGCCGATCTTCGGCGGAGTGAGGCCGGTGAGGTAGCGAATATGGCCGATTCCGCGCGCTCCCATCTCCAGGACGAGGAACCGCGTCTCGTCCGTGGCGCTGAGCGCGGTCAGCGGCAGGCCGATCTCGTTGTTGAGGGAGCCCGGCGTGAAGACCGTGGGCGCGTGGCGCCGCAGCACCTGCGCGAGCAGTCCTTGGAGCTGGTCTTGCCGACCGAGCCGGTCAGGGCGACCAGGGTCGCGCCGAGCCGCTCCACGACGTGGCGCGCGAGGGCGCCGAGCGCCGTCTGGACGTCGTCCACGACGACTGGCGGGCACGCCGACCGGCCGCGAGGCGAGGACGGCCGCGGCGCCTGCCGCGACGACGTCCGCCGCGTAGTCGTGGCCGTCGGCGCGCTCGCCGACGAAGGCGACGAAGAGGCTGCCGGGCTCCACCTCACGGGAGTCCCGGACGACGGGTCCGGTGACCTGAACGGCCGAATCCGGTATGTCGTACGTCTGCCCGCCGACGACGCTGGCGATCTCGGCGAGGGAGAGGGCGATCACAACTTCATCCCTGGGTTTGCTGGATAGCTTCGCGAAGCACCTGGCGGTCGTCGAAGGGACGCACCACCCCGGCGATGTCCTGCCCCTGCTCGTGGCCCTTGCCCGCGACGAGGACGGTGTCGCCCGGTCGCGCGCGGAGGACGGCCGCGCGGATGGCGGCGGCGCGGTCCTCGAAGACGGCGACGTCGCGCGTTCGTGGGCCGGCACCTCGGCGGCACCGGCGAGCATCGTGGCGAGGATCGCGAGGGGGTCCTCGCACGGGGGTTGTCGGAGGTCAGTACGGCGGTGTCGGCGAGGCGGGCCGCGGCCGCGCCCATCGGCATCCGCTTGGTCTTGTCGCGGTCGCCGCCGCAGCCGAGCACGATGTGCAGCTTGCCCTCGGTGACCTTGCGCAGGGCGCGCAGGACCGATTCGACGGCGTCCGTCTTGTGGGCGTAGTCGACGACGGCGAGGTAGGGCTGGCCCGCGTCGACGCGCTCCAGGCGGCCCGGCACGCCCGGTACCGCGGCGACGCCGTCGGCGGCCTGCTGCGGGTCGATCCCGGCGACGGCCAGCGAGACGATGGCGGCGAGGGTGTTGGCGACGTTGAAGGGGCCCGCCAGCGGCGACTTCGCCGTGACGCGCTCGCCCTTGGGGCCGACCACGACGAACGTCGAGTCGAGCGGCCCGACCTGGACGTCCTCGGCGCGCCAGTCGGCGTCCGGGTGCCCCTCGGCGGAGAACGTGGTGACGGGCACCTCGGACTCGGTGATGAGCCGACGCCCGTACTCGTCGTCGAAGTTGACCACGCCGAGCCGCGAGCGCCGCTTGGTGAACAGCTGCGCCTTGGCCTGGAAGTAGTCCTCCATGCCGGAGTGGAACTCCATGTGCTCCGGGCTGAGGTTGTTGAAGACGGCGACGTCGAAGACGCAGCCGTCCACGCGTCCGAGCACCAGGGCGTGGCTGGAGACCTCCATGGCGACCGCCTCGACGCCGCGCTCGCGCATCACCGCGAACAGCGCCTGGAGGTCGGTGGCTTCGGGGGTGGTGCGCTCCGACTTGATGCGCGTCTCGCCGATGCGCATCTCGACCGTGCCGATGAGGCCGGTCGCGCGCAGGCCCTTGAGGCCGCCCTCGACGAGGTACGCGGTCGTGGTCTTGCCGGAGGTGCCGGTGATACCGATCTGGAGGAGGTCGCGGCCGGGGTGGCCGTAGACCGTCGCCGCGAGTTCGCCCATCTCGTCGCGCGGGCTGTCGACGACCAGGACCGGAAGGCCGGTCGCGGCCGCGCGTTCGGCGCCGGTCGGGTCGGTGAGGATCGCCGCGGCGCCGAGGTCGGCGGCCTGCGCGACGAAATCGGCGCCGTGCATGCGGGCGCCGGGCAGCGCGGCGTAGATGTCACCGGGGCGGACCGCGCGGAAGTCGTGCGTGATGCCCGTGATCTCCGCGTCGCCCTGGACGGCGACACCCAGCCGGCCCGCCAGGTCCGTCAGGGAGGTCGCGGAGACCTGGTCCGGCCGCGGCGGCCCCGGGTATGTCACGGGAGCGCCCTTCTGGGTGGTTTGGGACTGATCAGCGTGTGGCACGGCGTGAGCGTACCGGGCGCACCCGGCTCAGGGCGAAGTGAGGGGCGTGGCGGGGGGTGGTTCCCGGGGTCGGGGGTGATCGTTGTCACGAGTGGTTCCTGGAAGGTTTCAGGGCGCGAAAGGGCCGGGCGGCCGGGCCCTAGGGCTCGAAGGTGACGGGGAGGCGGGCCGGACCGCTTCCCGTGGGCGGGACCTGGAGGGTCTTCAGGGCGAACTCCATCACCTCCTTGTAGATGGGGCCGCAGATCTGGCCGCCGAAGTAACTGCCCTTGGTGGCGTTCTGGATGGCGCAGTAGACCGTGACGCGCGGCTTGTCGGCCGGCGCGAAGCCGGCGAAGGACGAGGTGTAGCCCTTGTAGCGGCCGGTCGCCGGATCAACCCGGTTGGCCGTACCGGTCTTGCCCGCGACGCGGTAGCCGGGGATGCGGGCCTTGGTGCCGGTGCCCTCTTCGTCGTCGACGACGGACTCCAGCATCTGCGACACGGTCTTCGCCGTCTTCTCGCTCACCACCCGCGTCTTCTTCGGCTCGGGCGCGGGCGTGAAGCTGCCGTCGGGCCCCTTCGTGCCGCGTACGAGCGTGGGTTCGACGCGTACGCCGCCGTTGGCGATCGTCGAGTAGACCGAGGCCGCCTGCATCGCGTTGATGGAGAAGCCCTGGCCGAACGGGATCGTGAACTGCTGGGAGGTGGACCACTTGGCGGGGGGCGCGAGGATGCCGGACGTCTCGCCGGGGAAGCCGAGGCCGGTCTCCTTGCCGAGGCCGAACTTGCGCAGGTAGGAGTAGAGGACCTTGTTGGCCTGGTCCTGTGTCTTGCCCAGCTGGCCGGTGGCGAGGATCGTGCCGATGTTCGAGGACTTGGCGAGCACGCCGTTGAGCGTCAGGTGCCACGTCGGGTGGTCGATGTCGTCCTGGAAGAGGCGGTCGCCGCGGTGCAGCCGGTTGGGCACCGTGACCCGGGTGCCGGGCGTGGCCGCGTTCTCCTCCAGGACCGCCGCCATCGACATGACCTTGGCGGTGGAGCCGGGTTCGAAGGCGTCCTGGAGCGCGGCGTTGCCGAGCGCCGTGCTGTCGGCCTTCGCGAGGTCGTTCGGGTCGAAGCCGGGGGCGTTGGCCATCGCGAGGACCTCGCCGGTCCGGGTGTCCTGCACTATCACGTAGCCGCGGTCGGCCTTGGACTTCTCGACCTGCTCCGTGATGGCGTTCTGCGCGGCCCACTGGATGTCGCGGTCGATGGTGAGTTCGACGTCGGAGCCGGGCACGGCGGGGGTCTCCGTGGAGCCCGCGGTCGGCACCTGCCGGCCGCCGGACTGGGCGTAGCGGATCTTGCCGTCCTCGCCCGCCAGCTGCTTGTCGAGCTGGCGCTCCAGGCCTCCGCCGCCCTTGCCGTCGGAGTTGACCCAGCCCAGTATCCCGGCGGCCAGGTCGTGGTTGGGGTAGACCCGCTTGCTGCTCGGGTCCGCGAGGACACCGGCCAGGACGTTCGGGGAGTTCGGGTCGATGCCCGCCTTCTCGGCGAGCGCGCCCCGCAGGTCCTTGATCTGCTTCCACACCTGCGGGGTCTGGCGGCGCGCGAGCAGAACGTAGCGGGTGTCGGGCGTGCTGAGCTTCTTCGTCAGCTCGGCGACGCTCTTGCCGAGGATGGGAGCGAGGAGCGCCGCCGCCTGCTCGGGCGCGTCCTGGGTCCTCGTCTCCTTCGGCGTGAAGAGCGTGGGGTCGGCCGTGATGTCGTACGCGTCCACGCTGGCGGCCAGTTCGACGCCGGCGCGGTCGGTGATGCGGCCGCGCTCGGCCGTCAGGGTGTGCGTGAAATAGCGGTTTTTCTCCGCCTTGGCCGTGTACACGCTCGCGTCGACAACCTGCACCTGGAGGAGCCGCACGACGAAGGCCAGCATCACCAGGGTCAGGCCCAGACTGACCATGCGCAGCCGCGGGCGGGGGCTGCCCAGGCGGATGGTGCGGGGTCTGGCCTTGGTGCCGGGGCGGCGCGCGGCGGGCGCCCGCCGACGTGCCGGCCGGCCGGGGCG
>RBWT01000146.1 GCA_004010275.1 Streptomyces huasconensis
GTGGCCCACGCGCGTGCGCGCCCGGGGGTGGCCGCCCCGCCCGGCCGTCCGTGAGCGCCGCCCTCCAAACCCCCCGGCCTCCGCCGCCCCCGTTGGCACCGCCCCCGCACGCGGCGGTGCCCCGTCCTCGTAGCTTCGCACGCGCGCCTACCGGCGGCGAAAGCCCTCAGCCCCGGTGTGTGGGTGTGCCCCCTTCGTAATGGCTCCGCACGCGCGCGTGTGCTCTCCGTGGGTGCCCCCGCCTCGTCGAGGCCGAGCAGTGCCGCTCCCAGGACCGGGCGGGCGGTGACCACCCGGGGGGTCGCCTTGGGGGCCCGGGCGGCCAGCAGAGCCCGTACCCGGTCGTCCAGTTGCGGGTGGCGGGCCGCCAGGATGCTGCCGCCCAGCAGGACCGGGGTCTCCTCGTCCAGCAGGTCGAGGCGGGTCAGCGCCACCGTGGCCATCGCGACGACCTCGTCGGCCATCCGGTCCACCAGCGCGCGCGCCACCGCGTCGCCCGCCGCCGCCGTGGCGAAGAGCACCGGCGTCAGCTCGTGCCGCCTGGCCGGGGCGATGTGCCCGAGGTGCAGCGCCTCGATCAGCGCGTACATGGACGGCAGGCCGAAGTGCGCGGGGAGCGCCTCGCGCAGCGCGGTCGGACCGCCCCGGCCGTCCTCGGCGCGCGCCGCGTGCCACAGCGCCTCCTCGGCGAGGCCGCCGCCCCCGCCCCAGTCACCGGAGATGCGGCCGATCGCCGGGAAGCGGGCGGTGCGCCCGTCCGGCAGCATGCCGACGCAGTTGACGCCCGCGCCGCACACCACGGCGACGCCCCGCGGCTCCGCGTCCTCCAGGAGCCCGGCGCGCAGCACGGCGAAGGTGTCGTTGTGGACCCGCACCGAGGTGCCCCAGCCGCGGTGCCGCAGCGCTTGCGCCAACTCCCGTTCCTCCACCGGGAGATCGGCGTTGGCCAGGCACGCCGAGACGTGGCCCACGGAGTCGCGCCCGCCTGCGCGAGCGCCCGCGTCACCGCCTCCGCCAGCACGTCCACCGCCGGCTCGACACCGACCTGGGGCGGCTGGAACCCGCCGCCGCGGGCCGCGCCGACGACCTGGCCGTCGGCCACGACCACCGCGACGTCGGTCTTGCTGTTGCCCGCGTCGATCGCGAGCACACTCGTGCCTACGCCCACGCCAGGTGCTCCCGGTTGTGCGCGACGAGGCGGTCGGTGAGCTGCTCGGCGTACGCGTACTGGCCGACCAGCGGATGAGCGAGCAGCGCCTTGAAGACGCGGTCCCGGCCGCCGTGCAGGGCCGCCTGGAGCGCCAGCTCCTCGTACCCGGTGACGTGGGCGATCAGCCCCGAGAAGAGCGGGTCCAGCCGCTCCACCGGCAGGGGCCTGGCACCCGTGCCGTCCACCGCCGCCTGCGCCTCGATCACCGCGTCGTCGGGGAGGAACGGCAGCGTGCCGTTGTTGACGGTGTTCACCACCTGGTACGGGCTGCCGCCGTTGCCGAGCAGCGACGCCGCCAGGTCCACGGCCGCCTCCGAGTAGAAGGCGCCGCCGCGCTTGGCGAGCAGTTCCGGCTTCTCGTCGAGCGCCGGATCGCCGTACATCTCCAGCAACTGCCGCTCCATCGCCGCCACTTCCGCCGCCCGCGACGGCTTGGTCCGCAGCTCCTCGACCACCGCGTCGTGCTGGTAGTAGTAGCGCAGGTAGTACGAGGGCACGACGCCGAGCCGGTCGACGATCGCGCGCGGCATGTGCAGGTCCTCGGCGACCGCGTCCCCGTGCTCGGCCAGCAGTTTGGGCAGGATGTCCTCGCCGCCCGGACCCCCGAGACGTACGCCCGTCTCCCAGGTCAGGTGGTTGAGCCCCACGTGGTCCAGGTGGACCTCGCCCGGCGCGACGTCGAGGAGCTTGGCGAACTTCCGCTGGAAGCCGATCGCCACGTTGCACAGCCCGACGGCCTTGTGCCCGGCCTGGAGCAGCGCCCGCGTGACGATGCCGACCGGGTTGGTGAAGTCGATGATCCAGCGTCCGGGTTGGTCCGCCGTACGCGCTCGGCGATGTCCAGGACCACCGGGACCGTGCGCAGGGCCTTCGCGAGGCCACCCGCGCCGGTCGTCTCCTGGCCGACGCAGCCGCACTCCAGCGGCCACGTCTCGTCCTGCTGCCGGGCCGCCTGCCCGCCCACGCGCAGCTGGAGCAGGACCGCGTCGGCGTCCGCGACGCCCGCGTCCACGTCGGACGTGGTGACGATCCGCCCCGGGTGCCCCTGCTTGGCGAAGATGCGCCGCGCGAGACCGCCCACCAGCTCGAGACGGTCGGCGGCCGGATCGACCAGGACCAGTTCCTCGATCGGCAGGGTGTCCCTCAAACGGGCGAACCCGTCGATGAGTTCGGGTGTGTAGGTCGACCCTCCGCCGACCACTGCGAGCTTCATTGCGTGTCTCAGCCCTTTACTCCGGTGAGGGTGACGCCTTCGACGAAGGCCTTCTGTGCGAAGAAGAAGACGACGATGACCGGCGCCATGACGAGCAGTGTCGCCGCCATCGTCAGGTTCCAGTTGACGCTGTGGGCGCTCTTGAAGGACTCCAGGCCGTACGAAAGGGTCCACGCGCCGGGGTTCTGGGCCGCGTAGATCTGCGGCCCGAAGTAGTCGTTCCAGCAGTAGAAGAACTGGAAGAGCGCGATGGCGGCGATGCCCGGCTTGGCCATCGGCACGACGATCTTGACGAGCGTACGGAACTCGCCGCAGCCGTCCACCTTCGCCGACTCGATGTACTCCTTGGGGATGGTCAGCAGGAACTGCCGCAGCAGGAAGATCGAGTACGCGTCGCCGAACGCCATCGGGATGATCAGCGGCCACAGCGTGCCCGACAGGTGCAGCTGCTGCGCCCACACCAGGTACATCGGGATCACGATGACCTGCGGCGGCAGCATCATCGTGGAGATGACGAGCATCATCGCGGTGCGCCGGCCGCGGAAGCGGAACTTGGCGAGCGCGTACGCCACGGGTATCGCCGAGCAGACCGTGAAGAGGGTGCCGAGGCCCGCGTACAGGAGCGAGTTGCGCCACCAGTCGAGGAAGCCGGGGGTGTCGAACACCGTCTTGTAGTTGGACCAGTGCCAGGAGTCCGGCCACAGCTCGCCGCTCATCGCCTGCGCGTCGCTCATCACCGACGTCAGGAAGACGAAGACGAACGGCAGGACGAACAGCAGCGCGACCGCGATCGCCACACTGTGGACGGCGATCCAGTGCAGGACGCGCTTGCGGCGGGCGCGGGCGGCGGCGGGGCCCCGGAGCGGGGTGGTGCGTCCGGGCGCGGCCGGTGCGCTGAGCGTGGTGGTCGTCATGAGTCCTCAGTCCTCCGCCGAGAGCAGCCCGGAGCGCTTGCGCATCAGGAGCGACGTCACGGCCATGGCGATGGCGAAGAGCACGAGCGAGAGCACGCACGCGGCGCCGGTGTTGAAGTTCTGGAAGCCCATCGAGTAGACGAGCTGGGGGACCGTGAGGGTCGAGTGCTCCGGATAGCCGGGCTGGATCACCGAGCCGGGGCCGATGTTGACCCCGGAGGCGACCTTCCCGGCGACCAGGGCCTGCGTGTAGTACTGCATGGTCTGCACGACACCCGTGACCACCGCGAACATCACGATCGGCGTGATCGAGGGCCAGGTGACGTAGCGGAACTTGGCCCACGCCCCGGCGCCGTCCAGCTCCGCGGCCTCGTACTGCTCCTTGGGGACGTCGAGCAGCGCGGCCATGAAGATCACCATCAGGTCGCCGATGCCCCACAGGGAGAGCAGGACCAGCGAGGGCTTGGCGGTGTCCGGGTCGTTGAACCAGTTCGGCCCGGAGATCCCGATGGCGCCGAGGAGTTCGTTGACCGGGCCCGTGCCCGGATTGAGCAGGAAGACGAAGGCGACGGTGGCGGCCACCGGCGGGGCCAGATACGGGATGTAGAAGGCGGTGCGGAAGAACCCGACACCCGTCTTGATCTTCGTGATGAGCAGTCCGAGCGAGAGCCCGAAGACCACCCGCAGCGCCACCATGATCACGACCAGCCACAGGGTGTTCCACAGGGCGGGTCCGAAGAGCGGCATCTGGTCGAACACGTACTCCCAGTTCCGCAGGCCCACGAAGGTGGGCTCCTTGATCTGGTTGTAGTGCATGAAGGAGAAGTAGACGGTCGCGATCAGCGGGTACGCGAAGAAGACGCCGAAGCCGATCAGCCAGGGGGAGAGAAAGCCGAGCGTGCGCAGTCTGCGGCGCGCCGCGGGGCCGGCGAGGGTTAGGGAACGTGGCATGGCTCGGGGTCCTCAGCTCTTCGACTGGAGCGTGTCGGCGTCGATCTGTTCGTCGAGTCGGCGCAGGCCCGCGCGGAGATCGGGGACGTGCCCCGCTTCCACGGAGTACGCGAAGTCCATCAGCGAGAGGACGTAGGCGCCGCCGTTCGTGGAGGGCGGCAGGGCCTCGCTGTGCTCGTTCTCCAGGATCTTGAAGAAGGTGCGGAACGTCGGGTCGGCGTCCAGACGCGGGGAGTCGAGCGCCGCGTAGGTGGACGGCACGTTGTGGATGGCGTTGGCGAAGTCCACCACCTGGTCCGTGTCGGTGGTCAGGAACTTCACCAGCTCCCACGCCGCGTTCTGGTGCTTGCTGCTGTGCGCGATGCCGGCGACCGTGCCGGTGAGGAAGCCGCGCCCGTACGTCTCCGCCTGGTCGTCGGGGACGGGCAGCGGCGCGACGCCCCAGTCGAACTTCGCCTTGGCGTCCTTCAGCATGAGGCCGCGCCACTCGCCGTCCAGATGCATGGCGAGCTTGCCGGTCAGGAAGGCGTTCTGGCTGGACATCTCGTCACCGAAGGTGAGCCGGAACTTCTCCAGGTCGTCGAAGCCGCCCTGCGCGGCCGCGAGCCGCCGGGCCGTCTTCAGGAAGTCGTACGTCGCCGGTTCCTCGGCGAGGCGCGAGTTGCCCTCGGCGTCGAAGTACCGGGGGCCCCACTGCGCGAAGAGCCGGTCCGGACTGTTCTGGTACAGCCGGAAGTTGGGCATGTACCCGACCCGCTCGTACGAGTCCTCGCCGCGGCGCACGGTGAGCTTCTTGGCGACCCGCTCGAACTCGGACATCGTGCGCGGCGGGCGCTTGATGCCGGCCTGTTCGAAGGCGTCCTTGTTGTAGTACATGCCGTAGGCGTCGGCGAGGAGGGGAAGGGCGCACTGGTTGCCCTGGTAGCTGGTGTAGTCGAGCAGCGTCTTCGGGAAGACCTTCCGCTTGTCCACGCCCGTCTTCTTCATGAAGGGGTCGAGGTCGACCCACATCCCCGAGTCGCAGTACTGCCCGACATTGTTGGTGGTGAAGGACGACACCACGTCCGGGGCCTTGTCACCGCCCGCGCGCAGCGCCTGGTTGACGGTGGCGTCGGTGACGTTCCCGGTGGCCTCCACCTCGATGTTGGGGTGCAGCTCCTCGAACCGCTCGATGCTGTCGTCGATGGCCTTGACCTCGCCGGGCGTGGCCCAGCCGTGCCAGAACTTCAGGGTGACCGGCTCGGCCGGGTCGTCGTTCGCGCTGCCGACGCTCGGGTTGGCGCAGCCGGAGAGCAACAATCCGGCCGCGGCGAGCGCCGCGGACGCGCGGGTGGGCATGCGCCATCGCGGCATGGCGGGCTTCCTTTACGGGGAGGGGAACGGCTACGGAGCTGCTGCGTGCGGTGCGGGGCGCGGCTCAGGCGGTGTCGAAGACCTGGTCCCGGGCCTGGGTGAGGGCCGAGCGGAGCGCGCCGGTGAGGATCGGGTCGCCGTCGAGTTCGCTGACGCGGACCTGGGGCTCCAGGGCGAGGCCCGTCAGCTCCTCCTCGACGCGTCCGCGCAGCTTGTCGCCGCCCGCCTGGGCGACCGCGCCGGACAGGACGACCAGCTCGGGGTCGACCACGGCGATGACGGCGGCGATGCCGTGGCGAGCCGGCGGGCCACCTCGGCGAGGATCGTGTCGTCGGCGAAGGCGTCGGCCAAGGAGGCGTCGGGACCGGCGAGTTCGCGGACGACGGGCGCCGAGACGAGGCTCTGGAAGCCGCCCCCGCCGCCGTGCGGACCGAGGGTGGCCTCCGGGCCGCCGCGCACCAGCGGGGCGCCCGGCAGCGGCATGTAGCCGATCTCGCCCGCACCGCCGGTCGCGCCGCGCAGCAGGGTGCCGCCGAGCACGATGGCCGCGCCGACGCCTTCGTCGAGCCAGGTCAGGACGTAGTTGTCGTAATCCTGGGCGGCGCCTTCGTACTGTTCGGCGACCGCGGCCAGGTTCACGTCGTTCTCGATCGCCACCGGCGTGCCGAGCACCGCGGCGAGGTCGTCGCGCAGGGTGCGGGAGTGCCAGCCCGGCAGGTGCGGGGCGTAGCGCAGCTGGCCGGTGTGCGGGTCGATGGCGCCGGGGGTGCCGATGACCGCGGCCCGCAGGTCGTCGTGGCCGAGGCCCGCCTGGCGCAGCGCTCCGTCGACGGCCTCCGCGACGAGCTGGGCGGTGCGGTGGCGCACGTCGTCGGCGATGGCGTCGGCTAGCGCTCGGTGCCGAGGACGGTGCCGGTGATGTCGGCGACGAGCGCGGTGATGCCGGTCGGGTCGGCGGACAGGGCGGCGACGTGCCCGGCGCCCGGGTCGATCTCGTACAGCAGGGCGTTGGGCCCCGGACGCCCGCTGAGGCTGCCGGTGGTGTGCACGAGCCCGGCGGCCTCCAGCCGCCCGAGGAGCTGCGAGGTGGTCGGCTTGGAGAGGCCGGTCAGCTCACCGATGCGGGTGCGGGTGAGGGGGCCGTGGACGACCAGCAGATCCAGTACGGCGCGATCGTTCATGGCGCGCAGGACGCGCGGCGTGCCGGGCGTCCCCGGAGTGCTGCCTGCTGCTGCCATGACGACACCGGCCTTTCGGCTGCCCGTTAACTGTTAGGAAACTTTCCAATTCGGGAGGACCGTAAGGCGGCCGTGAACGGGCCGTCAATAGCGAACGCCCCCGCGGCAACCAAGTCGTTACCTGCGGGGGCGGTGCGTTGCACGGGGTGCTCTTCGGGGCCTACTTCTCCGGCTGCTCCTCCGTGAGGAACGCCGTGTCGAGCTTCGGGTAGGGCTCGGGAAGCGGCAGCGGGTGCCCCAGCTCGACCTCGACCTTGGTGGCGTAGTGGGCCTTGGCGGGGTCCTCCTCCTGGACCGGGTCGGAGTAGGCGTACGCCTTGCCCTCTTGGCGGTGGAGCAGGACGTAGACGGGGACGCCCGCGGCGGCGTAGGTGCGGTACTTCGGGCCGGTGTCGGTCTCGTGGTTGCTGGAGGTGACCTCGCCCACCAGGGCGAGCAGCTCAGCGGAGTACCAGCCCTTGTGCGCCTTGCGGTACGACTCGTCGAGCTCGCTCGGCCAGCGGTGGAGAACGTAGAAGTCGGGGACGAACAGGGCAGTGGTGCGGCCGCCCCTTGGGCCGGCCCGGTATCCATTGCCGATGCCGGCCAGACGGATGGCTGCCGAGCGGAGTTGGAAGTACAGCTCGGCGGCTTCGTGGTTGTGCTCTTGGTCGGCCTGTGGTGGCACGATGCCCATCCCCTCGAAGTACTCGGGACGAATCGGCACCTCGGATGCCTCTTCGAACGCGATCAGTAGATCGATGGGGTCCTGCTGCGGCAGCATGCTCGGCTCCGTGATGGGATCGGCGCTCATCGCTGGTCCTCCCTGTCGCTGATGCCAGGCTACGCCCGTTCCGGGTGCCCCAGCGGGGAGCATGGCGGGTGCTTTCGCCGCCCTCCAGGGATACCTCGGACCGTTCACTCGAACGAGCGTGCTGAATCGTTCCGAGGCCAAGGCCGGACCGGGAGCTACTTCGACAGATGCGGCGGAGGCGGCGGTATCGGGGAGGCCGCCAGGGACTGCGGGGAGGTCGTCGAGGCGTACGCGGAGGGGGGCGCCGTGCCCGCCGACGGGTCCGCGGCCGCCGCGTCCTCGCCCGGCTGGAGCGGCAGGCCGCCCACGATGCGGATGCCCGCCTCGTCGAAGGCACGCTTGATGCGCCAGCGCAGCTCCCGCTCGACGCCCAGGGACTTGCCGGGCATCGTCTTCGCCGAGACGCGGATCACCATGGAGTCCAGCAGGACGCCGTCCAAGCCGAGGACCTCCACCGGGCCCCACAGGCGCTCGTTCCACGGCTCGTCCTTGGCGATGTCCTCGCCGACCTGCGCCAGGGTCGCCTTCACCCTGTCGAGGTCCTCGTCCGGGCGGACCATCACGTCGACGCCGGCCGTGGACCAGCCCTGCGAGAGGTTGCCGATGCGCTTGACCTCGCCGTTGCGGACGTACCAGATCTCACCGTTCTCGCCGCGCAGCTTGGTGACGCGCAGGCCGACCTCGATCACCTCGCCGGAGGCGACGCCCGCGTCGATCGTGTCGCCCACCCCGTACTGGTCCTCCAGGATCATGAAGACACCGGAGAGGAAGTCCGTGACGAGGTTGCGGGCGCCGAAACCGATGGCCACGCCCGCCACGCCGGCGGAGGCGAGCAGCGGGGCCAGGTTGATCTCGAAGGCGCCGAGGACCATCAGCGCGGCCGTGCCGAGGATCACGAACGACGCCACCGAGCGGAGCACGGACCCGATGGCCTGCGAGCGCTGGCGGCGGCGCTCGGCGTTCACCAGGAGACCGCCGAGCGCCGTGCCGTCCATGGTGTTCGCCGTGCGGTTCATGCGGTCTATGAGCTTGGTGATGGCGCGCCGGACCAGGATGCGCAGGACGACCGCGACCGTGACGATCAGCACGATGCGCAGGCCGATGCCGAGCCATGTGGACCAGTTCTGCTCGACCCAGCTCGCGGCGTTCCCGGCGCTCTCCTGGGCGTCGTCGAACGTGGGCGGCTTCGGCGTCGATGTGTCGTCCGGGTCCGTTCCGGCTGCCGACAGGACGGACAAGAACACGGCAGGTACCTCCAGGTATCGCGGCCTGCCCGGCGGACGAGAAGTCAAGGGGGGAAGCGGGCAGACACACCACACTAACGGGGCATTGTGTGTGGATCGTTGTGATGTTCGAGGGAGAGACAGGGCTCACCTGGGCAGGAAGCAGGTGACGTGCCGGTGGCATGTCGCCTGTGGTCGAAAACACTTCGAGCCCGTTATCGGCACATGCTGGCGCTTCGACCAGGCATGAGGGGAGACTGTCAACAGATCGTCCCGGCGCGAGCCACGCGCCGCCGGCGTTATAGGAGGCATCCGTGCCGCACGTCCTGGTCCTCAACGCGTCGTACGAGCCCCTCGGCGTCGTACCGCTCCGCCGCGCGCTCGTCCTCGTCCTGGAGAACAAGGCTCTCTGCCTCGAGGAATCCGGCGCCTTCATGCACAGCGAGAAACGCACCGTACCCGCACCCAGCGTGGTCCGCCTCAAGCGGTTCGTCCGGGTCCCTTACCGGGGGCCCGTTCCTCTGACCAGGCGCGCACTGTTCGCCCGTGACGGCGGTCGGTGCATGTACTGCGGTGGCGTCGCAACCAGCGTCGACCACGTCGTTCCGAAGAGCCGTGGCGGGCAGCACGCCTGGGAGAACGTGGTGGCCGCGTGCCGCCGCTGCAACCACGTCAAGGCCGACCGGCACCTCATGGAGCTCGGCTGGCGGCTGCGGCACAAGCCCGCGCCGCCCTCGGGCCTCGCGTGGCGCATCATCGGGACCGGACACGGCGATCCGCGCTGGCTGCCGTACCTGCAACCGTTCGGCGCGACGACGCGATGGCCCGGATCGACGGCATTTCCGCCTAGCGGACGATCCGGGCCTCTGTCGTCCGTGGGCCCGGGCAGGGGCCGCGCGGCGGTTCAGCCGCGCGGCCGCCGCCCCTCGTCGACCGCGTACGCCTCGACCGACCAGAGCGAGTAGCCGAAGCGGGTGGCGCGCTCGTCGCCCTGGACGCGCAGGTAGCGCGTGTCCCGCGCGTCCATGCGGACCGCCTCGCGCCCGCCCCTGCCGTCCCGCACGGTCGCGGCCGTGCGCCACGTCCTGCCGTCCGCCGACGTCTGCACCCGGTACCGCGCCGCGTACGCGTCCTGCCAGCGCAGCACGACCTGGCCGAGCCGCACCGGCTCCGCCAGCTCCACCTGCCACCACGCGCCGTCCTCGGCGGGCGAGGACCAGCGGGTCGCCGGGTCACCGTCGTTCGCGGCCGACGCCGGGAAGTCCTTGGTCTCGTCGCCCGACGACGAGGCCTTCGCGCCGCGCGCCAGGTCCGGGCCCGCCGTGCGCGGAAAGGCGCGGACCGACACCGTGCGGCTCTCGCCCCCGAAGGAGACCGGGATCTCGTACGTCCCCGCGCGCGCGTCCGCCGCGACGCTGATCTCGACCGGCACCTCGACCTCGGTGCCGCGCGGCAGCGTGGTCCGCTCCGGCACCCGCACCTCGATGCCCTTCGGCGCCCTGGCCTCGACCCGCCCGCGCAGGGTGCCGGGGCGCAGGGAGCGCAGCTTCGCCGTGACCTCGCGCGCTCCCCGCCGATCTCCGCGTCGGCCTCGGTGCGGGCCAGCGAGAGCCGGGCCTCGGGGGCGTCGGCGTACCAGGGGACGACGTGGCGCACCGTGCCGGTGCCGTCGGTGAGGGTCGCGTACGGCGTCGGCGCGCACGCCCCCGCCCTGCTCTTCGCGCCGCCGCCGTCACGGCCTCCGTCGGGGTGAGGTGGAGCTCGGTGAAGCCGCTCTCCGCGAGGGTCCCGACGCGCCGCCAGCCCTTGCCCGGCACATGCGCCTCGACGCTGCCCTCGCTGCCCGGGTCGGTCAGCACCGTCACCGCCACCGAGCGGACGCTCCCGGCCGAACCGCGCCGTCGCGCCGCCCGCGGCCCGCCCGCCGTCGAGCCCCGCCCAGGCCGCGTACGCCTTCTGGGCCCGCGCCAGGAACGGGTCGAGGACGCCCGCGCCGACGGTGACCCCGCGCGCCCGCAGCTCCCCGCGGATCTTCGTCAGCTCGACGACGAGGCGCGCCAGGCGGCGGCGCCGTCACCGTGCGCCTGCGCGCGCAGCATGTCGACGGCGGCCTCACCGGCCTCGCCGTAGAGCCCCAGCTTCTCGATCCACGGGCGCACCTCGCGGTCGAGCGCGCTGCCCGAGAGCCGCCGCGGTGCCTCGCGCATCACGCCGAACGCCGCGCGCAGCCGCCGCGCGGAAGCATCCGTTCGGGTGAGATCCGTCGTCGCGCGGGCCCGCCAGAGGTCGTCCATGAGAGGCCGCAGGTACGCCGACTCCTCCGCGCCCAGCACGGACGAGGCGTCATTGCCCGCCAGGGCCCGCAGCGCGCCCCGCGCCTTGGGGTCGCCGTCCGCGAGGTCGTCGATCGCGGCGAGCCACGACGCGTGCGGCTGGTAAGCGCGCGGGTTCCAGGCGTAGTCCGCCGCCGTGAACAGCGGGATGCGGGAGGCGGCGGGCTGCTCCATGGCCGTGCCGAGGAGAGCGGCCGAGCCGGTCGCGACGGCGGGCTGGCGGCCGGTGTAGGGGCCGAGGAAGATGCGGTCCTGCGCGAAGTCGTTGACCGGGTAGTTGTCCATCGTGACCAGCGGGTGCGGGCCGAACACCGCGCGGACGCCCGCCAGTTCACGCCCCGTGATGGTCTTGGGCACCACGCCGACGCCCGTCCAGGCCACCTGCACGCGGCGGTCCAGGCGGGCCGAGAGAGCCGCGCGGTACGCCGTCGTGCCGTCCTGGAAGTACTCGGTCGGCATCAGGGTGAGCGGCTCGGCGCCCGGGTGGCGCGCGGCCAGGTGCGCGGCGACGGCGTCGGCCACCCGGGCCTGCGCCTTCGCGGCGGCCTCCGGGCCCCTGCCGAACGTCTCGGCGTCCCGCTCGCAGTGCCACTCGCTGTAGCTGACGTCCTGGAACTGGAGCTGGAAGGCGCGCACCCCGAGCGCCCACATGGCGTCGATCTTGCGGGTGAGGTCCCTGACGTCCTTGTCGGACGCCATGCACATCGCCTGACCGGGGGAGACGGCCCAGGCCAGCGTGACGTGGTTGGCCTTCGCGCGGGCGGCGAGCGCCCGGAAGTCCGCGCGCTGGTCCGCGGGGTAGGGCTCGCGCCAGCGGGCCTGGCGGTAGAGGTCGTCACCGGGGGCGTAGAGGTAGCGGTTCTGCTTGGTGCGGCCCATGAAGTCGAGCTGGGCCAGGCGCTGCTCGCGGGTCCAGGGGGTGCCGTAGAACCCCTCGGTCAGCCCGCGCACGGCGGTGCCGGGCCAGTCGCGGACGCGCTCGCCGGGCAGGGTACGGGCGCCCCGCGCCGCGCCCGCCGCCCCGCCTGACCCACCGGAGAGCTGCCGCAGGGTCTGCACCCCGTGGAAGAGGCCGTCCTCGCCGCTCCCGCGAGGGCGACGGTGCGCGGCCGTCGACGCGGGCGACGGCCAGGCGGTAGCCGCCCGACGGCAGGTCGCCGTGGTCGCGGGCGCCGAGGGCGCGCAGGGCCCGGTCGGCGCCGGGACCGCCGACGCGGACGACGAGGGTGTCGCCCGCGGGCAGCGGATCGCCTTCGCCCACCTCGGTGATACGGCGGGCCCCTGCGTCGCGCAGCACTGCGCGGAGCGCTTCGAGTGCGTACGGGTCGACGTCGTCACCGGAGGCCCGGCCGCCGTCGGCCGCCGTCACGACGACGACGTCGTCCCCCACGGTGACGGCGCTCCCGGCGGCCTCCATCGACTGGGGGCGCGGCCAGACGGACGGCAGCGCGGCACCGCTCCCACGGTCACCGGAGCCGGTGCCGTCACCGTCCGGGGAGGTGGCCGGAGCGCCCGGCCCGCCGGGCCCCGGGACCGCCAAGGCGCCGCGAGCGCCGCCGAGCGCACCCGCGATGACGGCGGCCGCGATGCGACGGCGCCCTTCCTGCGCCGCAACTGCACGCCCGCTCCTCGTTCTCCGGGGCGCCTGGGGCCCCTGACGTCACGTGTGGCAGTGAGCCCACCACTGAGGTGGCGGGGGTGTCAACGGGAGTGAAGGAGAGGTGTGGATTCCTCGCGGAACCTGCGGGCAGTGGTGCGCGGGCGCCGGGGGGAACAACTCCCGCACGGGCAAGCGATTGTGACCAGGGTCACGTTGGTGCACGCTAGAGGTCTGTGGCCCCGCACAGTGGGTAGGGCTGCCGTGACCCGCCCCCTGACTAGGAGCTCCCACGTGGCCGCTTCCGCCAACCTTCTCCTCTCCGCCCTCTCCAAACAGGTCCCCGCCCCCGACACGCACCTGATCTCCGGCCGTGGCGCCCACCCGCTCTCCGCCCGCGGCGCGACGGCCGGGCCGCCGACCCGGGCGCCCGCCAGGTCTCCGGCCCCGACTCGGGCCTCGAAGGCTCCTCCTCCTGCACCTGCCTGGAGCCGCCCCTCACCAGCGAGCCCCCGCTCGCCGACGCCGCCGCCGCTCACCAGCCGAGCGCCCCTCGCCGACCGCCGCCCCCTCACCAGCGAGCCCACCGCCACCGGTACGGCCTCGGGCCTGGACCCCATGGGGGTCTGATGGCCCTTTCCCGGCTGCCGCCGGCGTACGGAGTGGCCACCTCCTACTCCCCGTCCCCGGGGCGCACCGTCCCCGCCAGTGACACCGCGGTCGTCGCGGCCCTCGCCGCGCTCGACGTGGACGCGAGCGGCCCCCGAGGCGATCCGCGCCGCCCTCGCCGCGCGCGAGGCGCACCTGGCCGAGCGGCTGCTCCCGCCGACGGTGGTCGCCTGGACGGACGGCGTACTGTCCGGCGCCTCGCCCCTCGCGGAGCTGCCGCCGGGGAGCCGGGTGCGGGTGGAGACGGAGCGGGGCGAGGTGAGCGAGTGGGCGGTGCCCACGGCTGCCGCCGCCGGGCCCGACGGATGGGCGGGACTGCCGGCCGGCATGCACCGGCTGCGCCGTACGGAGCCCCGACGGGCGCCGCGCCGAGGCCCACCTCATCGCCGCCCCGCGCCGGATCAAGACGCCGTCACGCCGCGCCCACGGGCTGCTGGTCCAGCTCTACTCCCTGCTGTCCCACGCGTCCTGGGGCATGGGCGACCTCGGTGACCTGGCCGAACTCGCCGCCTGGTCCGGCCACGCCCTGAACACCGGCTTCGTCCAGGTGAACCCGCTGCACGCCGCCGTGCCGGGCGTCCCCGGAGGCCCGGGCAGCGACCCGTCCCCGTACCGCCCCTCCTCCCGCCGCTTCCCCGACCCCGTGCACCTGCGCGTCGAGGCCGTCCCGGAGTACGCCCGGCTGACCGGGGAGGCCCGCGAGCGCGCCGAAGACCTGCGCCGCCGGGCCGGGGCGCTGCGCGAAGGGGTGCTGCGCCAGGGCGAGTTGATCGACCGGGACGCCGTCTGGGCCCTGAAGCGCGCAGCCCTCGAACTGCTCCACGAGGTGCCCCTCGGCCCCGGCCGCAGCGCCGAGTACCACGCCTTCCTCGCCGAGCAGGGCCCCGCCCTGGAGGACCACGCCACCTGGTACGCCCTCGCCGAGGTCCACGGCTCCGACTGGCACTCCTGGCCCGCCGCCCTGCGCGACCCCGCCTCGCCCGCGACCGCCCGCGCCCGGCGCGAGCTGATGGACCGCGTCGACTTCCACTGCCGCCTCGCCTGGCTCACCGACGCCCAGCTGGCCGCCGCCCAGCGCACCGCCCGCGAGGCCGGCATGGACATCGGCCTGGTGCACGACCTCGCGGTCGGCGTGCACCCGGGCGCGCCGACGCCTGGGCCCAGCAGGACCACTTCGCGCCGCGCATGACGGTCGGCGCCCCGCCGGACGCGTTCAACGCGCGCGGCCAGGACTGGGGCCTGCCGCCCTGGCGCCCGGACCGCCTCGCGGAGTCCGGTTACGCCCCGTACCGCGCCCTCGTACGCGGACTGCTGCGGCACGCGGGAGCCCTGCGCATCGACCACGTCATGGGGCTGTTCCGCCTCTGGTGGGTGCCCGAGGGCCGCGACCCCACCGAGGGGACGTACGTCCACTACGACGCCGAGGCGATGCTCGCCGTCCTCGCCCTGGAGGCGCACCGCGCGGACGCCCTCGTCATCGGCGAGGACCTCGGCACCGTCGAACCGGGCGTGCGCGAGACGCTGCGCGAGCACGGCGTGCTCGGCGTCCGTGCTCTGGTTCGAACGGGACTGGGCGGGCACCGGCCACCCGCTGCCCGCCGAGGCCTGGCGCGCGGACTGCGTGGCACCGCCACCACGCACGACCTGCCGCCGACCGCCGCCCGCTCACCGGAGAGCACGTCCGGCTCCGCCACGACCTGGGCCTGCTGACCCGCCCCCTGGCCGAGGAGCGGCACGAGGCCGCCCTCGACGTGCGCGAGTGGCTCGGCCTGCTCTCCCGGCTCGGCATGCTGCCCGGCGGCACGGGCAGCGAGGCGGACGAGATCCGCGCCGTGCACCGCTTCCTGCTCGCCACCCCGGCCCGCATGATCGGCGTCTGGCTGCCGGACGCGGTCGGCGACCGCCGCCCGCAGAACCTCCCCGGCACCTGGGACCAGTACCCCAACTGGCGGCTGCCGCTCGCCGACGCCACCGGACGCCCCGTCACCCTGGAGGAGCTGGCCGCCTCACCGCGCCTGCATCGCGTTGATGGCCGTCTTCCGCGAGGGCGGCGGGGGCGGTGGGGCCGGCGGGGCCGCCCGTACGGCACCCCCGGACGCGCACCCCGTTTAGGAGTTCGCTACGTTTGCACCGTGGACAAGAAGAACGCTCTGCGCGCCGGCGCCCTGGCCTCCGGCACGACGCTGATGATGCTGCTCATGTCGTCCCCCGCGCTCGCGCTCACGCGCGACGACGGTGACGACCCGGCCCCCCGCCTGAGTGTCGTCGAAACGCTCGGCCTCTATGTCGCCGCGCCCATCGTGCTGTTCCTGGTGATCGCGGGCCTCGTGATGGTCGGCGACAAGTCCCGCAAGCAGCAGAAGCAGGGCTGAGCCACCCGGCCGTAGCCTCTCCCGAGGGCTCGGTCCACCGCCGTACGCGCAAGTCGCTCACGGTGGTGGACCGAGCCCTCGGCGTGCGTTCAGGGGCTCTTAGGGCCGGTCCGCCGTCAGGTAGCGCTGGAGCGTCGGTGCCAGCCAGTCGGTGATCTCCTCCCCCGTCAGCTCGGCCGACGGCGGGAACCGCAGGACGTAGCGCGTCAGTGCGAGGCCGAGCACCTGCGCGGCGCACAGCGCGGCCCGCGTCGGCGCCTGCGCCGGGTCCGGGCAGACCCCGCGCGCCACCGGCAGCAGCTGCTGGGCGAAGATCTCCCGCATGCGCTCGGCGCCCGCCTGGTTCGTGATGCCCACCCGGAGCAGCGCGGTGAGCTGGCCCGCGTCCTCCCACACATCCAGGAAATGGGTCACGAGGAGCCGCCCCACCTCCTCGCGCGGCACGCGCGTGAAGTCCGGCATCCGCAGGTCGACCGAGGTGGCGGCCGCGAAGAGACCCTCCTTGCTGCCGTAGTAGCGCATCACCATCGACGGGTCGATCCGCGCGTCCTTGGCGATGGCGCGGATCGTGGCGCGCTCGTACCCGTCGGCGGCGAACCGTTCGCGGGCCGCCGCGAGGATGCCGGCGCGGGTGGCGTCGGAGCGGCGGGGCGCGGCGTCGGACGTGTCGGTGAGGGCTGCGGGTGCTCTGTCGGTCATGCCAACAAACGTAGGCCAACACCTGTTGACAGTCCAGAGGGACGGTTCTAGCGTTGCCAACAAGCGTTGACCAACAGATGTTGACCAACAAGTGTTGGCACCAGGAGGTGGCCATGAACGGTTCTACGAACGATGGCGGCACCGGCGGCGTCGTGGTCGTGGGGGCGGGACCCACCGGGCTGTTGCTCGCCGGGGATCTCGCGACGGCGGGCGTCTCCGTCACCCTCGTCGAGAAGCGGGCGCCCGGCATCAGCAACCTCTCCCGCGCGCTGGTCGTGCACGCCCGCACCCTGGAACAGCTGGACGCCCGAGGCCTCGCCGACGAGCTGGAGGCCAAGGGGGAGGCGCTCGCCACGATGCGCCTCTTCGACCGCCTCACGCTCGATTTCGCGCCGCTGCCCTCCCGCTTCCCGCACGTCCTGGTCCTGCCGCAGTACGAGGTCGAGCGGGTCCTGAAGCGGCGCGCGGAGGAGGCCGGGGTGCGGTTCGCGTACGGGACGGAGGTCACCGGCCTCACGCAGGACGGTGACGGGGTGACCCTCCGACTCCGGGGCGCGGACGGCGAGTCGGGCACGCTGCGTGCCGCCTACGCGGTCGGCGCCGACGGTCTGCGCAGCGCGGTCCGCGAGGCGGTCGGGCTGCCCTTCCCCGGCCGCTCCGTCATCCGCTCGCTCGTCCTCGCCGACGTCAGACTCGCCGAACGGCCGCCGACGCTGCTCACGGTGAACGCCGTCGGTGACGCCTTCGCCTTCCTCGCGCCCTTCGCCGACGGCTACCACCGCGTCATCGGCTGGAACCGCGCCCGCGACGTCGCCGACAGCGAGCCGCTCGGCCTCGACGAGGTCAAGGAGATCGTGCGGGCGGCGCTCGGCCGGGACTTCGGGATGCACGACCCCCGCTGGATGTCCCGCTTCCACAGCGACGAGCGGCAGGTGCCCGCGTACCGCGTGGGCCGGGTCTTCCTCGCCGGGGACGCCGCGCACGTCCACTCCCCGGCCGGCGGGCAGGGCATGAACACGGGCCTCCAGGACGCCGCCAACCTGAGCTGGAAGCTGGCCGCCGCCGTCAACGGCCGTGCGCCGAGCGCCCAGTTGGACGGTCTGCTGGACACGTACCACGCCGAGCGGCACCCGGTCGGCAAGGCGGTCCTGCGCTCCAGCGGCGCACTCGTCCGGCTCGCGATGGCCAAGCGCCCGTGGACGCGCGGGGCGCGGGCCGCGCTCGCCGCACTCGTCACCGGGGTCCCCGCCGTACGCGCCAAGGCGGTCGGCCAGACCACCGGCATCGGCTTCGCCTATCCCGCCCCGCGGGGCGCCCACCGGCTCGTCGGGCGGCGGGTGCCCGACCTCGCGCTGGCGGAGGGCCGCCTGTACGAGCTGCTGCGGGCGGGCGCGTTCGTCCTTGTCGTACCGCGTGGTGTGTCTCGGGAGGCGGGGCGGGCGGTGGTCGCGCACTGGTCGGGCGACCGGCGTACGACGCTCCTGGTCAGGCCCGATGGATACGTGGCGTGGGCCGCGGAGGAGGCGGACGCGGAAGCGGTGCGGGCGGCCCTTGAACGTTCAGCTCAGCTTTAAATTTAACCCCGGAAAGATTCGATGGACGTGATGGGTGAGGGGGTGTGACGGTTGTTCCGCACACGACAGCGAGGCCCCGCGGAGCCGGGGAGAGAGAAAAGGGATACCCCGTGGCACTCCTCGACCGGACCCCCACACGTACCGCACCGGCCGCGCACCCGGCAGCCCGCCCCATCGGCGCCGGCCTCGCCCTCGCGGCCCTCGCCACGGTCGTCTGGTCGGGCAGCTTCGTCACCTCCCGCGCCCTGCACGACAGCGTCCCGCCGATCCAGCACGCGTTCTGGCGCTGGATCATCGCCATCGTGGCCGTGGCGCCGTTCGCGGCGCGGGAGACCTGGCGGCAGCGGAAAGTGCTCCGCGCGCATCTGCGCTTCCTGCTCCTCGCCGCCCTGCTGGGCGTCACCGTCTACAACACCCTCGTGAACCAGGCCGGCCTGACGACCACCGCCGGCAACATGGGCATGATCATGGCCGCGTCGCCCGTCCTGATGGCCGTCCACGAACGCCTCGGCGGCGTCCGGCTCGGCGCGCGCCGCGTGACCGGCATGCTCGTCGCCTGCGCGGGCGTTCTGCTGCTGGTCGGCAAGGGCTCCCTCGCCATGGACCTCGCGGCCGGCGACCTGTGGATCATCGCCGCCGCGCTCTGTTTCGGCTCGTACAGCGCGCTGCTGCGGCGCAAGCCCGCGGAGGTGGGCGGACTGCCGTTCCTCTTCTCGACGTTCGTGCTCGGCGCGCTGATGCTGCTGCCGGTGTTCGCCGTCAGCTACGGGGTGCAGGGCGGGTTCGAGCCGACCGTCGGCACGGTCTCCCCGCTCCTGTACGTGGGCGTGGTCTCCTCGGCGCTCGCCTTCTTCGCCTGGAACAAGGCCGTCTCGATCATCGGCGCCGCGCGCGCCGGGGTCGTCTACTACCTCCAGCCCGTCTGCGTGGCCCTGCTCTCCTACGCGCTCCTCGGCGAGGCCATGGGGTGGCTCCAGGTGCTGTGCATGGGGCTGATCCTCGGCGGGGTCGTGCTCGGCGCGGGCCGCGCCGGCCGATGAGCCGATGAGCGGTCGGTACGTTGACCCCATGAGCGAGTGGGACATCAAGAAGCTGCACATCCTGCGTACGTTGAGCGAACGGGGCACCGTCACGGCCACGGCGCAGGTCCTGCGCATGACGCCCTCGGCGGTGTCGCAGCAGCTGTCCAACCTCGCCAAGCAGCTCGGCGTACCGCTCCTGGAGGCCCACGGCCGCCGGGTACGGCTGACCGACGCGGCCCACCTCGTGCTGCGGCACGCGGAAGCGGTCTTCGCCCAACTGGAGCGGGCCGACGCGGAGTTGGCCGCGTATGCGCAGGGCGAGGCGGGAGAGGTGCGCATCGGGGCGTTCTCCACCGCCGTGCGCGCGCTCGTCGTGCCGGCCGTGCGGGCGCTGCGGGAGGCGGCGCCGGGCATCTCCGTACGGGTACGGGAGACCGAGGCGGCGGAGGCGTACGAGCTGCTCGCGGCCGGGGAGGTGGACGTCGCGCTGTCCCTCGCGGTGCAGGCGCCGGCCTCGCCCGACGCGGACACGCGGTTCACCCGGGAGTCGCTGGTCGCCGACCCCCTGGACGTGGCGCTGCCCGCCGCCATCCGCTGGCGGCGGCCGAGGGGCTGCGGCTGGCCGACCTGGCGGGGGAGCCGTGGATCTTCGGCGGCAGCGGGCCCTGGTCGGAGATCACGCGGGCGGCGTGCGAGGGGGCCGGGTTCACGCCGGAGCAGGCGCACTCGGCTTCCGGGTGGACGGCGATCCTCGCGATGGTGGAGGCGGGGATGGGGGTGGCGTTGGTGCCGCGGATGGCGGCGGTGCGGAGGGATGGGGTGGTGATGCGGGACCTCGCCGAGGACCGGCCTCGGCGGCATGT
>RBWT01000147.1 GCA_004010275.1 Streptomyces huasconensis
GTGCGTGTCGCGAGCGGCCCCGTCGTGTGCGGCGGGCGTGTGGGCGCGGCCGGACCCGCCGCGCGTGGTGCCAGCGCCGCGTCCACGGCCTGCGGGTCACCGATGGCGGGGACGAGCCGGGCCCGCCCCGTGCGCCAGGCCAGTTCGAGGGCGCGCAGCCCTTCCTCCCCGGTGAACTCCCGCATGCCCGTGCGGTGGCGGTAGCCGGCCCGCTCCTCCTCCCCCATCAGGGCGTCCACGCCGCCGATGCGCCACAGCGGCCAGGCCAGGGAGAGGGTGCGGCCCGCCGCGCGGCCCTCGTGGACCCGGCGATCGCGCAGGTCCGCGTAGGAGTCGAGGAAGCGGTTCGCCGCCGCGTAGGCGCAGGCGCCGAAGTCGCCGACGACCGAGGCGATGGAGGAGAAGACCACGAACAGGTCGAGTGGTTCGTCGGCGTTGAGCGCGTCGCCAGCCGGACCCCGTGCGCCTTCACCGACAGCAGCTCGGTGAAGCGGGCGGGGTCCGCCTCCAGGAGCGAGCACTGGTCGGCGGCGCCCGCGAGGTGGAAGACGCCGTCGAGATGCCCGAAGCGCTCCTTGGCCCGTGCCACCGCGGCCCGCATGCCCGCCGCGTCCGCGGCGTCGGCCGCCGCGAGCAGCACCGCGCCGCCGAGCGCGACGAGTTCGTCCGCGCCTCGCGGGCCGCGGGCCGGTCGGCGGAGCGGCTGACCAGCACGAGCCGCGCCCGGTAGGTGGACGCGAGGTGGCGGGCCAGTTCGCGTCCGATGCCGCCGGTGCCGCCGGTGACGAGGTAGGTTCCGCCCCGCTTCAGCGGGACGGCGGCTTTGGGGTCCGGCGTGTCGGCCCTGCGCAGGACGCGGACCTGGCGGCCCGCCGCCGAGTGGCGGACCTCCGCCCCGGTGGGACGGCCGCCCTGCGCAGGCTCGGCGTCCAGCAGGGCCGGCAGCTCCGGCCCGCCGGCGCCGGCCACGGTGAACAGTTCGAAGCGCGGCAGCACCCCGGCGAGGGAGAGCGCGAAGCCCGCCACGGCCTCCTGGTCGGGGCGTTGCCCCTGTTCCGTGTCGGAGAGTACGTAGGCGCAGCGCACCCGGCCGGGGAGGCGGACGGCGTCCAGGGCGAGGGCGAGGGAGCGCAGGGAGTGCAGTCCGCGCGCGAAGGCGCCGTCGAGCGCGGCCTGTGCGCGGCGGAGTCCCCCTCGCGCCCGTAGGCGACGGGCTCGGCGCTCAGGCCCCACAGGTGCACGACGTCGAGCGAGCGACGCCCGCTCGTGTGCCAGGTCCGCGAGGAGCCGCTCGAAGTCGCCGGGCCGCGCGGGATCGACGGCGAACCGGTCGGGCCCGGTCCTGGCGAACCGCGGCGCGCGCGTACGTCGATGACGCGCCGCCCGCCGCTTGTCCCCGCGAGGCCACGGGCCACCTCGTCGTCGTCCCCGAGGACGAGCACGGCGTCGGGGCGGGGAGCGGCGCCCGCCACGAGCGCCTGGTCCTGCCAGACCTGCTCGTAGAAGAAGGGGGCGTCCTGCTGCGCGAGGTGCGGCCGGCGAAGTTGTCGATGCGGACCAGTTCGGCCCCCGAGTCGTCGAGGATGCGCAAGTCGAACTGCCCCTGGTCGGCGGCTCCGGGCTGCCGGGCGGGCACGGCGTGCGCGTGGCACCTGCGCGGCAGCGGCCGCGGCGTCCGGATCTCCAGCGCGCCGAGGTGGAAGGGGACCGCGAGGCTCCCGCTCTCCTGCGGCGACGGCGAAGCCGCCCAGTGGCAGGCCCGCAGTGCGCCGTCGAGCAGGGCGGGCGGCAGCGGCGAGGCGCCGTCCTGCTCGGGCAGCGTGAGGGTGAGGAGCGCGCCGCCGTCGCCGAACCTGGCCTCCTCGATGACGTCGAAGGCCGGGCCGTAGGCGAAGCGGGCGTCCTGGTAGGCGGCCTTGACCGCCGCGCGGTCCCTGACCTCGGGGCAGCTGGCGCGAAGGGCGGCGAGGTCGGTGGGGGCCGCGGCGGGACCGGTGGGGTTCGCGTACACCGTGCCGCGCACGTGGACGGTGCGCCCGGTTGCCTGTCCCTGTGCCGTCCAGACGGTGAAGGCCAGTTCGCCGTCCGTGCGCTCCGGTCCGCCGCCCGTGCGGGTCAGCGACGTGCACGTCGACGTTCTGCCCGTCCTCGATCACCACCGGCCGGCCCCAGAGGACGTCCCGCAGGCCGAGCGCGTCGTCGAGACCGGCGAGACGGGCTGCCGCGCGTGCCATCTCCAGGCAGACCGCACCGGCGAGCAGGGTCCGCCCCTCGATGACGTGGTCGCGTACGAGCGGGTCGTCGGCCCGGAAGGTACGGCGGAAGCGGATCTCGTCGAGGGTGGACTCGTTGGCGTCGAGCAGCGGGTGGAGGCGGGCGGGAGCGCCGGCGGTGCTCCGGTCGGCGGCGGGCACCCTGTGGTGCTCGCGGTCGAAGGGGTAGGCCGGTGCGGGGACGCGGCGGGGTTTCGGCCCCGCGGGGGCGATCCCGCTCCAGTCGGCCGCCCCCCTCGCGGTGTCCAGCGCGCGGGCGACGCTGTGGGCGGGGTCGTGTGCGGTCGGCTGCTCGGGCCCGGGGGACGCGCCGGTCACCAGGCCGGGGCACGGTGCGCCCTGTTGGAAGGCGCGGAGCGCCCTGACGAGGGCCGCGCCGTCGTCGGCGACCACCGCGAGGCGTTCGGCCATGGTCGTCCGGCCGTGTTGCAGGGTGTGGGCGAGGTCTTCGGCGCGTACGTGCTCGCGTTCGGCGAAGTCGGCGAGGCGGCCGGCGTAGACGGCGAGCCGTTCCGGGTCCCGTGCGGAGAGCGGGAAGACCAGCGTGCGCGGGAAGCGCTGGGCGGCGACGGGCCGCTCGGGGCGCTCCGGGCCCCGGTGGTACTCCTCGATGACCAGGTGGGCGTTGGTGCCGCCCGCGCCGAACGAGCTGACTCCGGCGCGGCGCGGTGCCGGGCCGTGCTCACCGGCCGGCGCGGGCCAGTCGGCGGCCTCGCGCTGCACCAGGAAGGGGGAGCGCCCGAAGTCGATGTTCGGGTTCAGCTCGTCGGCGTGCAGCGAGGGCGCGAGGCGCCGGTGCTTGAACTGGAGCAGCACCTTGGTGAGTCCGGCGATCCCGGCCGCCGATTCGAGGTGGCCGATGTTGGACTTCACCGAGCCGATGGGCCACCGCCGGCCGTCCGCCTTCGTCGCCCCGAAGGCCTTGGCGAGCCCGGCGATCTCGATCGGGTCGCCCAGGGACGTGCCGGTGCCGTGGGCCTCGACGTAGCCGATGTCGGCGGGTTCGAGGCCCGCCCCGCGCAGCGCGCGGCGCACGGAGTCGGCCTGGGCGTGCGGGCTCGGCACGGTGTACCCGTTGGTTTTGCCGCCGTGGTTGACGGCGTGGCCCCTGATCACCCCGTACACGCGGTCGCCGTCGCGCTCGGCCGCGGCCAGCGGCTTCAGGAGCACCGCGCCGACGCCTTCGCCCGGCACGTACCCCGTGCCCCCGGCGCCGAAGGCACGGCACTTGCCGTCGGCGGAGACGAAGCGGCCCTGGCTGAGGAAGACGTATTTGTAGGGGTGCAGCGAGAGGTTCACCCCGCCCGCGACGGCCATCTCGCTCTCGCCGCCGCGCAGGCTCTCGCAGGCCAGGTGGATCGCGGTGAGCGAGGACGAGCACATGGTGTCGAGGGCGATGCTCGGCCCGTTCAGACCGAGGGTGTACGAGACGCGGTTGGCGATGGAGGCGAACGACGAACCGGTGACCCTGATGCCGCCGCGCTCCGCGTCGGCCGCGCCGTAGAGCTGGTACTCGCCGTACATGACGCCGACGAAGACGCCGACCGGGCGGCCGGACAGCTCGTCCCCGCGGTACCCGGCGTCTTCGAACACGTGCCAGGCGTTCTGCAGGAACAGGCGTTCCTGGGGGTCCATCAGCTCCGCCTCGCGCGGCGAGATGCCGAAGAACAGCGGGTCGAAGCGGTCCACGTCGCGCAGGAAGCCGCCCCATTTGGAGAAGGCGCGGCCGGCGGCCGACGGATCGGGGTCGAAGTAGCGGCCGTGGTCCCAGCGGTCGGCGGGGATCTCGGTGACGCAGTCCCGGCCCTCGGCGAGGTTGTCCCAGAACTCGTCGAGGTCGTCGGCCATGGGGTAGCGGCCGGCGAGGCCGATGACGGCCACGGCGTCGTCGGCGTCGGCGGGGCCGGGCCGGTGCGGTTCCGTGGTCCGGGCGGTGAGCGCCGGCGCGCTCTCCGCGTGGTCGGCCGAGGTGCTCGCGGGCGGTGCGGACTTGCCCGCCGGGCCGTTGAAGGCTGCCGCCAGTTCCCCGAGCCGCCCGGCGTACTCCGCGACGAAGTACTCCGCCAGCTCCTCCAGCGTGGCGTACTCGAAGAACAGTGTCTTCGGCAGGTCGTCGAAGTGCTTTTCCAGTTCGGCGTTGAGCTGGGTGATGACCAGCGAGTCGATGCCGTAGCGGTCGAACGGCACGCGCGGGTCGATCTCCCCGGCGTCGAGCTTCGTGCGCTCGGCGAGCAGCTGCTTGAGGAAGGTGGCGGCCCACGCGGCCAGATCGGTGCCGGACGGCTCGGTTTGCTCCGCTCCCCCGGCCGCGCGGGAGCGGCGTACGGGGGCGGGTTCGAGCGTCGCCGCGACGCGGGCCAGGTCGCCGTGGCCGACGAGCAGCGCTCCGCCGTCGTGCCGCAGCGCCTGGTCGAAGGCGGCGAGAGCGGCGTCCGTGGGCATCGGGGACAGCCCCGTGCGCTGCCGCAGCGCCCGGACGGCGTCCTCGTCCTGGAGCATGCCGCCCGCGAGCCAGAGCGGCCAGCCGAGGGAGAGCGTGCGGCCGAAGCGGCTGCCGTCGGCCACCTGGGCCCGGCGGCGCTCGGCGAAGGCGTCGAGGTGGGCGTTGGCGTACGCGTAGTCGCTCTGGCCCGCGTTGCCGAAGGCCGCGGCGATGGAGGAGAAGCAGACGAAGAAGTCCAGCGGGTCCTCGGCGGTGAGCCGGTCCAGGAGCCGCGCGCCGAGGGCCTTGGGGCGGACGACCTCGGTGAACTCCTCCCAGCTCTTGTGCAGCAGATAGGCGTCGTCCAGCGTGCCCGCCGCGTGTACGACCCCGCGTATCGCCCCGTGCTCGGCGCGGACGGACTCGATGGCTGCGCGCAGGGCCGCCTCGTCGGTGACGTCGACCCGGTGGAAGGTGACGTCGTGTCCGGCCGCGCGCAGGGCCTCGACGCGCTGGGCGGCCGCCGGGGCGGGCACCGACCTGCCGAGCAGGGCGAACGGGCCCCCGGTGCGCGCGGGCGAGGTGCTCGGCCAGGGCCAGGCCGAGGCTGCCCGTGCCGCCGGTGATCAGGCAGGCACCGTCCTGGAGCGGCGGGGTGGCGGTCTCGGCCGGGGGTGCGGTGCGGGCCAGGCGGACGGCGGCGGCGCACGTGCCGGACGCCGCCGCTGTGCCGGGTCTCGCTCTCGCCGTCGTCCAGCGGGCCAGTTCGTCGACGAGCGCGGGAAGCGGCGCCGTGTCGGCGTCCAGGCCGACCAGGCGGTGGGTGAGGCGCGGGTTCTCCAGCGTGACGGTGCGCCCGAATGCCGCGAGGGCGGCTTCGGCGGGGTCCGCGCCGTGGGCGTCGGTGCGGTGGGCGACCAGCAGCGCGGTGCGGTCGTCCACGGCGGGCGAGGAGCGCCTTGGTCAGCGCGAAGACCGAGCGCGGGCCGTCGAGGTCGTGGCCCCCCTCGGCCGCGCACCAGGTGTGCAGCACCGTGGCGGGGGTGCGGCCGTTCCGGCGAGCCGGTCGAGGAGCGCGGCGAAGTCCGCCTCGCGGTGCGGGTGCACCGTCGTGGTCGTCGTCGACCGCGTGAACTCCTCGCCGGGGGTGGCGAGGACCACCGTGGAGTCCGTGTCACCGGCGTCCCTGAGCGCTTCGAGCAGCGCGTGCGTGCGGGGTCGTGGGCGAGGAGGAGCCGCGGGCCGGGGGGCGGGGCCGCCGGGGCATCGGAAGCCGCCGGCTGCCAGACGCCGGCGAAGAGGGCGGTCCCGGGCTCGTCGCGGCCGTTCCTGAGGGTGCGCACGGACAGGTCGCGCAGGCGGGCGAGCGGGCGTCCCTCGGTGTCGAGGAGGTCGATGTCCGCCTTGGTCTGCTTCTCCCCTCCGCCGTGGGCGGGCAGCGTGACGTGGGCGAGGCAGTGCCGGGGCAGCGGCGCGAACACGTCGAGGGCGCCGAGCGCCAGCGGCAGGTAGGTGGTGCCCTCGTCCTCGCGGGCGGCGAGCAGGCCGACCACCGCGTGC
Source organism: Streptomyces huasconensis (assembly GCA_004010275.1). Lineage (GTDB taxonomy): Bacteria > Actinomycetota > Actinomycetes > Streptomycetales > Streptomycetaceae > Streptomyces > Streptomyces huasconensis. The sequence continues at coordinate 6,256 of RBWT01000147.1, forward strand.
AGCGCGGCGTCCAGCAGCGACGGGTGCAGGACAAAGTCGTCCGTGTCCCGCTCCCCCGCCGGGAAGGCGTCGGCGGCAGTTCGAGTACGCCCAGTGCCTCGGCGTCGCCGCGGCGCAGCTCACGCAGGGAGCGCATGGCCGGGCCGTAGTCGAGGCCGCGGGCCCGCAGCAGGCCGTAGAGGTCGGGCTGCGGCGAGCAGGTCGGGGCAGCGCGCCGTGAGGGCGGCCGGGTCCACCGGTGGCGGGGTGTCGGCGGGGGCCGTGCCGGACAGCTCGGGCGGGCACAGATCTCGGGCTCGCCCGCCGCCGTCCCGGTCGGGTCGGTGATCGTGAACCGTGCTCCGTCCCCGTGCGGGGTCAGCTCGACGTGCACGGTGCGCGGTCCGTGCGGGAAGGACAGCGGCCGTTCGAAGGAGACCCTGGCGAGGGAGCCCGCCCCGGTGGGCAGGGACAGCGCCCCCGCGGCGCGCGCCATCTCCAGGTAGCCGACGGCGGGCATGATGGCCCGGCCGTCGACGCGGTGGTCGGCGACGAAGAACTCGTCGCCGGTCAGGGTGGTGGCGTAGCGGTGCTCGGCCAGGGTCGAGACGTTGGCGCCGATGAGCGGATGCGGGCCCTTGACGGCGTCCGCGCCCGCGCTGTCCGACGGCGGTTCGAGCCACACCCTGCGGCCCTCGAAGGGGTAGGTGGGCAGCGGGATACGGCGGCGTCGCTCACCCGCGTAGAACTCCTCCCAGTCCACCTCGGCACCGTCGAGCCAGGCGGTGCGCACGGCGTCCAGCAGGGCGCGGCCCGAGAGCTCCGGGTCCGGTGTGAACAGCCGCTGCTCGGCGGCGTCTTCGGCCCGGCCGGTGGCGCAGCCGGGCTCGGCGCGCGCACGCAGGGCGCGCACCGCCTCGGTGGAATCGGCGCAGATCACGGCGCGGCGGTGGCGGTGGGCCCGGCGGCCCATCGCGAGGGTGTACGCGGCGTCGGCGAGGTCGGTGCCGGGGGCGGCCTCGAAGTGGTCGGCGAGGGCCTTCGGTGAGGGCGTCGAGGGCGGTTCCTGGCGGAGAGCAGCAGGAGCTGCTCCTCGCGTGCGGAGGGGTCGCCCGGTTCCTGCTGGGGGGCTTCCTGGAGGATCGCGTGCGCGTTGGTCCCACCGATGCCGAACGAGCTGACCCCGGCCCGCAGCGGTCCCTCGGCCGTCCAGGGTTTCGTCTCGGTGCTGACGTAGAACGGGGTGGCGGCGAAGTCGATGGCCGGGTTGGGCCGTTGATAGTTGAGGGTGGGGACGAGGGAGCGGTGGCGCAGCATGAGCGCCGTCTTGATCACTCCGGCGACGCCCGCGGCGGCGTCCAGGTGGCCGACGTTGGACTTGAGAGAGCCGATGGCGCAGAAGCCCGTGTCGGGTGTGCCGCGGCGGAACGCGTCGGTGAGCGCGGACACCTCCACGGGGTCGCCGAGCCGCGTCGCGGTGCCGTGCGCCTCGACGTAGGAGATGCTTTCCGGTTCCGTGCCGGAGACGGCGTGTGCCTCGGCGATGACGGCCGCCTGGCCCTCCTTGCCTGGGGCGGCGTAACTGACCTTGAGGGAGCCGTCGTTGTTGGTGGCGGTGCCCTTGATCACGGCGTGGATCGTGTCGCCCGCGTCGAGGGCGTCCTCCAGGAGCTTGAGGACGACGATGCCCACGCCGTTGCCGAGGACGGTGCCGCCGGCCTGGGCGTCGAAGGTGCGGGACCGGCCGTCCGGGGAGAGGATCGCGCCCTCCTCGTACAGGTAGCCGCGCGTCTGGGGCAGCTTGACCGTCACGCCGCCCGCCAGCGCCATGTCGCACTCGCCGTTGATGAGCCCCTGGCAGGCGAGGTGGATGGCCACGAGCGAGGTCGAGCAGGCCGTCTGGACGCTGTAGCTCGGTCCGCGCAGGTCGAGCTTGTAGCTGACGCGGGTGGCGAGGAAGTCCTTGTCGTTGCCGACCATGACCTTGAAGTGGTCGGAGGTGGCGGTCTGGTCGATGCTCGGCAGGACGTGCTGCTGGAGGTAGGTGTTGATGGCGGCGCCGCCGTAGACGCTGATCAGCCCGTCGTAGCGGCGCGGGTCGTAGCCGGCGTCCTCCAGCGCGGTGTGGCAGCTTTGCAGGAAGAGGCGTTGCTGGGGGTCGATGACCTCGGCCTCCGCCGGGGTGAACTCGAAGAAGCCGGTGTCGAAGAGGTCGACGTCGGGCAGGACGCCGTGGGCTCGTACGTACGCCGGGTCGGCGCGCAGCGCGGCGGGTACGCCGGCGTCGGCCAGTTCCTCGTCGCTGAACCGGGTGATGCCCTCGCGGCCCGCGCGCAGCAGCTCCCAGAATTCCCCCACGCTGTCGGCGCCGGGGAAGCGCCCGGCCATGCCGACGATGGCGATGTCGTTCCCGGACACCTCGGTGGCGTCGTGCGAACTCACGGTCGTTCCCTCTTCCCTTGCTGCTCGGCCCTATTCGGCTCGGAGTGCGGCTGCGGCCCGGTGTGCGGCCGGTTCGGCGGGTGGCCGGTTCGGCTCAGAGCGCGGCGAACGCGGCGCCCGCCGGCGCAGCAGTGCCGCCGTCTCGGTCATCAGCTGCTCGGCGATCGCATCCACGTGCCGCGACTGCCAGGACTCCAGGACGGTGCCGCGCGCCCAGGAGTTGAACGCGCCCATCGCGGGCCCGCAGTAGATCAGGTAGTCGACGGTCCTGCCGGGTTCGCCGCGGCGCGCCAGCTCGAAGCCGCGGTCGAGGTAGCTCCTGAAGGCGTCGGCCATCCGCCGCTTGGGGTCGCCGGCCTGGGAGGCGGACGTGAGCGGGCCGCGCAGGAACTTCTCCTCGATCTGCCGGCGGGTCGGCGCGTCGATGGCGTCGAGCGAGTCGTGGCGGCGCCACAGGTCGTGGAGTTTCGTGGCGCGCGCCGGCAGGAACACCCCACGCTTGACGACCTGGGCGCGTACGCCGAGTTCGAACATCTCGGCGGCGGGCGCGAGGGCCACGTCGTGGACGTCCAGCGACTGGAGCAGGTCCTTGACCGCCGTGCTGGTGTCCGCCTCGGGCGTGCACTGGTTGATGGACCCGGTGAGCACGAAATCCGCGCCGAGGAGGAACGCGGCGGCGGCCGCCTCCGGACTGCCGATGCCGCCGGCGCGCCGACGTGCACCCGCGGCCCCGGTCCGGCCGCGGCGTCGCGCAGCCGGAGCACGGCGGGCAGCAGCGTGGTCAGGCTCCCGACGGCGTCGTACCAGCGGAACCGGTCTCCACGGACAGGTCGTCGGCCAGCGGCGTCCGCGTACCGCGCGGCGTCGTCCTCACGGACCTGGCCCGAGTCGACCAGTTCGCGGACGAGCGCGGGTGGGGCGGGCGCGAGGAAGGCGGCGGCCATGTCGTGCTCGACACCTTGGCGAGCACCCGCCCGCCGCTGAGGCGGTACCTGACCAGGGCCGGGGTGATCCGCAGGAAGCCGGAGGCCTCGACGGTGCGCACGCCCTCGCGCAGGAAGAGGTCGACCAGGGCCGACTCCCGGTCGGGGTCGGTGTGCTGGTGCAGCAGGTTGGCGCCGTAGGGCCCATCGGCGCCGAGCCCGGCGCGCACCGCGTCCAGGCCCTTCCCGACCTCGTCGAGGGGGAGCCCGGCGGTGCCGAAGAAGCCCATGCCGCCCCGCCTTCCCGAGCCCGCACCAGGAGGTCGGCGCCGGACACGCCGCCGTACATGGCTCCCGCGAGGCAGCGTAGCGCAGGCCGTAGCGCTCCCGGAACGCGGCGGCGCCGAGGGCCGCGGGGCCGCCGCCGTCCCGGGCCGCCACCGGCTCGCCCGCCACGACCGGGGGCTCCGCCGCCTCCGCCACCGCGGAACCCGCCTCCGCCACTGCGGGCTCCGCCTCCAGCACCAGGGGCTCCGCCTCCGCCCTGATCTTCGTGACGAGTTTGTCGAGGACCCGCCCCGGACCCAGTTCCACGAACGTGAAGTCGCCCTTGCCCATGAGGTAGCGGATCGTGTCGGTCCAGAGCACGGGCGAGGCGATCTGGCGGGCGAGCTGCCGCGCCACCTCGCCGGGGCGGTAGGGCCGGGCGTCCACGTTGGCGACGACGGGCACGGCGGGATCGCGCAGGGTGAAGCCCGTGAGGAAGCGGCCGAACTCCTCGGCCGTCTCCCGCAGGTAGCGGGAGTGGAAGGGGGCGCTGACGTTGAGCTGGACGTAGTGCGCGCCGAGTCGCTCGAACACCGGTTTGGCCGCGGTGATCTGCTCGGTGGGCCCGGCCAGCACGAACTGGCCGGGGGCGTTGTGGTTGGCGATGTCCAGAGCGGTCAGGCCGTGCTCGGTCAGGGCCCGCTCGACGGTTTCGAGGTCGCACTTGAGGACGGCCGCCATGCGTCCGCCGTCGGCGCGGCTCATCAGTTCGCCGCGGCGGGCGACCAGGCGGAGCCCGGTCTCGAAGTCGAAGGTTCCGGCGGCGAACAGCGCCGCGTACTCGCCGAGGCTGTGCCCGACGAAGTAGTCGGGCGGCGCCGGGTTCTGGCGCTGCTCGCGCAACCAGGCGAGGGCGCTGACGACGTAGAGGGCGGGCTGGGTGAACCGGGTGAGCTTCAGCTCGCGGCGGGGGTCCTCGACGCACAGTTCGCGGATCGAGTAGCCGAGCACCGAGTCGGCGAGCGCGGTCTGTTCGGGGAACTCGTCGAAAAGGTCCTTGCCCATGCCCTTGGCCTGGCTGCCCTGGCCCGGGAATCCGTACACCTTCATGACGCCGTCCTTGGATACGGGGAGTGCGGGGAGTTCGGACTGTGCCCGGCGCCGGGTGGCCGGTACGGCGGCGCGCACGGCGGCGAGGGAGCGGATGTCGTCGCCCAGCGGGCTCAGCAGCGGCAGCGACCGGGAGCGCGAGGTCGCGGGCAGGCCGTTGCGGGTGAAGTTGTGCAGGGTGCCCGAGGGGCCGAGGTCCACGTACTGGAAGGGGCCGCGGCGCTCCAGCGCGGCCAGCGTTCCCGCGTACTCGATGGGCAGCCGGGTCGCCCGCCACAGGTGGTCCACCGTGACGCGGTCCACCTCGCCGCCGGTGGCGCAGGAGACGACGGGCAGCCGCGGTGCCTTCAGCTCGGCCTCCGCCATGACGGAGCGGAACAGCGGCTCACCGGGGTCCATCCGGCGCGAGTGGAAGGCGTACGGGACGGGGACGCGGTGGCACACCACCTTGCGGGCCCGCAGTTCCTCCTCGGCGGCCACCAGGTCCTCGTGCGCGCCGGAGAGGACGAAGTGCCCCGGGTAGTTGCGGGCGGCGACCTCGGTGCGCTCCCGCAGCAGCGGCACGCGTGCGTGCAGTGCCACGTCGTCCAGTACGGCGAGCATGCCGCCGCCCGGCGCGGCGCGCAGCGCGGCGGCCTGGCGGACGAGCGCCGCAGGCACTCCTCGGCGTCCAGGACGCCGCGAGGACGGACGCGGTGAACTCGCCGAGGCTTGCGCCGAGCAGCAGGTCGGGCTCGATGCCGTCCGCGATGAGGGTCTCGGCGGCGGCGAGTTCGACCATGACGATCGCCGGGTGGGTGAAGGCGATGTCGTCGAACGGTTCGGCGCGGCCCCGGCCCGGCGCGTACAGGGCCGCGAGCACGGACTCGCCGAGCTCGTCGGCCGCCACCGCGTCGAGGCGATCCATGACGCGGCGGAACACCGGTTCCGTCTCGTACAGGGCCGCTCCCATTCCGCTGTACTGCGAGCCCTGTCCGGAGAACTGGAAGACGACGGGGCGGTTCAAGCGCGTTCACCGCCCTGCTGTTCGCGTATGTCGGCGACGCGGAACTCGCCCTCGTGGAAGACGCCGAGGCCGGGCGGCGCGGCGCGCTCGCCAAGGGCGGCATCGACGAGTTCCCCCACGGGCCCCGCGAGGCCGTCGAGCATGGCTTCGAGCACGTTCTGCAGGCCGAGCAGGAGCCGGGTGGCGGCGGCGTCGGTGACCTGGTCGCGGTGGTAGGACAGGTGCACGGTGACGACGTTGGTGGGGAAGACGTCGAGACGCAGCGGGAAGCCCATCTTGGAGACGAAGAACGCGGTGCCCGAGCGCTCCATGGTGTCCACGCCGACGTTCTGGAACACGATGTAGCTCTCGCAGGGCAGCGTGCCGGGCGGCAGGTCGCTCCAGCCGAGGACGGTGTCCAGGGGCGTCGTCTCGTGGCCGCCCATCTCCACGAGGGCGCCGAGTACGTCCTTGAGGAAGGACCCCGCGTCGCACTCGCGGTCGAGGCGGGTGCGCAGCGGCAGGATGTTGAAGGCGGGGCCCACCATGGTGGAGAGCGCGTCGGGGTCGGCGACCGGTGAGGAGCGCCCCGCGAGGAGCACGCCGTGCGCGACGTCGTCGGAGGCGGTGTACGCGGCGTTGACCAGTGCCCAGGCGCCCTGGAACAGGGCGTTGAGCGGGAGGTGGGCGCGCTGGGAGAGGCGGCGCAGGCCGAGGGTGGTGTCCCGGTCGAGGGTGATGATCTGGCGGGCGCAGCCCTTCTCGGCCGGCTGTGCGGGCAGCAGGGCGCGGACGCCTTCGGACAGGGCGGTCGGGCGGTCAGGCCGGCGAGGGCGCGCCGCCAGTACTCCTCGGCGGGCCGCGCGTGGCAGAGCGCGTACGCCTTCGACGAACTCCTTGAACGGCAGGCGTGCGGAGGCGGGCGCCGGGGTGCGGCCGGTGACCGCCGCGTCGAGCAGTTCCTGGAGCCGGTCGGTGACGATCTCGAAGCTCCAGCCGTCCAGGCAGAAGTAGTTCAGGCTCACCACGACGAGCGCGGTCTCCGCGTCGAGCAGGGCGACCAGGTAGCGCAGTGCGGAGGCGGTGCCGAGGTCGACGCCGCGGTCCCGGTCGGCGGCGAGGTAGGTCTCCAGGCGGGCGTCCTGCTCGGGGCCCGCGAGGCCGCGCCAGTCGGCGAAGGTCGTTTCCGGGACGGCGTCCTCGTGCACCACCTGCACCGGCTCGGCGAGGCCGTCCCAGGCGAAGGTGGTGCGCAGCAGCGGGTGCTCGGAGATGAGCCGGTGGAAGCAGTCGACGAAGACGTCCTCGCTGAACGCGGAGACCTGGAGCAACTGCATGCGGTGCACCAGGAAGAGGCCGGGCTCGGGGCGCTCGCGCCACTCGCCGAGCGCCCACTGCTGGAAGGGTGAGAGCGGGTAGACGTCGACCACTCCGGGCGCCTCGGACAGCTCGCGCAGCTCCGCGTCGGTGTCCTGCCCGGGGGCGACCCGATGCTCGGGGGCGGTGGTGTCGGCGGTGGCCCGTTCGTCGAAGGCGGCGGCCAGGGCGGCGATCGTGCCGTGCTGGAAGACGAGCTGCGGGGCGAACTCCAGGCCGCGCTGCCTGGCCTTGGCGACGACGTGGATGGTGTGGATGGAGTCGCCGCCCAGCTCGAAGAAGTTGGTGTGCACGCCCACGTCGTCCACGCCGAGCACCTCCGCCCACAGCTCGGCGAGGACGTGTTCGGTGGGGTGGTGGGCTCGGCGGCGGCGCCGTCGGTGTCGCCCTGTTCCGGCACCGAGGCGGCAGCGCGTCGCGGTCGAGTTTGCCGTTGACGCCGACCGGCAGGGTGCGCAGCGGCAGGAACGCGGCGGGCACCATGTAGTCCGGGACACTGTCCTTGAGGAAGCGGCGCAGGTCGCGGACCAGTTCGGCGCCCGCGCGGTCGAAGGCGGGGTCGTTCGTCAGGGGACCGGCCCGCCGGGGGTCGGGCAGGTCCAGGTGGTGGGTGCCGGTGCGGCTGAGCAGGACCGCGTAGCTGCCGTCGCTGGCGTCGGGCATCCAGGAGACCGTGACGGCGAGGCCGGTGTCGGCGCCGAGGCGCCACCACTCCTCGGGGTCCACGTGGCCCGCGGTGCCGGTCGGGGTGTCGGCGACGAGTTCGCCGACGATCTCCTCGGCGTCCTTGTCGCGCAGCAGGGCTTGCCGGGCGTTGACGGCGGCGAGGCGGGCGTTGGGCACGCCGCGTACGACGAGCGCGTCGGGCCGCTCCTGTTCGAGGCGCCGGCGTACCTCGTCGAGGCCGGCGGCGTCGGCCCAGTCGAGTGTGCGGACGTCCGTGTCGGGGGCGGGGTCCCGTGCCGTGACGCGCAGGACGGCGTCGTAGCGGTAGCGGGTCAGTTCGTTGTCGTGGCGGCCCCGGCGGAGCTGTATGTCGACGCGCCGATGGCGGGCCTGTCTTCGCGCAGGGTGGTGAAGAAGGCGGGGTGGACGAGGAGTTCCTGCTCCTGGCGGGTCCGGCGGGCGATGCGTCCGCGGAGGCGGCCGACGGGGAGCTTCGCCGTGGCGCGGCTCAGCTCGACGTCGGTGTGGAAGGTGTCGAGCAGGGCGAGGTTGCGCAGGTCGCCCACGAAGACGGCGCCGTCCCCGGTGAGGCTGTCCAGGGCCTGGCCGAGGACCTTGCGCAGGTAGGCGCCGTCGGGGAAGTACTGCGCGACGGAGTTGAGGATCACCACGTCGTACGGCTCCTCGTCGAGCCCCGCGCTCTCGTCGGCGGCGCGGTGCGAGAGGGTGACGCCCGCGAGGTCGGGGCGCTCGGCGAGCAGCCGGGTGCGCACGAAGTCCAGGGCGGCCGAGGAGATGTCGGTGCCGTGGTAGCTCTCGCAGTGCGGGGCGATGCGGGAGAGCAGCAGGCCGGTGCCGCAGCCGATCTCCAGGACCCGTCGGGGGCGCAGGGCGAGGATGCGTTCGACGGTGCCGTCGACCCACTCCCGCATCTCCTCGGCGGGCAGCGGCTCACCGGTGTAGCTGCTGTTCCAGCTGACGATGTTGAAGTCCGCCTCGCGCGCTCCCGTGCCCCGCGCGTAGGCCTGGTCGAAGACCTCCGCCCACTCGGCGACGCGCTCGGCCATCGGGTCCTCGTCGTCACCGGGGGCCTGCGCGGCGGGCGCGGTGTCGGGCACCGACGTAGGCGACGAGCTGCTTGTGCCCCGCCTCGCGCGGGTCCTCGCGGGTGACGACAGCCGCGTCCAGGACGCCGGGGTGCCGGGTCAGGGCGGCCTCGACTTCGCCGGGTTCGATCCGGATGCCGCGCACCTTCACCTGGAAGTCGGCGCGGCCGCGGTACTCGATCGCCCCGTCGGGCAGCAGCCTGGCCAGGTCGCCGGTCTTGTACAGCCGCTCGCCGGGCGCGCCGAACGGGTCGGGGACGAAGCGCTCCTCGGTCAGCTCGGGCCGGTTGTGGTAGCCGCGGGCCACCTGGACGCCGCCGATGTGCACTTCGCCGACGACGCCGACCGGTACGGGGTTGAGCCGTTCGTCCAGGACGAGGACGCGGGTGTTGGCGATGGGGCGGCCGATGGGCACGACGCCGCGCTCGTCGCCGGGCACACACTGCCAGGCGGTGACGTCGACGGCCGCCTCGGTGGGTCCGTAGAGGTTGTGCAGCTCGGTTCCCGGCAGCTTGGCGAAGAACCGCTCCTGGAGCGCGAACGGCAGCGCCTCGCCGCTGCACACCACGCGGCGCAGGTCCGCGCAGCGTCCGGCGAGGCCGTCGGCGCCCTCCTCCTGGCCGAGGAAGACCTGGAGCATCGAGGGCACGAAGTGGGCGGTGGTGATCCGCTCGGCGCCGATCACCTCGGCGAGCCTGGCGGGGTCCTTGTGCTCGTCGGGACCGGCGACGACGAGGGTGGCGCCGGCCAGCAGCGGCCAGAAGAACTCCCACACCGAGACGTCGAAGCTGAACGGTGTCTTCTGCAGCACCCGGTCGGTGGCGTCCAGGCGGTAGCGGTCCTGCATCCACAGCAGCCGGTTGACGATGCCGCGGTGGGTGTTGAGGACGCCCTTGGGCTCGCCGGTGGACCCCGAGGTGTAGATCATGTAGGCGAGCGTGTCGGGGCCCGCCCCGTGCGCGACCGGTCCTTCCGGCCCCTCGGCGATCCGGGCCCAGTCGGCGTCGAGGGCGCACACCTCCGCCTCGGTGGGCGGCAGCCCGGCCCGCAGGTGCTCCTGGGTGAGCACGAGCATGGGGGCGGCGTCGTCGAGCATGAAGGCGCGACGCCGGGCGGGGTGGTCGGGGTCGACCGGGACGTACGCGGCGCCCGACTTGAGCACGCCGAGCAGCGCGACGACCAGCTCGACGGAACGCTCGGCGCAGACGGCTACGGTGCGTTCGGGGCCCGCGCCGCGGCCGCGCAGCCAGTGAGCGAGGCGGTTGGCGCGGCGGTCCAGCTCCGCATACGTCACCTCTTGGCCGCCGAAGACGACCGCGGGGGCGTCCGGGGTGCGGGCGGCCTGGTCGGCGATCAGGTCGTGCAGGCAGCTCTCGGCGCCGTCGAAGACCTTCGCGGTGTCGTTCCACTCCTCGACGATCCTGCGGCGGTCGGCTTCGGGCAGCACGGGCAGCCGGGAGACGGCGACGTCGGGCCGGGCCGCCGCGGCCTGAACCACGACGCGGAAGGCGTCCATGAGGCGGCGCACGGTGGCCGGTTCGAAGACGTCGCGGTTGTACTCCACCTCCACCAGGAGCTCGTCGGCGCAGTCGACGACGCTGATCCACAGGTCGAACTTGGAGGTGGCGATCCGTACGCCCTCGATGGCCTCGATGACCAGCTCGTCGCCCGGCTTCAGCTCCCGGGCGGGCAGGAAGTTGAAGCAGACCTGGAACAGCGGGTTCTGCGACAGGTACCGCTCGGGCCGCAGGGCGTCGACCAGGACCTCGAAGGGCACTTCCTGGTGCTGCTGGGCGCCGTTGACGACTTCCTGGACCCGCCGCAGCACCTCGCGGAAGTCGGGGTCCCCCGCCATGTCCGTGCGGTAGACGAGGGTGTTCACGAACATGCCGATCAGCGGCTCGATGTCGACGTGGGTGCGGTTGGTCACCGGTGAGCCGACGGGGATGCCGCTCTGGCCCGTGTAGCGGTGCAGCAGGACGTTCAGCGCGCCGAGCAGCACGACGAACAGGCTGACGCCCTCGCGCCGGCACAGGGCCTGCAGCTCGTCGCGCAGGGCGGCCGGGTAGACGTCCCTGAGGTCGCCGCCCTCGAAGGTCTGGACGGGCGGCCGGGGCCGGTCCAGGGGCAGCTCCAGGTTCTCCGTGCCCTCGCCCAGTTGGCGCCGCCAGTACGCGAGCTGGTTCTCCAGGCGGTCGCCGGAGAGGTACTCGCGCTGCCAGACGGCGAAGTCCGCGTACTGCACGGCCAGTTCGGTCAGCGGGGAGGGCCGGCCCGCGGCGAACGCCTCGTACAACGTGAAGAGTTCCTGCCAGAACAGGCCGAGCGACCAGCCGTCGACGACCACGTGGTGGGCGTTGAGCAGGACCACGTGCAGCTCGGGGGCGAGCCGGTAGAGGGTGACGCGCAGGAGGGGGCCCGTGGCCAGGTCGAAGGGCCGGCGGCCCGCCTCGAAGACCAGCGCGTCGAGCCGCGCCGGGTTGTCGGTGAGGTCGACGAGTTCGACGGGGACCTTGACGTCGTCCACGATCTCCTGCCACGGCTCGCCGTTCTCGCTGGGCAGCCGGGTGCGCAGCGACTCGTGCCGGGCGCACCACCTCCTCGGCGGCCCGCTCCAGGATCTCGCCGCGCAGCGGCCCGCGGACGCGGAAGCTCATCGGGACGTTGTACGCGGGGCTGTCGGGCACCATCTGGTCCAGGAACCACAGGCGGCGCTGGGCGTAGGAGAGCGGCGGGCGGTCGTCGGCGGGGCGGCGCGGGATGCGGGTGGTCCCCGCCGTGCGGGCCGCGCCGCTGAGCTTCTCCAGCAGGGCCCGCTTCTGCGGGGACAGCCGCGCCTTGCGCGAGGTGGCGAGATCTTCGCGGGACATTGCGGGGGAACTCCTTGGTGGTCTCGGCGGTGTCCTGGCTCTCGCCGTTTCACGCGAGCGGCGGGCTTACGGTCCGGTTCACGCGAGCAGGGTGGTCACACTCTCCTCGGGCAGCTCGTCGATGCGCTCGATCAGCTCGGCCTCCAGCATCTGGACCATGTCGGCCAGGGTGCGGGCCTGGAACAGCTCACCGAGGTCGAGTTCGATGGGGAAGCCGCTCTTGAGGCGGGAGATGATCTGGGTCGCCAGGATCGAGTCGCCGCCCACTTCCTGGAAGTCGTCCTCGGGGCGGACCGAGGTGACACCGAGCACGTCGCGCCACGGCGTCGGCACCAGCTCCTGGAGCGGGCCGCCGGACGGCTCACCCGCCACCGCTCCCGCCGCGACGGCCGCACCGGCTTCGGCGGCCTCGGCGGGCGGTTGCGCCACGGGGCGCGCGGCGCTCGGGGCCGGGGCGTCGGGCAGCGCCCGCACGGGCTTCCCCGCCTCCCGTGCGCCCTCCAGTTCCGCGAGGACGACGGCCTGGTACGCCTGGTCCTCGCGCACGGGGGCCGGCGTCAGGGCGCGGACCGCGCGGAAGCCGCCGCGCTCCAGGGCCTGGCGCCACAGGGAGACGCTGAGCAGGGGGGAGCCCGGGATGCGGCAGTCGTCCTCGTAGGCCCACCAGCCGCCCATCAGCCCGAAGGTGAGGGTGAAGAAGTCCTGCGCCCGCGTGGTCTCCAGGAGGATGAGCACGCCGCCGGGGCGCAGGAGCTGCCGGGCGTGGGCCAGGGTGTCGTCGACGCGGCGGGTGGCGTGCAGCACGTTGCAGGCGAGGACGAGGTCCTGGCTGCCCGCTTCGAAGCCCTGCTCCACGGGCGCCGACTCGATGTCCAGCGGTGCGAAGGTGACGTAGGGGTGGTCCTTGCCGTACTGGTTGCGCCCGTACTGGGTGAAGCCGCGCGAGATGTCGGTGTAGACGTAGCTGAGCCGCCCGTCGGAGGCGTCGAGCGCGGGCAGCACCTTGGCGGTGGTGCCGCCGGTGCCGGCGCCGATCTCCAGGACGGAGAGGGTGGCCTTGGGGTCGCGTTCGCGCCGCGCCCGGACGTAGCGGGCGACGAGCCCGGCCACCAGGCCGTTGGTGTCCCCGTCGCTGTGGTAGACGGCTTCCACGGCGTCGAAGGAGCCGCCGGGGAAGAGCACCTCGTGCGCCTTCTTGCGGCCGGTGAGGACGTCGGGCATCTCTTCGAGGCAGAGCGTCAGGAGGTGGAAGTAGCCGTCCATCTCGGCGTACTTTGCGGTCACTTCGCCCTTGAGGCGGGCCAGTTCGCTCTCGTCCCAGGTGAGCCGGCCGGGTTCGGCGACGAGGTCGGTGGTGAGCAGGTGCTCCCCCTCGGCGCGCAGGTAGCCGCCTTCGGTGAGGACGCCGAGCAGTCCGTGGAAGAGCGCCGCGTGCTCGTCCACGACGCCGAGCCGGCTCACCAGTTCCGCCTCGGTGTACCACTCGCCCGCCGCCGCGAAGACGTCCAGGCGGCGCAGCGAGGCGAAGAGCATCCTGCGGCAGACGCCGGTCAGTTCGCGCACCATCACGTCGGAGCGCAGCGCGGCTTCCAGGTCCCCGGCGGCCGGGTCGGACCGCAGGTGCTCGGCTGCGGCGGCGTCGAGGTCGGCGAGGACGGAGGGCACGGCGTTCACCGCCGACGCCGGACGGGCGGCGCCCCGGTCCGCCGGGCCCGGGGCGGTGCCGTCGGCCCAGGCGTGCGGGAAGACCTCGCGCGCGAAGGGGTGTCCCGGCAGGGCGACACCGCGCGGTGCGGGTGCCGGCTGTGCAGGCGGGGCCAGTCCACCGGGGCTCCGGTGACCCAGGCCGCCGCGTACTCGTCGACGTCGCGGCCGGTCGGGTGGCGGGGCGGCGTTCGGCGGCCCGGCCGCTGTAGGTGCCGGGCACCGCGGCGGCGCCGTCGGCGAAC